>DCWO01000147.1:3565-3903 GCA_002328865.1 Dehalococcoidia bacterium UBA2160 | reverse complement strand
TCTCTCGCCGCCGCGGCCACATTGGACTTACCCCGGTTTGGTGGACAGGTTAATTGAGTTTTGATCAGTTCTTCTTTGGATCCTTATCCGTGAAAGAGAAATCGATGTTGGGCACGATCCAGGTGTGTGTCCAGCGTTTGGTCAAAAAGTGACCGACCAGGATGCCCCTGGAACGACGATCTCGATCCGACCCATACCCGGAGTACCCCTGGAATGTGTCCGCAAACGCGATCATTGCACCGGCACGTGGTTGAGCGATCCACGTTCATAGACCTGCGGACTCACATACCCCAGCGATGAATGGCGACGATGCAGATTGTACCAGCCCTCGATGAACT
>DCWO01000147.1:968-3256 GCA_002328865.1 Dehalococcoidia bacterium UBA2160 | reverse complement strand
TTGTACCAGCCCTCGATGAACTCGAAGATGGCCAAACGTGCTTCGGCCTGCGTTCGAAAGGTACACCGGTCAATGAGCTCGCATTCCAGTGTCGCGAAGAAGCTCTCGCACAGTGCGTTGTCATAACAATCGCCCACCGAGCCCATCGAAGGTCGCACATTCATCACTCGACACCGTTTGCCAAACGCGATCGAGGTATATTGCGTGCCCTGGTCGGAATGATGGATCACCGCCTCCTCGGGACGGCGTTGTGCCAACGCCATGTTGAGCGCATCGAGCACCAACGACGTCCTCATGTGACTGGCCATCGACCAACCGACCACCCGGCGGCTGAACGCGTCGACCACGACCGCCAGGAACAAAAAGCCGGCCCAGGTCGGGACAAAGGTGATGTCGGCCACCCAGAGCCGATCGGGCGCAGCAGCACTGAAATTGCGTTCAACCAGGTCTGGTGCCGGCCTCGCCTGGCGGTCTCGCCTCGTCGTTCGTGTGCCCTTGCGACGGCTCACGCCCTGAAGAGCCAGCTCGCGCATCAACCGTGCCACTCGCTTGCGGCTCACTGAAATAGCCGACGCCTCGAGCTCCGCATGCACCCGCGGCACCCCGTACGTCCCGCGACTTCGCTCATGGATCGCTTGAATTTGCCTCTTCAATGCCTCGTCGGCCTGAGCACGCGCCGACGGCTTGCGACAACGCCACGCGTAGTAACCGCTACGAGATACCTCCAACACCCGACACATCAGCGTCACCGGAAAGTTCGCCTTCTCCGCGTCCATGAATCGATACCTCAGCTCGACTCTTTCGCGAAGAAGGCCGTCGCCTTTTTTAACAGGTCACGCTCCATGCGAACTTCTTTGACCTCCCGTCGTAGCCGGCGTAGCTCCTCTCGTTCCGCTGTCGTCAACGCGCCCTCCGCTCCATGACCCGCATCGATCTCCACGCGCTGCACCCAGCGCCGAACCGATGACTCTGTCAGGTCCAGCTCCTGGCAGACCTGTCGTACTGGACGTCTTTGTTCAGCGATCAGATTGACCACTTCCGCTTTAAACTCATCCGTGAATGAACGTCGCTTTCTTGACATGATGAACACCTCCTCCGACGACATTGTCGCCTCTTCTTAGGTGTCCACTAAAGCGGGGTAACTCCACAAGCCTGTTACCCATTCCTGAAGACATCTTGGGGTGGGATATATCGAAAACTGTCTTCAATAAGCTGGAGTAAAATAACAAGGGTCTTCGTGAAGTCGTATGGGTAATTTCGTCGTTCTGATCAAGCCACAAGGCGCGCTATTACTGAGTTTCGAGCGGGTCGCAGGGTCCAGCATTTCTGGCATGATAACCCCATGGCCAAATCACGTAAGCGACGTCGTCGGCTCACCGACTCATATACGTTCCCCGGCTTTCGTCCCAAAGCCACGGTGCGCGGGATCTTCGGCGATCCGAAGGCACGCATCGTTACCCTTGAACGGCGCTCAAAAAAACACGGTGCGGAGTGTGCGCCACGGCACATCGCAGTTGGTACGACCGCCGCACGCGCCGGGTACGGGATCTGTCCTGCGGCGACACACGGGTGTATCTGCAGTTCGAGGTCCGACGCGTGGCCTGTCGACAGTGCGGCAAGGTGAAACGTGAAGAGCTGGATTGGATTGCCGACAATCCGCTGTATACCAAGCGGTTTGCCTGGTACGTAGGGCGGCGCTGTGCAAGTACGTCCATCAAGGCGGTGGCCGAGGAGCTCAAGCTCGACTGGCATACGGTCAAGGAGCTGGAGAAGCAGTATATGCGCACGCAGCTCGAGCGCTCGCCCGTGGCGGCCCCGAAGGTGATCGGCATCGATGAGTTCTCGATCCGCAAACGCCATGTCTATCGCATCGTGGTCAGCGATCTCATCCGTGAGCGTCCGATCTGGTTCGGCGGTGAAGACCGCTCCCAGGCAAGCCTCCAACAGTTTTACGCCTTTCTCGGGGAGAAGCGCTGCAAGGGTGTGCGGCTCGCAGTGATGGACATGTGGAAGCCGTTTCGTTATGCCACTAAGGTCCACGCGCCCAATGCAGCTATCCTGTTTGATAAGTTCCATATCATGTGCCATTTGGGCGAGGTGTTCGACAAGGTACGAAAGAGCGAGTACGCGCGGCTGTCGGGCAATAAGTGGCGCTACATCAAGGGACAGAAATACATGTTGCTTTCGTGTTGGGAGAACAAGGTTGCCACGCGCTCAGAACGCTGCTGGCGGCCAATAAGCGGATCAACACTGCATGTCTGCTCAAGGAAGGATACCCCGGGCGTTAG
>DCWO01000147.1:740-928 GCA_002328865.1 Dehalococcoidia bacterium UBA2160 | reverse complement strand
ATGGACATGTGGAAGCCGTTTCGTAAGGCGACCGCCAGCGCGGCACCGCAAGCGGCCATCTTGTTCGACAAGTTCCATATCATGCGCCACCTCGGCAAGGCACTCGATGAAGTGCGCCGCCGTGAATACGCCCGTCTCAGCGGCAAGGACCGACGTTTCATCAAGGGACAGAAATACACGCTGCTGTC
>DCWO01000147.1:0-416 GCA_002328865.1 Dehalococcoidia bacterium UBA2160 | reverse complement strand
CGGCGCGAGAACCTGACGCGCGACGGCCGACGAGCCTTGAAGACCCTGTTGGCCGCCAACAAACGGTTGAACACGGCTTACCTGCTCAAGGAATCGTTCGGGCAACTGTGGGACTACCAACGCGAAGGTTGGGCTCGGCGGTTCTTCGAGAACTGGCGTGCGAGTCTGAAATGGCAACGGTTGAAGCCCTATGAGAAGTTCACTGAGATGATCGAGCGTCATTGGGACGGGATCGCTGCCTATTGTCTGCCGGAGAACAAAGTTTCGCTCGGTTATGTAGAGGGGTTGAATAACAAGATCCGGGTCATACAGCGTAGGGCCTATGGATTACGTGACGAGGAATATCTGCGTCTGAAAATCCTCACCTCCACCCTACCGCCCCTATGAAACCATCAAAATCTACCCACACGATCACG
>DCWO01000173.1:43822-68106 GCA_002328865.1 Dehalococcoidia bacterium UBA2160 | reverse complement strand
GAAATCGACCAACTCCTGGCCGTCGAACGTCCGGTCCCTGATGATGCTAGCCAAACCCTTGGGCCTGCCACCGGGGTTGCCGGTGACGCCTTTGGGGAAAGGACGGCCAACCACTTTCGTTGTTCCGGTGCTGTTCTCAGCGGTCGTGGTCATGTATTGATCATAGCATGCAGGTTGCGTGTAATCTCGTTCAGAGCGGTGTCGAACCTGCATATCACCCCCCTCCGTGCTAACCTGCGCCCGGTTGCGTGTCGCTGCCAATCCGGTCTTCATTTCGTCGCCCGTGGAGATTTCCTCCCCCTCCTCGCCAGCGACCGTCGTCGACTTCCTTCGTGGTCATCTCGCCCTGATACCAAGCGCGCATGGCCCTATACAACTCCATCGTCGCCTTGTCCAGGCGGGTGTCCGGGTCCCGCAGGGTCATCTGGTGGTCGAGTAGCATCTGCTGCGGTCTCCCAATCGAACGGCCAACCGCCTTCACTCATCGACAACAAGGTCAGCGCTGTCAACAGCAATGCAGTCGCCTGGAATCTCCCCGACATCTTGTTGGTCTACTCCCCGCTGCGGTTCATGCCGACGGGTGCCACTGCAAGCGCCTACGTGGCGATTGCTGGATGCGGGTGTTGCATGCCAGGAAGACCATCGCAGTCCGATTTTACTGCAATGTGTCAGTTGGCGGCTGCTTGAGTCCCCTCTCGCGGGACCCCTTTCGCAACCGACGGGGTGGCCTCGATGAAGATTGCGTGCACGTGAGACTCACGTAATCACCGCTCGCGCCACGGGGCTGGCAGATCGGGACTTTCGCCGAAGCCTGTGCCGTCAGGGGCATGCCCTCGACAGATTGCCGGTGAGATTCAGGCGGCGGCAGCTTTGCGAGAAATCCGACAGCGAACTGCGACAATTGGAACCGGGTTGCTGTCAATGTTGCTGTCAAAGACCTGTTTTGGCCTTGAGACAGGTGCATTCGCCCAGGCGTGGATTGTGCCTGGTCGGGGTGGGCGGGATCGAACCGCCGACCTCCTGTTCCCAAAACAGGCGCGCTACCGCTGCGCTACACCCCGTACAAGTACAGCTACAAGGTTACAGGCTGCGGGTTGCTTGGGTAAAGGGTCAGGCTAGACGGCAGGCCGCCGTGTGTGCCAGACGGTTGCCTGCTCGTAGGCGTGGGCTACGCGGAACAGGGTTGACTCGGCGAAGGGGCGACCGATGATCTGCATGCCGACCGGCAGGCCGCCGGCCGTGAAGCCGCACGGGACCGAGATCGCGGGCAATCCGGCCAGAGCGGCAGGGCTCGTGTATCGTCGCCGACCCAGATCGACGCGGCCCTGATAGTAGCCGCCCGGCGATCCGGTGGCGTGGGCTATCGGCGGCGATGCGGTTGGGCTCGAAGGCAGGACGATGACGTCATAGCGATCGAGGGCCTGCAGCAGCTCGCGACGAATCAGCTCTCGTGCCCGCTGCGCGCGGATGTACACGGTTGCCGGAGTTAGGGTGGCGGACTCCAACCGAGTTCGTGTGCTCCAGTCGTAATCCTCGCCTCGGGTCTTCAGCCACTCGGAGTGGAAGCTGGCGCAATCCACGTCCGCGATCGAAACGAACACCGCGCCGCTCTGCGCCGACGTTGGGAGCGTGATCTCGTCAGATGTGACGCCAAGCTCACCGAACACGGAAACGGCGGTCTCGACGGACGTTTTGACTTCGTCGTCCAGGTCCGTGAAATCGAACATTTCACGGGGCAGGCCGACCCGCATTCCTCCGATGGATTCGTTGAGATCCGATGCATAATCGGGCACGGGCTCGTTGCTGGATGAGGAGTCTCTGTCGTCCCGTCCGGCGATGACCTGCAGCATCAGTGCGCAGTCCTTGACCGTTCTGGTCATGGGGCCGATCGTGTCCATCTGCCAGCACATCGGCACGACGCCGTGGCGGGTGACTCGACCGTAGGTTGGCCTGATGCCCACGATGCCGCAGAATGAGCTGGGACCGCGGACCGAGCCGCCGGTGTCCGATCCCAAAGTTCCAGCGGCGAGACCGGCGGACGCGGCCACTCCGGAACCGCTGCTGGAGCCGCCCGCCGAGTGACCTGTGTTCCACGGGTTGCGTGGCGTTCCGTAGGGATGGTCGATGGTGCCGCCTATCGCGAACTCGCTGAGGTTCAGTTTCCCGAGCAACGGGGCGCCCGCGTTGTCCAGTCGCTCGATCAGTGTGGAATCATGGTCCGGGATGTTCCCGGCCAGCACTTTGGACCCGGCGGATGTCAGGACGCCCCTGGTCGAAATGATGTCCTTGACTGCCACGGGGATGCCGTGCATCGGCCCTCGGTAGCGGCCCGACGAGATCTCTGCTTCTGCCGTTCGCGCCTGGGCAAGAGCAGACTCGCCCATGACCGTTATGAAGGCGCCGAGGTTTGCGTTCAGGGCTTCGATTCTGTCCAGATACGCCTGGGTCAGCTCAACAGGGGAAAGCTGTTGGGCGCGGATCAGGTCCGACGACTCAGCGATGCTCATCTCATGCAGTTCGGGGAGGTTCATGGTTGCCTTTCTCGGCTAGAAATCGCTGTTCGCTATTGCGCTCGACGGCCGACCGCCGACTGCCGAAGCGGACCTCGCGTAATGGATGCGGGACAGCGAACGTCACGCCAGAACGACTCCGTTGGCGATTATTCGGCGGGCGGACTTTCCTCGCGGGACAGCGTAAAAGACGAAGCGGGTTCGACCGCCATCAGGCTCTCCGACGGGATGCTGTTCAGTTCTGCCCTGACGGCGGAGAGACGGGAGGCGATCGTGGTCGCCCGTGCGTCGTCCAACTCCAAACCGGCTGCCTTGGCCATCTTGTGGACTTGATCGATCGAAAGATCGGGCATGCTCATGCCTCCGACGCCATGGCTTGGTGGGCCGTGCGACCTGCCTCGCGAAGTGGCCGCTCAGGAGGCGGAGGATTGACCTTCCAGTCGGTGGGCTCGGGGACCGTCTTCATGACGATCAAGACAGGGCCTTCTTCTTCCAGGACGGAGCCGATTTCACTGGTCCAGTCTTCGAGGTCGTCGAATTCGAAGGTTCGCGCATATCCAGCCGCCTTGGCCATTCCCTGAAAATCGAGGTTTCCGGCGTTCGGCACCGGTTGGCCTCCGGTCATCGCGTAGACGCCGTTGTCGACCACGATGTGGTAGAAGTTCGCCGGGCTTTTGCCGGCAACCGTGATTATCGAACCCAAGTTCATTAGCAGGCTGCCGTCACCGTCCCAAAGGATGACTCGTCGCTCCGGTTGGGCCAGAGCGACGCCTAGGGCGATTGACGAGCCTTTGCTCATCGCCGGCACTGCCAGGTCCAACGTGACGTCGGACGAGACGTCGGACCAAGCGCCCACGGATGTCTCCGTCGCAAGGACCACGTCGCCTCGTCTGTGGCTCAAGACCGCGCGCATAGCGTCCCTCATGTGTATCATGGCAACCTCGTTGTTCGCCGGAAGGATGGCCGAAAATCGACCGGGTCAAGCACGTCGGTTTCGGCATTCCGGCGTGACGCCACCGATGTTCCAGGCAGCACCGATCAATAGGCAACCCATTCTAGCACGATTTCTCAGAGCGCCAAGAGGCGTTGACAGAACCTGGGTCGCCTCTCCGAATTGCAAGAAATCGCCGGCGCGACATGACAGAGAAGGTCTCGATCTGGCGTGTAACCCCAGACGGTTAGGAACGTCCATCGACCGCCGTTTTGGTCCGATGACAATCGGTCCGTTTTCGATGGTCCTAGACACGAACAAAGGGACCCAGATACACTGACGCGAGAATGGGCAACTATTGTGTTGACGCCACGGATATACATGAATGTGCGTGGGTTATTGGGGTTTTACGGGATGATATAATCCCCGTGGAGATCGATATCGAAATTCCGATTTAAGAACGGAGGCGCCGGATGGACTTGAATGGCAAGGTCGCTGTTGTCACGGGGGCGGGGCGAGGCATCGGTCGGGCTATCGCCGAAAAGATGGCTGAGCATGGGGCCAGGATTATTGTGGCGGATGTTGCCATCGACAACGCGGTCCACGTTTCAGAGGATCTCAACGCGGACGGTCACGAGGCTGAGCCGATCGCCGTCGACGTAACACGCCAGTCGTCGGTTGACAGAATGACCCGAGGCGCCGTGGCCCGATTCGGGCGACTGGACATCCTGGTTAACAACGCGGGCATCATCGGAGCACGAGGCTGGGAGACCCGCGGCCGGCCCAACGATCGGGACTGGGACACCATCTACGCGGTGAACGTCAAAGGGGTCGCGAACGCAACCAACGCAGTGTCGAGGCACATGCGAAGGCAAAATTACGGCAAGATCGTAAACATTGCATCCGTCGCCGGCAGACAGGGCAGCCCGGGAAATCCTCCTTACAACGTCTCCAAGGCAGGCGTAATAAGCCTGACGCAAGCGACTGCGCTTGAACTTGCTCCATTCAATGTCAACGTCAACGCCATCTGTCCCGGACTGCTGTGGACGCCGATGTGGGAGCGGATCGCGACGCGGCAGACTAAGTACGATGCAGCCAGCAAGGGCTTGAGTCCACGAAAGGCATTCGAGCGCACCGTCGCCGAGCGCATTCCTCTCGGTCGTGAGCAGACGCCTGAAGACATCGGCAATCTTGCCGTTTTCTTGGCCTCCGACCTTGCCGAGAACATCACAGGCCAAGCCATAAATGTCAACGGCGGGGCTCGCATGGACTGAGGCGTTCAACTTCGATTTGTGACGTTCGGAAGCATTTCGGACGGCGACATGCCTTCCAGCCCGAAACTGATCTGTCTTGGTTTCCCACCGTGGACAGCGAGTGCGCATTTTTGCCTTCGTCCCACGGACTCCCTCCGAGCTGACGAACCGCTGCCCGCTGACGCCTCGCGTTGTGTTTGCCATCCTCGACGCATATAATCGCCTGGGCCGAAACCAGGCTTGGCGTCATGGGCCGTCCCCAAACGGCGTCTGTCTCTCTTCTCGTATTCGTGAGTGCTGTCTCATCCTGAGCGACGCCGAAGGTTGTCGGCCGGGCGATTGCGGCCGTGATTCCAGAAGAGGACCTCGACAGTTATGCCATGAATCAGCGTTTGCGATAATCGGAGGACGATGCAATAGATGGAAGCCACGTTTGTCACGCAGGAGCAAAAAAGAGGACGAAACCAGCTAGCCGCCATCGTGGTGTTGGGCCACGCGATAAAGCACATTTACAACTCCGGATTGCAGTCGATATTGCTGCCGGAGATCAAGTTGGGGTTGGCGTTAAGCGCCACCCAATTTGGCACCCTCGCATTTTCCAGGCAACTCATGGGCTGGACAACGACCGTGGCGGCCGGTTACCTCGGCGACCGGTTCGCCAACCGCGCTCCGTTGATGCTGGGCATCTCGATGACGCTGATGGGCATCGCATATTTCGTAGCGGGATCGGCGCCCGACTACTGGACGATGCTCGGCGCCATGCTGTTGGTGGGAATCGGCCCGTCCATGTATCATCCGCCGGCAATCGGCGCCCTGTCCAGGCGATTTCCGGACAAGCGCGGGTTTGCGATATCGCTGCACGGGACAGGCGGCAGCATTGGCGAGGTTCTCGGGCCTTTGATTGCCGCCAGCGCCCTTACGATCCTCATGTGGAGGCACGTCCTGCAGGTGAGCATGTTCCCGGCCATTTTGGCGGGGTTCCTGCTGTGGAGCATGATGCGCAGCGTGCCCGGGGAAGTGCCCGGAACCGCTTCGACAGGAGCTTACTTCCGGTCGATCGCGGCGTTGCTCAAGAAGGGTCCGTTGGTGGTGTTGGTGCTCATCACTGCCCTGCGCAGCATGGGACAGAGCGCCATCGTGGTCTTCCTGCCAGTCTATCTGCGCGAAGACCTCGAATTCTCAGCGGGCAAAGTGGCGATGTATCTGGCGATGGCACAGTTCGTCGGAATCTTTGCGCAACCTGCGATGGGGCATTTCTCGGACAGGTTCGGGCGCAAGGTGGTTATCGTACCCGCACTCATGGTGATGAGCATTCTCTTCTTTGCCCTGACGTTTGCCGACCCGGGCGTACAGCTCGTGCTGACGATTCTGGGGCTTGGCGCGTTCCTGTACTCGCTGCACACGATCTTCATCGCGGCGGCAATGGACATCGCTGGCGGTGAGGTTCAGTCGACCGTGGTGTCGCTGATATACGGCGCCAGTTTTTTGGGAACGATGTCGCCCGTGTTGGCAGGGCTCATCGCTGACAACTACGGAACGAACATCGTGTTCTCTTACGGCGGCGCCGTCACGATGGTAGCCGCGCTCGCCCTATCTCGGCTCAAACTGCCCAAAACCGCCACCCAGATGGCGGATGGCGGAGGCTGAGCTTATCGGCCAAAGCACGATGGTCGCGTCCAGGCGTTAACGTTTTCGGCTGCCGGTCGCTCACGCCCGGATCAGTACGATCTCGCGCTGCACCTCGGTGGTAACGCGCGGCCCGTCGTCTGCCATGAAAACGTCGATCTCGGACCGCACGCCGAACTCTGGCAGGTAGATCCCGGGCTCGATGGTAAGGCCGATGCCGGGGATCACTTTGCGAGTGTCGTGCGTCTCCCAGCCGTCGAGGTTGACCGCGTTGCTGTGGACTTCACGGCCCAGGCTGTGCCCCAGGCGGTGATTGAAGAACTCGGCGTATCCCGATCTCGTGATGTGCTCCCTGGCGATTTTGTCCAACTCCCACCCTTCGGCGGTGTGGCCTTCCCGATGCGCTTTCTCGAGTTCAGCCAAAGCGGCGTCCCTGGCATCGATCACCGCGTCGAAGACCTCACGGTGCTTGGCGGGCACGGTGTCCCCGACGTACGCGGTCCAGGTGATGTCTCCGAACATGGCCTCATCGCCCGGGAGGCGCGTCCAAAGGTCGATCAGCACCCAGTCGCCCGATTTGATGACGGACGATCCTTCCTCAGTTGGTTCGAAGTGCGGGTCCGACGCGTGTTCGTTCACGGCTACCGTAGGCCCGTCGGTCACGAGCAATCCCTCGTCGCGGAACCTGCCACGAATGAACTCGGCTACGTCGTACTCCGTGATCTCAGACGCCAGCGATTCGCCTATGTGGTCGAACGCTTCAAGGACGATTTGGCTCAGTTTTTCAGCGGCGACTAGGTGCGTCTGTAGTTGCTCGTCATTCCAGCGTTGACTGGCGAATTGCAACAGGTCAGCCGACGACACCACGTCGACTCCGAGCTGGCGCACGAACTCCAACGTGCCCGCGTCGACTCTGGATACCCGGGGCAGCGCGCCTAACGGCGAATACTCCATCGCGATCTTCACGGCGTCGGTCAGCGCCTCGCGGAGACGGGCGGTCATCTGCTGCCGGTTCACGAATGTAATCGTGTCGACTCCGACGTGAGCGAAACGCCCCTGGTCGACGAAGCTAACCAAAAGTTGCGGTTCGCCTTCGGCCGGTATCCAAAACCAACACGGTCGGGTGACGTTCGAAACAGGACCAATCGTATCCCAGAATACCGGATTGAGCCCTTTGTATTCGTACAACAGCCATCCGGAGATGCCTTCGGCCGACATGTACTCTTTGGCCTGTTGGATGACCGTTTCGATTGGCATTGCGTATCTCCTAAACGATCGTTTCGGGGCCGCTCAGGCGGGTTTCGGTTGGGCGCGATCTGACGCTTGCGCTCAGTCTCGTTCGTCAGGTTTGAGAATTGGCGATAGGCATGTTTGACGGACCCGCCGCGACCGTCGGCCCAATGAACCGCCGCCGCATCGTATCCTGCGACAGAATTGCGGCGGCAGTCGCGCTCCGTGTCGCGAACAACCACCAGTCAGGCTGAACCGTCGACGCGCCCATCTGCTTGTTGATGCGCCCCAATCATACTAAGGGTGAACGCGTCGGGCAACTGTCGTGCGGCTGCGAGCGTTGGTGGATAATTTCCACCGAATCTGATAATAGTCTTATCAAGATTGTCGTTGGCGGGCCAAACGTACGTTTCATTCTGTGTGAGGAGGTTGCCATGCCCCAGCAGAAAGTAGTCCTCGCGCCTGTGACCAGGCAGGACGTGTCTCGCATCAGGCGGTGGCTTGAAGACGACGAGGTGTCGGACAATTGGTTCGGGCGATATTCTTATGGCGAACCGGCGCATCTCGGATACCACCCAATTGAGATGGAACAGGCGTCCGATGAGGAGTTCGAACGAGTCTTCGAAGATCCCGAACACAAAACTCTGTCGATATACACCGACGGAGGAGAGCACATCGGCGAAGTCCACATAGCGCTTGAGGAAGCGTTGGGCGACGGCCAGCTGTCGGTCTTGGTGGGCCGCAAGGACATGTGGCACCATGGCTACGGCACGGCCGCGGCTCGCGCGGCTCTGGAGCTGGCGTTCGGCGAATTCCAACTCTACCGTGTTTGGGTGGACATCCCCGAGTATAATACGGCAGCGCACGCGCTCTTCGAACATCTGGGATTTGTCCACGAGGGCACGCTCCGAAAGAGCAGACCGCACGAAGGATCACGTTTCGATTCGGTTGTCATGGGGATCCTGGCAACCGAATATGCGCAACGATCTTCGGACGAAGGAGCGGAAGCGTCGCACACCGTATAGGCATTGGAGGCATGATTGGTCTACGAAGCTGAATCCGGAGACCTGACCCTCGTGGCCAGTGGCGACACGATGATTACGCGGAGGCTCTCGGTTTTCCGGGAGCCTCAGTTTATGTCACTCGTCGAATTGTTCCGACAGGCCGATGTCGGATATACGAATCTGGAAATGCTCATGCACGAGTACGAGAACTCCCCTGGCATGGCGGGAGGGACGTTCACCGCATCCGAGCCTCGGAATATCGGAGAGCTCCAATGGGCAGGGATCAACATCGTCTCCACCGCCAACAACCATAGCTACGACTACGGCGAGGGCGGCGTCGCTGACAACCTGAAGAACCTACGCTCGGCTGGGCTTGCACACGCCGGCACGGGCAGCAACTTGAGCGAAGCCCGCGCACCAGCGTACCTCGACACGCCAAAGGGTCGAGTTGCGCTGATTTCCGCATCGTCCACGTTTCATGAGGCCGGACGCGCACTCGATCAGCGCCCCGATTTGAAGGGGCGTCCCGGTTTGAACGGCGTGCGGTTCTCGGCGACTCACACTGTCGATCGGACCGCTTTCGATCAACTGAGGCGGATCAGTCGAGAGCTCGGGCTCGAGGCCAGCAACGCGGCGCAGCGCAGGTTTCGTCCCGCGGGCGCCATGAAAAAAGACACCGACACCGAGATGGGGTTCATGGGCGGGAGATTCGATGTCGGCGAGGAGTTCAAACAGACGTCCAAACCCAACCAGAGGGACATGGACGAGAACCTCAAATGGGTGCGGGACGCCCGCCGAATGGCGGACTGGGTCTTCGTCGCGTTCCATTGCCACGAGAGCGGGGCGACTCGCGACGAACCTCCGGAATTTCTCCTCACCTTCGCGCGAGCATGCATCGACGCCGGAGCGGATGGCTTCTTTGGCCATGGTCCCCATGTGACTAGGGGAATCGAAGTCTATCGGGGCAAGCCCATCTTCTATAGCCTGGGCAACTTTGTCTTCCAGAACGAAACGGTCCGTTGGCAGCCGTCGTACAACTACGAATCCGTCAAATTAGACCATGCGGCAACTCCCGCGGACTTCTACGATGCGCGCAGCCAAGGGGACACGCGCGGATTTCCGGGCAGCTCCATCTTTTGGGAGAGTGTCGTCGCCCGTTGCGAGTACAAGAACGGGGACCTGTCTGGCATCACGCTTCATCCGATAGATCTCGGGCACGGTCAACCGAGGTCCCAACGAGGACGGCCCGTGCTTGCTTCAGGCGCCTTGATCAAGAAGACACTGGACCGCATGGACAGGCTCTCGCGGCCGTTCGGCGTCAGAGTGTCTGTTCGGGACGGGATCGGGTCGCTCAGGTTCTAGCTGGGTCCTGCCACAAGGCCGCGTGACGTCAGCTCGCGTTTGCCAATCGGGAATGTTGAAACGGGAACCGCCAAATCTACTCATCGGTCCGATATTGCGATAAAGTAGATGTCGACTAAAACGTTTTGAACATGCCTGTGCGCGGCAGACGGATTTTTTCACTGGGAATAGCCGTCGATTTCCCGGATGCAGACACCCGGGCCGCGATGATTCGACTCAGGCTAACTCCCGCAAATCTTCCAATGGCACGCCGAAAACTCGAACACTCCGGAGAACACACCACGCCGATCTCATTCAACGCCGCTGTAGAGCTGGCGATGGGGTTGGCTGACTTCGAACGATCCACCCACCATCCCGGTCATTCGGGGTTTCATCTCGAGCGAATGCGCCTGCTGTCCGAAGAACTGGGCGGCGTCCACCGAGGTGTGTCGACCGTGCATGTGGCCGGGACGAAGGGCAAAGGCAGCACCGCCGCGATGGTGACATCGATCCTCCTGTCTGCCGGATACAAGGTCGGCCTCTTCACATCGCCCCATCTGCATAGCGTCGTGGAGCGAATCCGGATCGGTCTGGAGCCCATAGCCAAAGAGACGTACGCGGCGTTGCTTCAGCAGGTCTGGCCGGCCGTCCAGCGCGTCGGAGCGGACGGCGGATACGGCGGCGTCACTTTCTTCGAGCTCATGACGGCAATGGCGTTCGTGCACTTTAAGCAGGCCGCGGTCGATTTCCAGGTCATTGAGGTGGGCCTCGGCGGGAGGCTGGATTCGACGAACGTCCTCACTCCAGCGGTGTCGGTGATCACGTCGATCAGTCTGGACCACGTGGGCACGTTGGGCGGAACGATCGAGAAGATCGCTGTCGAAAAGGCAGGGATCATCAAGCCGGAGGCGCCGGTAGTCGTCGCGCCACAGGTAGAAGCCGACGCTCGCAGTGTCTTCCGAAAAGCCGCCAAAGAAAATGGCTCTGCCATCGTCGAGGTGCAAGACAGGCTAAGCTGGACCAAAAGCACAGCCGATCTCAACGGCCAATCGTTCGTTGTGAAGGGGTTGCGAGGCGAATACGAATTGTGGCTGCCCCTTCTCGGCGATTATCAGTTGGAAAATGCAGCGACTGCCGTGGCCGCCGTTGAAACGCTGGCCGATTGCGGGACGTCGCTGACCGAAGCGCACATCGCGGCAGGACTGCGAAACGTCGACTGGCCGGGCAGGTTTCAGACCGAGGAGAGCAACGGGCGCAGAATCGTCATCGACGGCGCGCATAATCCGTACTCCATGCGCCGGTTGGTCGGAGCCGTCCGGGACTATTTCGAATTCGACCGCGTCGTGTTGGTTTATGCGGCTCTCCGAGGGCACAGCGCCCAAGGGATGCTGGCCGAACTCGCTGCCTTGGCGCCGCGGGTGGTGGTCGTCAAGTCGAGGCACCCGCGCTCGGGTCAACTCGAGGCTGCGGCACGGTCCGTAATGGATGCGGGCCTCGAGGTGATCGGTCAATCCGAATCGGTCGGGGTTGGCCTAACCACAGCGATTGAGCTTGCCGGGTCTGGCGATCTGATTTTGTGTACCGGGTCGCTGTCAGTTGCCGCCGAGGTCACCGAAGAACTGCACGGCATTCCGCCCGAAATGTACCCTAATCTGACCGGCCCAACCGGTCGCTCCGACCCGGCGGTGTAGACCGCCTCGCGTCATCGTTGCGTTCATCATCGGCGATTTCTGGCGCCGGCGCCCCTAACCAGTGCGGTGACCGTTGCGGTATGATGTAGCTAATTGTCGAGAATGATCGCCTGGGGAATCTCTGATCTGAGGCGTCCTTACATGAAGAACAATCGAATAAGAGCCGTGGTTACCGGTATGGGCGCGATGACGCCACTGGGCGAATCCGTCGACGAGTACTGGGACGGCCTGATCAACGGTCGGTCGGGCATCGGACCGTTGACGCTGTGCGACACCGACGCGTACCCCTCCAAGATCGCCGGAGAGGTGACCGGTTTTGACCCCAAAACCTATATCGACACACGAGAAGTGCGACGGATGGCACGGTTCTCGCAGTTCGCCGTGGCCTCCGCTGGCGTAGCTATCGAGGACGCGGGGTTGAATCTGTCCGACATGGATCGGGAGAGAATAGGCGTTGTCATGGGCAACGGCAACGGCGGGTTCCCGACCACTGAGGACAATGCGCGAACGCTGGTTGGCAAGGGCGGAATGAGGTTGAGCCCGTTTTTCATCCCGATGGTCCTGCCAAACATGGCGGCGGCAAACGTGAGTCGAATTTACGGCTTGAAAGGGTATACGTCCACCGTGGTCACGGCTTGTGCCGCCGGCACCCAGGGGATCGGCGAGGCGGCGGTTGCGATTCAACGAGGCATCGCGGATGTTGTGCTGAGTGGAGGTTGCGAGGCCGGAATCTGTCAACTCGGTTTGGGCGGCTTCAACGTCATCAGAGCACTCAGCCGGCAGAACGAAGATCCTGAACGCGCCAGCCGGCCTTTCGATGCCAACAGAGACGGGTTCGTGCCCGCGGAAGGCAGCGCCGTTCTCGTGATAGAAAGCCTCGAGCACGCAATGAGCCGCGGAGCGAACATCGTTGCCGAGGTGGTTGGGTACGGCGTTTCGTCCGATGCCTTCCACTCTGTTCAACCAGACGAAGACGGCTCGGGCGCGGCGCGCGCTATTCGATGGGCGCTTGAGGACGCTGACCTGACCCCGAATGACATCAGCTACATCAACGCCCACGGTACGTCTACGCCGATCAACGACCACATCGAGACGCTGGCAATCAAGAAAGCATTTGGCGCCCAGGCTTACAATATTCCGGTAAGCTCCACCAAATCGATGATCGGCCATGCACTTGGCGGCGCGGGAGCGATCGAGGCGGTCGCGTGCCTCAAGTCCATTCAAACCGGAGAGATCCACCCAACGATCAACCAGGAGACTCCGGATCCGGAATGCGACTTGGACTATGTGCCCAACAAGTCCAGGAAGGTTGACGTGGACGCCGTGTTGACCAACAGCTTCGGTTTTGGGGGTCAGAACGCGTGCGTCATATTCAGGCGGTTTGCGGAGTAGCGTCGCCCGTCTCAATAGCCACGAACAAAAAGAGGCCGCCGTCCAACGCATCGGACGGCGGCCTCTTTCTGTTCGATACTCCGTTGGTCGGGTTCGCAGCCAATTTTGCGAATCCCGACCGAACCAGCCTGGTTGCGGTGAGCCGAATCAGTACGACTCGGTGAATTGAAAAGACTTCATCCAGCGCCGACGGAGCCGGCGATTAAGCCCAAGCCTGACGGCCGTTGGGCGGTCAAGATTTACGTCAGGTAAGTCTGAGTCGGAAGCCGCTAAGGCAGCGCCGTAGCGCCCGCAGCAAGCATGCCCTCGAGCATGAACTGCATGGCCATTATGTGGGTGCAGGTTCCGCGACGCTCGTAATACTCGCAGTCGCATCCCCACTTGCCCGACTCATATGCTATCGCATGGTTGCCGTTGTCGCCTCGGAATTCGGCCTTGTAGCTCCTGAAGCGGATGCGCTCTGGCTGGAGCGCGTAATCCTTGGCCTTTTCGATCTTCCTCATGAGGCTTGAGTCCATACGCTGTGCCCTCCTGATGGCCCGCAGTTATTGAGTTCCGCGTGGCTACGCCCAATGAAATTGTAACGAAATCGCTCTCCCTCAGTCAATCGAATTGCGGCTGGAACTCGGCGTCTTCAGACCATCCGTTGCTCCGCCTGAAGGGAGATGGTATATTCCGGTCAGCGGCGCTTAGCAAGCGGCCGTCATTACAAGCCTAAACGCCGGTGGGTGAACGTCAAACAATGCCTGGCGCCAGGCGGTCCAAGAATGCGCCACATCTAGAATTCAGAACCTGAAGCGCCCCTATCATTTTTTGGAGGTCTCGACCATGGCTGGAGATTTGCGGATTGCCGTAATCGGACAGGCTGCGTTCGGCGAGAAAGTGCTGAACGCCTTGGTGGAATCGAACGAGAACGTCGTCGGCGTGTTTTGCCCGCCCGACCGAGAGGGCCGGCCGCTCGATCCGATCAAGCAGGCTGCTCTGGACCACGACATCCCCGTGTCGCAGTTTCGCAGGATGCGGCGCCAAGAAGCCATCGACGCGTTCCGGGCGCTAGAGTCCGACGTTTGCGTCATGGCGTTCGTGACCGACATCGTCCCGGATGCGATCCTTGAGGCGCCCACTCATGGCACGATTCAGTACCACCCGTCGTTGCTGCCCAAACACCGAGGGCCGAGCGCGATGAACTGGCCGATCATCTGGGGTGAGACCAAGACCGGGTTGACCATCTTCTGGCCCGACAAAGGGCTCGACACGGGCCCGGTTCTGCTTCAGAAGGAGATCGAGATAACTCCCGACGACACCCTGGGCACGGTCTACTTTGGCAAGCTGTTCGACATGGGCGTAAACGCCCTCGTTGAGTCGGTGAAATTGGTGGCGGACGGCAAAGCGCCGAGAATCGTTCAGGACGAATCGGAGGCTACGTACGAAGGCTGGTGTCGGGCCGAAGATGTCGTGGTCGACTGGAGCAAGTCAGCAGACGACGTGTACAATCTGATCCGAGGCGGTGACCCGAGCCCCGGGGCCAACACCACCTTTGATGGCTCGACGGTATCGTTCTTCCGAGCATCGAAGACAGACGGCGACACGGGAACACCGGCGGGCGAGGTGATTGAAGTCGGCGAAAATGGCTTCACCGTTGCCGCCGCCGGGGGTTCGATAACGGTAGGCCGAGTACAACCGGAAGGCGGGCGCAAAGTCATGGCTCCCGAGTGGATCGAAGCGATCGGACTCAAACCTGGCGCTCGATTCGGCTCTTGAATCGGCTGTGGCATGCTCAAGAGCCGGCGCCCCTTGCGTCTCTTTAGTCCCTTGGGCGCCATTACGATGATCGAATCGCGATGAACGACGCTGACTGGGTCGGCATCGAAAACGAAGCTGCGAGCGTCCTGAGCCGATACATACAAATCGACACAACCAATCCCCCAGGGAACGAACGCGAGGGCGCCGAATTCCTGGGGGATTGGTTGTCCGGCGAATCCATCCCCGCCACGATGTACCATCCCGTTCCCGATCGCGCCAACCTGTTGGCCGTGTTGAAGGGCGACGGCTCTCGCTCGCCCGTGCTGCTCTTGCACCATATCGACGTCGTCCCCGCGGCGGGCGAACGATGGAGCCGTGACCCGTTCGGCGGCGTGGTCGAAGACGGCCACGTGTGGGGCAGGGGCGCCATCGACAACAAGAGCCTGGGCGTCATGCATCTGATGGCGTTTGCGTTGCTGCGTCGCCAGAGCGTTCGGCTCAAGCGGGATGTGATGATGCTCGCCGTGAGCGACGAAGAGATGGGCGGCGCCGTTGGCTCGAAATGGATGATCGACAATCACTGGGACGACATCCGCAGCGAGTACCTCTGGGACGAAGGCGGTGTGGGCACGTTGGGAATAGTGGGAGACCGGCCCGTATTCGCCGTATCGGTGTCTGAGAAGCGCTCGGTCGTCGTGATTCTGAGGGCGGGTGGGGCTGGCGGCCATGGTTCGATGGCTGCAAATGCGCCCGTGGAACGGCTGCTGGCGGCGCTGGAATGCCTTCGCGGGTGGTCAGGCTCGGTCGAACTCGGCCCGGTGACCATCGAATTCCTCACCCGCTTGTCGAAGACCCAGAGCTTTCCAGCGTCGTGGCTGATGCGCAATGCTTCACGCCCTTGGGGCAGGCCACTGGTCGTAGGAAAACTTTCGGCGATTCCGAGCATCGACGCCATGCTCAGAGACACGATTCGTGTCACGATGCTGCGCGCCGGGGATTCCGCCAACGTTTCGCCGGACATAGCGGAGGCCGTGCTCGATGTCAGGCTCCTGCCCGGGACAGACCAGGGCGGGTTTCTTCAACTCGTGCGTGATGTCATCGATGACGAGACGATCGAGGTTCAAGCGACCGAGGCGCTGACAGGCGGAGCCGCGTCGCCCAGCGACTCGGACTTCTTTCGCGCGCTGGAACAGGCGGTGCTGGGTTCGTCGCCCGACGCGATCGTGACGCCGATCCAGACGCCGGTGGCGACCGACTCTCGTTTCTTCCGACAGCGAGGCGTGAAGGCCTACGGCATAAATCCGGGTATATTCACGCAGTCGGAAATTGAAACGATTCACGGAGTCGACGAGCGGATATCGCTGCGCAACCTCGGCATGGGCACGCGAATCGTCTACGAATCTCTGCTGGACCTCTGCGGCTGAACTTCGTCAGCCCATGAGTCGCGATGAAACGTTGGTGGTCATGACACTAATGGCGGTCGGCAGCCATCTTCCGATACAGGGCTGCGGCCGTGTTGTGGGCGAGCACGCGGTCCTTCACGACCACGTAGACGGCCAAGGAGTCGAGCGCGGCGATGGTCGCCGTGTCGTGGCCGACACACTGGCCCAGCAGCAGATTCATGTCGGTGTTCTCTCTGTTGAGAAGCTCCGCCTGCGCCAGGGGATTGCACATCACCTCGTTGGCGCCTGGGTTCACTTGCTCGTGGTCTTCGATCCCGATGAACTCTTTCGGGTACGCCCCGGCCTTGCACCCCACGGACGCGACGCCGAAACCGTTTACCCGGAGGATGCGGTCCAGCACCTTGGCTTCTTCACGCAAGCCGTGGCAAAACACGATGCCCAGCTTGCGGGCGCCCCCTCGCGCAGCGAGTTCGAGCACCTCTTCGACACGAGACCACTTGCCTGAGCCCTCGTGGGATATGGAGCTTGCGATATCGGCCAAAGTTCTGCCCGGCTCGCCTATCGGGTCCCGGCCCGCCTGACGCAGGAGCGATTCTCCCCCATCATCGTCTGGGCGCGGGTATTTGTGGGCTCGATCGAGGGCGTTGCGGAAGTATCCCCGTGCGCCGTAGAGAGCGGCGACCGGGTTGTGCTGGAGGAACGTGTCTCGGGCGATCAGAGCCACCACCGGAACACGTGCGGCCTGCATGAAAAGAGCGTCGTGCCCGACGCACATGCCCGCGATTACGTTCAGTTCGGATCCAGCGATCCTCAGAGTATGAGCTTGTTCAAGAGGAGAGCAACCGCCGCCGGCGCTAGGCTCCGGAAGGACGGCTTGAAAGCCGCTCTCTTCCAAAAATCGTGCGAACGCGTGGACCTCCGGCTCTACGTCCGGGCAGTAGCCGACACCGACCGTGCCGACGCCAAGCTGAGTCGCGAGTTCCACTGTCTCCTCAAGCCGGGTCCACTCTCGGTAGCCGCGAGCCTCGATCAGCGCCGCCTCACGGGCCAGTTTAATCCTGTCCTCGTCGTACAGCAGTTCGGGATCGGGAAAATCGTCCTTCATCGGACAATCGTCGGGACCGAGGTCGGTATGGCCGAGACGGCAAGTATAAGTAGGGCAGGCGGCACAGTTCACGGCCATTCAGTTGACCTCCATCGTGTTAACTCAGTCACGGCGTTCATCGACGCCTAAGCCGGCACATGACGTCTCGCCAATGACAGGAATTTGTTACATTGCTTAGATCGCCCTCGGCGACGACAATTGCAAAGTTAGCCCGAACTGTATACGTCGTTGTTGTCGCAGTCAATCGTCGGGGTTGCTCGGAGAAGTGGTTGCACATCGGTCCGGGCGTTGTTACAGTGAGAGAGACATTAAAGCGCATAAAATGCAAGCAAAGGAGCCATGACCTCGATGAACAACGACAATGGGCGACAGTTTGATGTGGTCGGGATCTCAGGCAGCTTGCGCGCAACCTCGCACAACAGCGCGCTCCTGAGCGCAGCGAAGGAACTGGCGCCGGCGAACGTTAATGTCGCGATATTCGACATCAAAGACATCCCGTTCTACGACGGCGATGTCGAGAAGGCAGGCGATCCTCTGGCGGTGGCCGCCCTCAAGGAAGCAATCAGGGCCTCCCACGGCGTGCTGGTCGTGACCCCGGAGTACAACCACGGCATCCCTGGCGTGCTGATGAACGTGCTTGATTGGGCGTCGAGAGACAACGCCGCAGGCTCGCTGCTGGGCAAGCCTGCCACTGTGATGGGCGCGGGAGGCATGTCGGGAGCTGGGCGTGCTCAAGGGCACCTTCACACGGTCCTTGCGGCGACAGGAGCCCTGGTGATGGCAAAGCCCGGGGTGCTTGTGGCAACACCCGGAGACAAGTTCGACGATCAAGCCCGCCTGGTTGATGAGGAAACGCGCGACTTCGTTCGGGCGCACATGACCGCGTTCCGCGAGTGGATGGCGCTGATCGGTCGTGGCGCTTCCGTACCAGTGACTGCCTAGCGTTCTTGCTCGACATCCGCCCTCGCTAGTATCCTTGACGTCGCGCATCTTCGGCTCGCCCGCTGACCGCCGGCCAGCCTGCATGTTGCGGCTGCGCGCTCCCGACAAGTCGCCTCAGCCGTTGGCTCATCGACATACTAATTCGTCGCGTTGAGCCATGATGCATCTCCTGCTCGCAGCCGTCTATTTTCTGTTGGCGCCCGAACCGGAACATTTGGAGACAGACTCGAATGGTTCTACCTGACCCGAAGCGAACACTGCTTGCTGTATTCGCACATCCGGACGATGAGGCATTTGGGTCGGGAGGCAACCTTGCGCTGAATGCTGCCAAAGGGCACTGTGTCGCACTCGTGACGGCGACACGAGGCGAAGTCGGCGAGATATCCGATCCGGCGCTGGCCACACCCGAGAATCTCGGCCAGGTGCGCGAAGGCGAGCTCAGAGCGGCTGCTGCTGCGTTGGGCGTCCACGACCTGACGATCCTGGGTTACCGGGACTCCGGCATGGATGGTACCGAAGACAACGCCAACCCGAAGGCCCTGGCAAATGCCGACCAGCAAGAAGTCGTGGCTTCACTTGTCGAAATCATGCGCCGGCTCCGTCCTGACGTCGTGATCACGTTCGACGAAAACGGCGGCTACGGCCACCCGGACCACATCGCGATCAACAGGCACACGGTGGCGGCGTTCCATGCCTCGGGCGACGCATCGAGCTTCGAGGGCAAGGGCGAACCGTGGTCTCCTGGTCGTCTGTACTACGTCGTCTTCCCGAAATCGATCTTCTCCAGGCTCCGCGAGGCTCTGATTGCCCATGGCGAGGATGCTAGCGATTTCGATCGCTTCGAGGAGTCGGGCCTCGGCTGGGACGACGACAAGGTCCATGCCACCATCGACGTCACCGGCGTGATCGACGAAAAGTGGAAAGCCCTGAATAGTCACAAGACCCAATTCGGCGCAGACAGCCCCTTCAACCGCATACCCGTCGAGGCCACCAAGGCTCTGATGAGCCGAGAGCACCTTGTCCAGGTCCACCCTGAGCCACCTAACGGAGTCGCGTACACGGACGTGTTTGAGGGGCTGTAGAAACCTCATAGACCCATCGACCGGACTTTTGTGGTGCGACATGTCCTCCCCAAGGTGCGCCACTGCGCTGGTGTGGTGCGATTCGTCACGCCCGTCGCCGCTGCCCCAACCGGCATAGTTGTGGCAATGGGCGATTCCTCGACCCTGTTCAGAACACCCATATCCTCGACAACTTGTCTGATTCTTGAGGATTGCCTCGGTTGACCGCGCCAGAGTGTGGTGTTATCGTCCAACGCAAATCGACTGAACTGCTTGTTCGAGCGCACGTAATGTGGCCCGGACAATGTCAGTTGAATTGGTGTTGGATGGAGTCGCGCGATGACATCGATGGAAGGACGCAACGTTGAGACGGCCGAGCGCTGGTGCAGAGATGTCTTTGAGGGCGACCTCGATCTGCTCGACAAGGTGTTCACGTACCCGTATGTCTTGCACTCCCCGCGCGGAACGGTGTCGCAAGGCCCTGAGTCCCGCCGGGCGGCAGTTGCGGCGGCGATGTCGAACAACCCCGGGTTGCGATGGCAGATCGACGACATTGTGGCGCGCGGGGACAAGGTGGCTTGCCGCCTCACCGCCATGCAGCCGTCGACGGAATCCAGTGAACTCGAACCGACAACGACGTGGCTTGAGATCCACCGATTGCTGAACGGCCGGATCGCCGAGACCTGGGTGTGTTGGCGCGATGCCGCCGTGGGCCCCTGGCAGGGGGAGAGTGTGCCGCACGAACGATGGTCGATCGCTTTCTCCGAAACACTCACGCCGAACGAAGAAGCCAACCTGGCGACCTTGAACCGATGGGGCGATATCCGGCACAACCGAAGCAACGATTTCGACGCACTGCCAAGGCTCGTCGCCGACCGGCTGATCCTGCACGGTCCGGTCCAGACGCAAACCCTCACCGTCCCGGACGTTCTGCGTGTAGCCGCCGGCTTCGCCGAACGTTATTCGGGCTTCGCAGCCAAGTACGACGACGTGTTCGTCGTCGGCGATCGGGCGGCTGCACGCTTTTGTTACCGATTCCCGGAACCGTCGCCGGAAAGAGGAAGCCTTCAATGTGGCATCGGGGTGTACCGCTTCGAGGACCACCGCATCGCCGAGTACTGGCAGGCAAACCTGCCGAATGACGTGGATTGGACGTGACCATGTCCTGGTTTCGTTTCTGTTCGATTATCTGCGCGGTCTGGGGCGTGGCGTTCTTTTTTCTGGCGCGCCTGGGAAATAGAATCTTCGCTTACGATTACGTCGAAAACCTTCGAGCAGAGGATTGGACTCGACTGTTGGGCTTGTCACTGTTCGCCGTGGCTTTTGTCTTGAACGCAGCACACACTTCACCGAACGACGAACTGAAACGCAATGTTGCCCGGGGTGTATTGATATTCACGCTGGGATGCGCTCTGTTGATGACCTACTGGCAGGTCATTCCGGATGGGCGCTGGAACCGCTTAGACATCGCCAACATAGTGTTGTTGTATCTCATGTCGTACGGCCTGTTTACGAAAAGCGGGCTTCTGTCCCGAAAATGACCGATCCAGTGTCCCGCGTATGAGGTTCGTCCAACGGTCTGTTTGCCTTCTGTCAATCGTCGAAACCCGCGTGTAGGTTCATCGAACCGCAAAGACAGGAGCTAGCTTGTGCCCCCCGATCTCGATGCGTAATAGGCCACGACGCGCTCTCGCAGCTCCTCCGCGCTGGTCGGGGCGTCCGCGACCCAACCCTCGATGATCGCTCGGCGTTCGGCAAGGGAGGCGTCGAGGTCGGCGACGCCCGCGCGTTGAGCGACGGCTTGTCTCGCAGATTCGGAGGCCAATACGGGCATCTCGTCGCCTGTGGAGGTTTGCTCAGCCAACGTGACGTACTCCGGTCCCGGCTGGAGCAGCGTGACGCGATTTACGCGCCGGACCATGTCCCGTTCCCCGTACGTCATCAGTATGTTGACGACGACTTCCATCCGGTGGAGGTCGCCCGACGGAACGGAGACCGGCGCGGCCGTCAGTTGCCGAACGACGTCTTGTGGATGGTCGGAGTGCATGGTCGCGCCGAGTGAGTATCCTCTGCCCAGGACATCGAACAAGACGCCCAGTGAATCGCCCCACAGGTACGCTGGCGTGTGGTCGCTGAGCTCGGGCACGAGGACGTATGTGGACTCCGGATTGGCGCCGTTCAGGAACGAGAAGTCCTCGTCGCGGCCGCGAGTCTGGAGCATCGTGTAACGCGGGGGCGCCAGGTCCAGCACGGAGGTGAGCACGGTGGTCTTTCCGGCGAATTGCGGTCCGGAGGCGACCAGGATGGACGTCTTGGCCTCGACTAGGAGCCACAGCATCGCGGCCAGTTCAGCGCTCAACGTGCCGTTGCGCACGATGTCGACGATCGAAAGCCGGTCGCGGCCGCGCTCCCCGCCGCCCCACATGGTCAATGATTTGGGTTGTTTGTCGTTCATGGCGCCTTTCCAGTGTTAATGGCATCGTCCATTGGTTGTCGTCATCCCGTCTTGAGATCGAGTCAGGGGGCAACGGATGTGTGTTCGGGCTAGGCCCCGACGGGTCAAAGCACCGCAATCAGTGGTGGGCTCGGCTTTCAGCCGGCCCCGGTCGCCCGCTTTTGTGCGTCCAGGCTTGACCCTAAACGGCTAGAGGATCATAACCGGTGGTGAGCTCGGCCTTCAGGCCGGCTCCTTCCACCCAGCTTACAGGCACGTAGCCTTAGGCAATCGGACGGTCATCGTCTCCTCATGCCATGCGTTTGCGGCGATTGCGGAGATAGTCGACCATGACGTACTCCCCGAGCTGTCGAGGGTTGGTGTAGAACGCCCTGCCTTTGTTGATGCGGGTCATCTGGTCTACGAAGTCCATCAGGTAGGAGTTGGACTCGAGCATGAACGTGTTGATGGTGATGCCTTGCTGCGTGCACCGCTTGACCTCTTTCAGGGTCTCCTCGATGGTGCGGTAGCTCGGGGGGTAGCTGAAATAGACCTGGCCGCCTTCCATGTGCGCGGTTGGCTCGCCGTCCGTGATCATGATGACCTGCTTGGTGGCGACCTTCTGGCGGGACAGGAGTTGCCTGGCCATCATCAGCCCGTGCTGCATGTTGGTGCCGGACACCCATGCATTCCAAGATAGCTCGGGCAGCTCCTCTTGGGTTATCTCCATGCCGAAATCCGAGAACCCGACCAGGTAGAGGTCGTCCCTCGGGAACTGGCTGTGAACGAGCCAGTAAAGCGCCATCGCTACTTTCTTGGCCGATCCCCAACTCCCGAACATTCCCATGGACTTGCTCTGGTCCAGGAGCAGGACGGTCGCCGATTGCGTGAGGTGCTCGGTGCGGGTGATCTCGAAGTCTTCGGCGCTGAGCTTTACCGGAACCCGCGGTCCGTTGCGAAGCACGGAGTTGAACAGCGTTCGGTGGAGGTCCACGTCGAACGGATCCCCGAACTCGTACGGTTTCGTCTCGCCGGTGATATCGCCGCCATCGCCCTGGAAGAAGACCTCATGCCTGCCGACGCGGTCTTTCTTGAGCTCGGCGAAAACCTCTTTGAGCGCCTGTTGGGCGAGTTTGCGCATCCCGCGGGCTGTCAACTCGATCCGGTTCCCGTCGTTCTTGAGGTATCCGGCCTCTTTGAGTTGCCGGATCATGTCTTGCATCCGTTCCATCTGGCGTCGCGCTTCCTCGCCCAGGTGTTCTTCGACCTGATCGAGGTTGATGTCGTCGATGTCGCCGTTGCGCATCACCGACTGGATTTGCTTGTCGAGCTGGTCCATGTCCTGCAGTTGGCCCATCAGCTCCATCGCCTGGTCGAGGCTCAACGATTCCTCGCCCATGAACGGGTACTCGTTGGCCATGTCGTCGAATGGGAACAGGTCGTACATGAGCGATCCAAGCTCGCCGAGGTCCTGCATCATCGTCGGGTCCATGGACGACGACAGCATCGATTCGAGCTCGTCGCGCATCTCGGGGGACATCGAGTCCATGAGCGACTGCATGCTGGCCATCTGGCGCTGGAGATTTTCGATCAGCTCGTCGAGGCTGGCGGGCCGGTCCGGGTCGAAGAACTGGCCGTACTGCTCCATGAAGCCTTCGAAATCAGGGTCCTCTCCCATCTCCCGATCGCGGAGCATCTGGTTCAAGGCCTGGATCATCTCCTGCATGCGTTTCATGTCCTCGAGGGACATGTTCTGAACGGCGTCCTTCATGCCCTGGAAGAAGTTCTGCATCATCTGCTGTTTGAGCTCGTCCAACAGCTCCTGAAACTTCTTCTGGGCCTCTTGGTCCATGAACTCGTGGTCGCTGAGTTCCTTGATGCGTCCGGCGGCGCTTTCGGGAAGCGTGTCTAGTTTCTCGGAAGCCTTCTGAGCGCGATCCTCAAGCAGCTTCATCGGTCCCTGGAGGAAATCGGCCTCGTCGCCCGCGTGTTCGAGCTGCTCTCGGGCATCGTTCAGTCTCCGCTCGATGCCCTGGCGCTCGGTGTCGATGACGTCCTGTATGCGTTCGTTGAGGTCGTCCATCATCGACTCGAGGTTGTAGCGCTCGATCTGTTGCTGGCGCATCCGGTCGAGACGTTCGCGCATCTGCCGCAAGCCCTCGATGCGCTGGCCCTGATCGTTCTGCATGCCTTGGCGGAACATGTTTCGCAACGCGCGGCCCACGTCACCGTGTTCCATGATGTCGTCGGATAGCGCCTCCATCAGGTCATCCTCGTCCATGTCGAAGATGTTTTGGGTGCCGTCCCACCGGGAGTAACGATAGGAGGTCATAGAAGTTCCTTTTGTGGGGTAGGATTGGTGAAAGCTGTCGCGTGTCGGACTCGCGTTGGACCCGTACTCGACGAATTCGCGAGGCACGGATTTGCAGCCCCGAACGTACAGCCATCATAGGCGCGCGTGTGAGAGGTGTCAACGGCGCACGCGGCGATTCAGTCGTAATATCAGGCGTCTCAGAGGGTTGTTTGTGCTAGAATCCGAGGCGTTCCGGCAACCGCCCGCAGGCCATCGAGGAGCTGACAGTGAACGACTTGCAAGACGCCTTCGGCCACGAAGTGAT
>DCWO01000173.1:39444-43474 GCA_002328865.1 Dehalococcoidia bacterium UBA2160 | reverse complement strand
CGAAGTGATTGAACGAGACGACGGCGTCGTGGACCTGAGCGGTGGGCCCGAGAACTATTTTGCCCCGTTTCGCCGATGGCCGGCCCACCAACGCCGGGCCATGCGATTCGTACGCGGGCGCGTGCTGGACGTGGGCAGCGGAGCGGGCCGGGTTGCCTTGCACCTCCAGGAGCGCGGACACGAGGTTCTGTGCCTGGACGAGTCTCCATTGGCCCTCGAGACGTGTCGGCGGCGGGGAGCGCTCCACACGCAGGAGATGTCCGTGTATCGAGTGTCCAAAAAACTCGGGATGTTCGACACGATTCTCATGATGGGCGCGAACTTGGGCTTGCTGGCGGATGCCGACAGGGGCAGGCGACTGCTCCAACGATTCGACAGAATCACGAACCCCGGCGCTCGAATCATCGGAGAGACGCGAAATCCCTACGGCTCCGACGATCCCGTGCATCTGGCTTATCACCAATTCAATCGAGATCGCGGCCGGGCCGCCGGTCAGGTCAGGATTCGGGTGCGGTACAAGAACTACATGACGCCGTGGTTCGACTATCTGCTGTCCTCCCCGGATGAGTTGCGGACGATGCTGGACGGGACGCCGTGGCGATTACGCAGGATCCTGGACGCAGACACCGGCGCCTACGTGGCGATCATCGAAAAGTCGTAACGCAAGGCGAGCGCTGACTTCGTGAAGCCGCGAGAGGGTTGCAAACCCTCCCTTACGGAGACTTTGGAGATCATCGTTGAGGAGGATTGAATGAAGGTCACTGACGTCAATATGGAAACCTATCGATGGCCGCGAGCAAAGCCTATTCGCAATGGTCGATACGTCTATCCGACAGCCGGGCTGAACGTCGTCAAGGTCGAGACCGACGAGGGCGTCACGGGAGTCGGCCTGGCGGGCGGGGTGCAGGGCGCCGAGGAGATCGGAGCCAGCGTCTTGGATCACCTGAAGCAGTACGCCATCGGCCAGGATCCGTTCGACACCGAGCGCATCTGGGACGACATGTGGCAACCCAAATTGATCGGCAGACGCGGAATCACGACCCGCGTAATCAGCGGGATCGACATCGCATTGTGGGACCTCAAGGGCAGGGCGCTCGGATTGCCTGTGTACAAGCTGCTGGGCGGGTTCGCGGACAAGGTCCCGGTCTACATCGCCGGCGGATATTACGAAGAGGGCAAGGGATTAAACGACCTGGCCGCCGAGATGGAGGAGAGCGTCGCCATGGGCGCGACCGCCGTCAAAATGAAGATCGGCGGGGCGCCGATCAACGAGGATGTCGAGAGAGTGCGAGTCGTGCGTGAGGCCATGGGCCCGGACGTCAAGCTCATGGTCGACGCCAATTGCGCCTATCGCCACTATCAGGCCATCGAGATCGCCCGCAAGATGGAGCCGTACGACGTCTTCTGGTTCGAGGAGCCGGTCAATCCCGACGACTACAAGGGACACCAACTCGTCAGCCAGTCCACCATCATTCCGATTGCGACCGGCGAGAACGAGTACACGCGATACGGTTTCCGGGAACTGATCGAAGGCCGGTGCTGCGACATCCTGCAGCCGGACGGGCTGATCATGGGCGGCGTCACGGAGTTCATGAAGGTGGCGGCCATGGCTCAGGCGCATGACCTGCACGTCGCACCCCACGGAAACCAGGAAGTTCACGTGCAACTCGTGTCCGCGATACCCAACGGCCTGACGGTGGAGTACTATCGCGGCTCAACCGACCCGATGTGGGGGCGGATGTTCCAGCACACGCTCGAGGTCAAGGACGGGCACGTAAGCCCGCCCGACAGGCCCGGCTTCGGCATTGAGCTCAACGAAGAGGCGCTGGCGCCGCATCGGGTGTCGTAACCCGAACACGAAACGACGGTCGTCAATCGTTCCTGCTGGCCAATACGCCGGCCCAGGCAGGCAGGGCGGTTGACGGCTACTCCTCGGACTCGGCCTCCGCTGCGCCTTCGCCCTCGCCTTCGGCTTCTTCGCCCTCTTCGCCTTCGAGGCCTTCCTCTTCTTCGACTTCCACGACTTCCTCGACCCTTGGCGCCGTTACCCTAACGACCATCTCGTCTGGGTCACTGAGTATCGTCACGTTGTCGGCCACCGGGACCTCGCTGACTTGGATGGTCTTTTCGAAGTCGTCCAGGCCAGTGATGTCGACGTGGAATGCTGCCGGCATTTCCATCGGCAGGGCTTCAACGAGGAGTGACAAGAGGTTCTGCAACAGGACTCCGCCGAGCTGCGTCACTCCCGGCGCCGGGCCGTCGAGCAAGACGGGCACCTCGGCGCTAACGGTCTGTGAAACGTCGACGCGCAGGAAGTCCACGTGCAGGATCGCCTCGGTCACGGGATGCCGCTGCACCTCTCGGACGAAGCAGATGTTCTCGGTTTCCAGGCCCTCTGCCTCGACGGAGACCGGAATGTTGGATCCAACGCTCTGGAGCAAGCGGTTCAGCATGCGGTCCTCGACCTGCAGAGGCGTCGGGTCGATGCCCGAGCCGTAAACGTGTACGGGCACAAGGCCTTCCCGTCGCAAGGCCCGGACCTTCTTGCCAACAACCGTACGCGAGTCGAGTTTTACGCTGTGAACGTCCATTTCAGGCACTCCCCCAAATATTCGCCATTCTGATCCGCTTCAGGCGAAGAAGAATCTCGGCCTGCGCAGGAAATATTTCAGTCAAAAAACCAGATGCTTGTTAACAATCAGCGCCCCGTTATGGCGGCAGAAACATCCGGTGACGAGCCGCGACCGGCTCACGACTGCTAATTCTAGCATAGCGACCAGAGCCGATTGTAGGGCGCTAGAAGATGACGGTCCAGGGACTGCGCTCGGTTGCCAGAGCACGGTCCAACTCTCGGAGTGCGCCTGTGCGATGCTCGTCGACTCGGCCGGCGCGTTCAAGCGTGGCCAGAGTCGTTCCTCCGAGGTACACGGAGGCGAGGTCCGATGCCGACAGCTCAAGGTCCGGCGAGACGGAGGTTTGCTTGCAATTGGCGCCGCCTGAACCGGTCTCGAGCACGAACCGGCCTGCGTTCCACGGGCAGAACGAATCATGTACGTCGAGCACGACGTTGCATTCGGAGGCGTAACTTCGGGCCGACAATGCGGCAGGGACGTCAACCAACCGGAGCCAGAGTTGGTCGCGCAGCGAACGCACCAGCCTCCGCGGGTCTTTCAGCATCCATGGCAGCGGGTCGTCCACTGGACGGCCCGGCGCGAAGGTCGATGTCATCAAGTCGATGCCGAAACAGAATCGCCACAACTCGGCTTCAGCCTTCGGCGTCGTGCCCAAGAGCATGACTACCAAGATCTGCGAGTCGTTCCGCACCCGGTACGTGACGAAGCCCTCGTCTCCGGATTCGCCCGAATACACCACGTGAAAGAAAGCGCTCGCCCTCTGCCGCTCGTGTTCCGGGTCGGCAGCAAACGCTGGCCACACGGGCTCCGGGAAACGAAGAAATCCGACTCGTTTTGGGCGCTCGGGTTCGTAAATGCTAGCCCATAGGCTGGGGACGTCGTCAGGTTCGACGAAACGGAACGAGCCTTCGGCGTTGGGAGTCCCGGCAAAAGCGGAATGCTCTCGAGGCATCGTCCAATCTTCGCACCAGGTTGCAATGCCGTAGCCGAACCGCCCGTAGATGCCGCTCTCCGAGGCGAACAGTCCTGCGACGAACTCGCCACGCTCATGGAAATCGTCCATCTGATGTGCCATCATCGCCCGGAGGATGCCCTGTCTGCGGTGCGTTGGCTGGACCGCGACGGAGTCGACCAGCGGCAAGGCAGTCTCGCCTCCGGGAATCGTCAAACCGAACGTCGGAGCGGTCGCTGTACCGATGATCCGGCCATCGGCATACGCGGCGATGCTGCGGTCGACCTCCAGGATAGATCGGTTGTATGCTCTCGAAGCCACCGTCGAGTGCTGACCGAAGGCTCGCGCGGTCACGTGATCCCACGCCTCGAATTCCTCCTCCGAAAGCCGTCGGATGTCCGGCCCGTTGGCTGAGTTCGTCATCGCACTTCCGTTCGTCTCCAGG
>DCWO01000173.1:0-39116 GCA_002328865.1 Dehalococcoidia bacterium UBA2160 | reverse complement strand
TTGGCGCCAGTGAGCGGCGAGTCAAGACCATCAATCTTGGCCTGCCGGTCTAGATCGAATCGAGGGCGCTAGAACTCGATAGTCCAGGGCTGCCGTTCGGTAGCCAGCGCGCGATCGAGGTTTCAGAGCGCTCCTGTGCGGAACTCCTCGACCCGGCCCGCGCGTTGAAGCGTCTCTAGCGACGTGCCGCCCAGATAGACCGAAGCCAGTTCCGAGACCGAGAGCGCCAGGTCGGGCGAGCGGTTGGTTGGCGTGCAACTGGCGCCGTCCGGGCCGGTCTCGAGTATGTACCGTCCTTCGTTCCACGGACAGAACGAATCGCGAACGTCGAGCACGACGCTGCACTCTGACGCGTAGCTCCTCGTCGACATGACGGCGGATACGTCTACCAACCTGAGCCAGAATTTGTCACGAACCGAGCGTTCCAACCTCCGCGGATCCGCGAGCGTCCACGGCAGCGGGTCGTCCACGGGGCGATCTCGGGCTGCCGTCGAGTTCATCAGGTCGATGCCGAAGACGTAACGCCACAGCGCCGTCTCGGCCTTCGGAGTCGCGCCCAACAGCATGAACACGAAGACCTCCGACCCGTTGTTCCTCACACGGTACGTGACGAAGCCCTCATCCCCGGTTTCGTCTTCATACACCACGTGGAAGAAGGCGCTGGCGCCGTGCCGCATCTCCTCCGGGTCCGATGCCAACGCGCGCCACCATGAATCCGGATAGCGGAACATGCCGACCCGATCGGGCCGCACCCGCTCGTAGATGCGAGGCCATAAAGTGCCCACTTCGTCCGGCTCGACGAACCGGAATTCGCCGTCAGGCGCGGACGCGTCGGCAAAATTCGCATGCACTCGAGGCATCTTCCAGCTTTCGGTCCAACTGGCGATGCCATAGCCGAACCGCTGGTAGATCAGGCTCTCGGAGGCTCCGAGTCCGGCGATTATCTCGCCGCGTTGACGGAATTCGGTCATCTGATGCTGCATCATCGACCGAAGGACGCCGCGCCTGCGGTGGGTTGGCAGCACCGCGACCGCGTCCACCAATGCCATCGGGAGCGGCCCCCCGGGAACGGTCAGCTCAAACGATATCGCCGCCGCGGCGCCGACGATCTCGCCGCCGTCGAAAGCAGCAATCGCTCGGTCGACATCAAAGAACTGCCGGTGGAATTCTTCCATATCCGACGATGAATGCCCGCCGAACGCACGCCTGAGCGTGCTTGACCAAGCATTGAAATCGCCTTCGGGCAGCGGTCTGATTTCCAATTCTTCGGGAATGCCCTTCATGCAGCGATTGACCTTTCGGGATCTGCCCGCGAAGCCTCTGTCAGGCTACGGGCTGGCTGGTTCGGTAGTTCGTCGGAGACTGCGGAGTTGTCGGCAATGACCACGACGTCTGCGGTGAGTTGGCAACGCGGTTCCGAACCCGACGGCTAGAACTCGATCATCCAGGGCTGGCGTTCTGTGGCCAACCCCCGGTCGAACTCGCGGATCGCGCCCGAGCGATGCTCTTCGACTCGCCCGGCGTCCTGGAGCGTGGCCAGGGTCGTTCCGCCCAGGTACGCGGACGCCAGTTCCGACACCGACAGCTCCAAGTCAGGTGAGCGGGTCGTCGGTCTGCAAGCCGCGCCGTCGGGTCCGGTCTCGAGCACGTAGCGGCCCTCGTTCCACGGGCAGAAGGAGTCATGCACTTCGAGCACCACGCTGCATCCGGACGCGTAGCTGCGCGCCGACAATGCGGCTCGGACGTCCACCAAGCGAAGCCAAAGGTGGTCGCGCACCGAGCGCTCGAGCCGGCGCGGATCCTTCAGCATCCAGGGAAGCTGGTCGTCCGCGGGTCGGTTCGGGGCAAACATCGAATCCATCAAATCGACGCCGAAGCAGAATCGCCATAGCGCGACTTCAGCCTCCGGTGTCGCGCCCAGGAGCATTATCACCAACACCTGCGAGTTGTCGCGGATTCGGTACGTGACGAAACCTTCGCTGCCCGACTCACCTTCATACACCACGTGGAAGAAGGCGCTGGCGCCTTGACGCCACGTCTCCAGGTCGGTTGCAAAAGTGGGCCACCACTTTTCAGGAAAGCGGACCAATCCGACGCGGTGGGGCCGGACTTGCTCGTAGATGCTGGGCCATACCTCGCCGACGTCTTCAGGATCGACGAACCGAAGCCTGCCGGAGTTTGTGGGCGCATCGGACAGGTCGGCGTGGACGCGAGGCATCGTCCAGTCTTCGGACCACGTGGCGATGCCATAGCCGAACCTGGCGTAAATCAGGCTCTCGGAAGCGCTCAGTCCCGCGACGATTTCGCCGCGCTCTCGGAAATCAGCCATCTGGTTCGCCATCATCGCGCTTAGGACGCCTCGCCTCTGGTGCGTCGGCTGAACCGCGACGGCGCCAACCAAGGGCATGGGAAGCTCGCCGCCGGGAATGGTCAGGTCGAAAGACCCAGCGGTCGCAGTGCCGACCAGGCCTCCATCGACATAGGCCGCGATGGCGCGGTCAGGCTCGATCAGCCCTCGGAAATGCCTCTCCGAGGCGGGTGAACTGTGAGCGCCGAACCCGCGCATGGAAGTGCGGACCCACGAGTTGAACTCGTCCTCCGGCAGCGGGCGTATTTCCAGTCCGTTATGGGCGTTCGTCATGAGTCGACTGGTCCTTCACGGCTCGCGCGCAGGTCGGCAGACGCGATCCAATCGTCATTCGAGCGAGGGTGTGTCTGGCTGATCGAAACGACTCGGATCTACTGATCCATCACCGAGCCGTCTTCGTTGAGTCGGGTGTTGACGACGCGGGGCATGAACGGGTGTCTCTCGGCCGCGTCGTCCATCAACTCGATGCCGATTCCCGGCGTGTCCGGAATGATGAGGTAGCCGTTCTCCTGATGGATCGCCGATTTGACGATCTCGTTCTTCGGCGCTTCGTGCTCGCCGATAGGATACTCCTGGAGCGCGAAGTTCGGGATGCACGCGGCGATCTGCAGGCAGGCCGCGGTGCTGACTGGACTCAGCGGGTTGTGGGGCACGACGCCGACGTAGTTGGCTTCGGCCAGCGCCGCGATCTTCTTCGCGCTGGTTATCCCGCCAACAAGGCAAACGTCGGGTCGAACGTATTGGACAGCACCGCGTTTCAGCAGCATGTCGAACTCGTGGATCGTGTGCAGACGTTCGCCGGTGGCGATCGGAATCGAGATATGTTGGGCAACCAAGCCCATTGCGTCGAGGTTGTCGGGCAGGATCGGGTCCTCGTAGAAGAACGGGTTGAACTGTTCGATGCCTCGGGCCAGAACGATGGCTTCGGCCGGCGTTAGGCGACGGTGGATTTCGATGCAGAGGTCCACGTCGTTGCCCACGGCGTCCCGGTATGCGCCGACGGTGTCGATAGCGTCCGACATCTTGGCAGCGTGCGTCTTGAAATAGGGCTTGTCCCGGGCTTCGTCCAGGAACGGCGTCAGATGGCCCACGGCCGTAAAACCTTGCTCTTTGGCGTCTTTGACGCCTTGGACAAGGGTCTCCTTGGTGTTGCCGAAAACGTGGTAGTAAACTCGGGCCTTGTCCCTGGTCTTGCCCCCTAGTAGTTGATAGACAGGCACGCCGAAGTGCTTGCCGGCGATGTCCCACAGCGCGATGTCCAGAGCGCTGAGAGCGCCCAGGATCGCCGAGCCTCTGAAGTGGCTGAAGCGGTTCATGTACTGCCAATGGTGCTCGATCAGCAGCGGGTCCTTGCCGATCAAATAGCGCCCAAGCGTTTCGATGGCGGACTTCGACGCCTCGAGAAATCCCCAGGCGCCGGATTCGCCGAGGCCGGTGATGCCCTCGTCGGTGTGGACCTTTGCGTAGAGGTAGCGACTGACGCCGATTGCCTCGACTTTGGTGATCTTCATGTGTTCTCCTTCACGACGTTGTCGGAGGATATTGTAGGCGGTGCGATGACGCCGTACAAGAGCGGACGGCAGCGCGGTTGCTCGCCACGGATAGGTCCACGGCGCCCGATGTTGCTGGCGATATTCGCTGGATTCTTGGTCCGGCGAATTGCTGAGGGATCCGAGGGATCGGCGAGGGGCAGAGCCCCTTGCCGGGGACATGGGGGCGTCCCCCATAGAACCTTCGAGGGCGAGCGGGCGGGACAGAACTGGTCCGTGTTGTGGTTTCCCTCCGTGCCTTCGAAAACAGGACGCTACAGCGTCGCCAACTCGCGAACCAATACCACGACGCTCGCGACCGTGATGACAGACAGCACCGCCCGCCGGAAGACTGCCTCGTTCATCCGGCCCACCAGGTTCGTGGCCAGCCAGAAACCGAGCACCAGCGGCGCCAAAACGATCAGCACTAGCACTGCCCGCTCTTGCGTCAACAACCCGGACACGATGTAGCCCGTAACTCCGGCGCCCTCGATCACCAGGAAATACAGTGCCAGGGACGCGCGCACCTCGTTCCGCGACCATCCCCGGGACAGCGCATACAGCACGATGAGCGGCCCGCCGATTCCCGTCGTGTTGATCAGCACCGATACGATGAAACCGACTACGAGACCGAGGAGGCCGCCCGGAGGCAACCGGCTCCGGAAATTTGTCGCGGTCAACGCCGTCAATGCCAGGATCAGCGCCGTGATGCCGATCCGCAGGACTCCGGCGCTCACGGCGCTCAAGACGTAGACGGCGACGGGAACACCGGCGAGGCCGGCGATGCTGATGGGCGTGATCTCGCGAACGTGCAGGTGCGTACGGTTTTTCGCTATCACCAACACGAACAGGGCGATCGAGATGGTGTTGATCACCACGACAACGGTCTGTGGGTCGAAAACCAGAAGGAGCACCGGCGAAGTGCTGAGGCCCATTCCGAACCCCACCGTGCCCAGGACAGTGGAGCCGACGAACACCATCACCGCGGCGACGACGGCTTCGGCCAGAGAAGGCATCATTCAGCGCTCGGCACGCGGGCTTGCGGACTCCGCCACGAAAGTTGGATGTGTCCGCGTCGCTTCGATGCCGTTATGGCACGGCCTGTCCGGCGAGAACGCCCGTGCAACGTTCGTTGTCGACGGCAACCTGCCCGTTCACGACCACGAACGGGATCCCGGTCGGGAACTGGATCGGGTCGTCATAGGTCGCGTTGTCGATGACATGGTCCGGGTCGAAGACGACGATGTCGGCGAAGTGCCCGGTTTCGATGCGGCCGCGCTTCGTCAGTCCAAACCTGCGCGCCGGGTTGTCGGTCATACGCTGGACCATCTGCTCCAGGCTGATGATCGGGAACTGACGTCGAAGCCTGCCCAGGAATCGTGGGAAGCAGCCGTATGCTCGCGGGTGTGGCATCGAGCCGATGGGAATGGAATCGCTGCCGACCATGAAGTCCGGCCTGGACAAAAACTCCACGCAGTCGCGGCTGACCTGTTGCCACACGCGGACGCTGTCCGGCGGGGCGCCCCGGTAGCAGATCTGCCCGTCTTCCTCGGACAGAAGGTCGAGCAGAGTTTCGGTCAGAGACTTGCCCCGGTCGCGCGCGACGTCGGGCAGGCTCATGCCTTCCAAGTGCTTGTTGTGCCGCATGTACGTGAACACGGATTCGTCGAGCCGTCGGGCCGGATTCGATTCCAGGTGCTCGGTCATGCGTGACCGCTCGACCGGGTCCTTGAGTAGCTCCATGATCGCGTCCGGGCCGCCCTCGTGGGCGTAGCTAGGCAGGAAGCTCAACGGAAACGAGCTGCCGGTCGGGTAGGGGTAGAGCTCCAGCGAGCAGTCGACGCCTTGAGCCTTGGCGCGGTCGATGGCCTCCATGCGCTGTGTCACCTGTCCGGCGTTGTCGGCCTGGGTGCGGTAGTGGGAGAAGTGGACCTTCACCCCGGATCGCCGTCCGATCTCCAGTGCCTCGTTGACGCCGCCTCCGCCGAATGCACGGTCGGTGTTCACGTCGCGCAGGTGGGTGACGTATACGCCTCCGGCCTCGGCGGTCGCTCGGTTGAGCTCCACCATCTCCGCGGTGTCGCTCCACGCGTTGGGGTGGTACGACATCCCTGTGGCGAAGCCTACAGCCCCTTGTTCGATCCCTTCTCGGATAAGGCGTTGGGCGTTGGCGAGGTCGTCGCCGACCAAAGGCGTGTCATGGAATCCAAGCGTTTCCAGTCTGACCGCGCCGTGGGCGACGCAGTACGCCGTGTTGATTGCGACCTTCTTGTGGTAGTGGGACCGAAACGCGGCGACGCTGCTCATGTCCAGGTCGTCCGGAGGCTCGCCGAGGATGCCAGACAGGTAACGGCGGTAGACCTTGTAATTGTCCGCGGACAGGGGAGCGTAGGACAAGCCGTCCTGCCCGAGAATCTCGGTGGTCACACCCTGACGCAGCCCGTTGGCGTGCTGCGGGTCGAGGAGAAGCACGCCGTCGGAGTGCGCGTGGCTGTCGATGAAACCCGGCGACACCGCCAGTCCGGTGGCGTCGATCACCCGTCGAGTCTCGGCCTGCGACAGGTCGCCGATCGCTTCGATCGTCTCGCCCGTGATGCCCACATCGGCCCGAAATCCCGGTTGGCCCGTGCCGTCAAGGACCGTGCCGCCTGATACTATGAGGTCGAACATTGCCCGTTCTCCTGGATCGAATAGGGTGTGTGCCGAAGTGGCGCCAAAGCTTGACGAGAGTGTCGCAATCGCGAGGAATTTGTGCCTGCCTGATGACCGAGCGAAGTATATCACAGGGCAGTCGACCGGAACCGATGGATGCCGACGGCTACAGGCGTCTGCTGGAAGCCCATCTTCCGGGCATTGAAATACGGACGTGTGAGCCGATCACCGACGGTTGGAGTTCGTACGTGCTCGAGGTGAACGGCCGGCGAATATTCCGTTTCCCGCGTCGACCGGAGATCGCGCATGGAGTCGAGACGGAGATTCTGCTGCTGCCGCTGCTGGCCGAAGCGTTGCCGGTGGCAGTGCCGAGTTACGATGTGATCGCCAGAGACCGGCCGGACGACCCCGCGTTGTTCGTCGGCTACGATAAGATTCAGGGCCAGCAGTTGCACCGAGATTCCCTCCCCGTTCAAACGCAACGACGCCAACTGGCCCGAGACATCGGTGAGCTGCTCTCCGCCCTTCACAGCATTCCGACGGACGGCCTGGCGACGGCAAACGTGGCGCCCGTGACCGCGGACGGCTGGCGCCGCCAGTATCAGGCGATGTTCGAGCGCGCGCAGCAAGACGTGTTTCCGTTGCTCGACGTTGAAGCGCAACGCGCCGAGTCCGCGTTCTGGCACGAATTTCTGGACGACGATGAAAACTTCAGTTTCGTGCCTGCCCTCGTTCACGCAGACCTCGGCCCGGAGCACATCATCTGCGATTACGGGCAAAGCAGAGTCGTCGGGGTCATCGATTGGGAGGACGCTCAGATCGGAGACCCGGCGATGGATGTCACCGGCATGTTGAACGAAATGGGCGAAGCGTTCGCGAAAGATGTGTTGGAACACTACGCCGGCAACACCGACCAGCGGTTGCCGAATAGGGCGCGCTACTACGCGCGGGTGGTCCCGTATCACCATATCTGGTTCGGCCAGGAGACCGGCGCCCAGGTCCACGTGCGGCAGGGACTGAAGCGCATCGGACTTCATACCGTGGTCGATTGAAGCCTCAACCATATGGGCGCCAGGGACTGCGGGGACGAAAGACCGGACGATTTCCGAGTAAGATGCAACCTTCCGAAGAAGACAAAGCATGCGAATCGTAAGCGGCGGCAATCAGCCGGGCTTGCCGTTGAAGGGCCCTGCGGTCGAATTCACGGAGGCGAGACGGCGCCAGATGGCGGCCGTGGCGGCACCAAGGTCCGACCAACGATCACAGTGTGCGGCACGGGAGTCGAGACGACCATCATGGCCAACAGGGTAGTGAGAATCGGAATCGATGGACACTGACTACCACCGACGCCTGGTAGAGGATCGGGCGCCGAACATTGAGATACGAACCTGCGAGTCCATCGTGGAGGGCTGGGACTCACACGTGCTAGAGGTGAATGGAGAGCTCATCTTTCGCTTTCCGCGGTGGCCCAGTGCCGCGCAGAACGTCGAGAAAGAGATCGCACTTCTACCGTTGCTGGCTGCCGCCCTGCCGGTCCAGGTTCCAAAGTTTGACTTGGTCGTGAGGGACCGACCGGACGGACCCGTGGTGTTCACGGGCTACGATATGATCCAGGGCGAGCCGCTGAGCGAGGCTGTCCTCCAATCGCCGTCGAAACGCCGATCGCTTGCGCGCGACATCGGCGAGCTGCTGACGGCCCTCCATCGCATGGCGTTTGAAGGGCTGGAGAAAGCGAACGTGAATCCGGTGACCGCTGACGGTTGGAGGCAGCAGTACCGGGATCTGTTCGACCGTGCTCAGCGCGACGTCTTTCCACTGCTCAGCGACGATGCAAAACGGGCGGAGTCCGCCGTCTGGCAGGAATTCCTGGCCAGCGACGACAACTTCCGTTTTGCGCCCGTACTCTTGCATGCGGACCTATTTGCGCTGCACATCCTCTGCGACGACGACAAAGGCACGGTGGTCGGGATCATAGACTGGGCGGAATCGCAAATCGGAGATCCCGCCCTTGACATCACGGGTCTATTGCGCGATATCGGTGAAGAATTCACGCTAGAGGTGCTGGACTTTTACGCGGGGAATTCCGATCAGGGCTTGATGTCCCGAGCTCGTTTCTATGCCCAGTTGCTTCCGAATGACCAGGTTTGGTTCGGCCAGACACATGGCGTCACGGATTTGGTGCGCACAGGTTTGGACGACATCGAGACCAACGCCCGAATCAAGTGAACCGGTGACGCCAAGCGACGTAACGGGCGCCTGAACACACAAGGCTACGCATGACTCAAGGAGACGAACGATGCGAATCGTGATCGGCGGTGACCAGTCGGGATTTCCGTTGAAGGGTCCGGTGATCGAGTTTCTGGAGGCGACCGGGCACGAGGTGGCGGACGTTGGCGTGCATGCTGCCGATCAGGACGCCGACTTCCCCGACATCGCGCAGGAGATATGCGACCGGATCAAGAGCGGAGCCGTCGACCGTGGGATCATGGTATGCGGCACCGGCGTCGGAGCGGCCATCGCGGCAAATGAGGTTCCGGGCATTCGAGCCGCACTGTGCCACGACGTCTACTCGGCGCACCAGTGCGTCGAACATGACGACGTGAACGTCCTGTGCATGGGGGCGCAGATCATCGGAAACAAGCTCGCCGAGGACATCCTCGCCGCGTTCCTCGGCGCGACGTTCAGCACCGACGAACGCTTCCGGCGCCGCGTTCGCAAACTCGCCGACATGGAACGCCGTGCGGGACAGGAGCTAGCAGAGGGCTGACTGCTCGACCGGTCGGGCGAAGGTCTCAACCTGGTTGGACGGCGAGCACCAGCGTTGTAGCGCCGTGCGAACCGTGCTCTCCTTCCGATTCATGCTGAAGGGAGGCAGTGTGCGCTCCTGCTTCGTGGGAGACGACGGCGGCTCGGAGGATCGTTAAGCCCGGCAGCTCCGACGCGACTTGCTCGGGCGTCGTGAGCGTCGCCCTGTCTTCGTCTTTCCACTCATGGGGCGGATCTGAACGGTCGTGACCCGCGAAAAGCAACAAACCGCCCGGCGCCAGGGCTCGTGCCGCGGTGGCGAGGACCTTCAACCGTGCTTCCGCTGCTAGTTGGATGTAGAACAGGATTATCAGATCGAACCGATCATCGGACTGGTATGATCCCGCATCGGCCACCAGGAAATCGACTTCCACGCCTCGTTCGGCAGCGAGCTCGCGGCCTCGGCGGATGCCGGACTCTGCGAAGTCGACGGCTGTTACTCTCCATCCCTGTTCGGCGAGCCACACGGCGTTGGCGCCCTCTCCGCACCCGATGTCCAGCGCGCGTCCGGGATGCAAACCCCGGACCTCGGCGAGCAGAATCCCGTCTGGTTCCGGAGTTGCATGATCACTCGAAGCCCAGGCCTCGTCCCACCACTCGGCGGTGTTGTGCGATTCGGACGACTCGTGTTGATGGTCGATGGCGCTAAGCCCCCGTGTACCGGATGATGCCCCGGCCGTCTTCGCCGCGGGCCAGGGCGTCGAAGCCCTCGTTGATCTGGTCCAGTGAGTAAGTGCGAGTGATCATGCTCTCCACGTCGATGAGTCCGCGCAGGTAGAAGTCCACGATCTTGCTGAACGTCTCGTGGGGGCTGACGGAGCCGTAGTAGCTGCCGACCAGGGTCTTCTGGTTACGCACCAAATCGACGATGTCGATGGGCGCGGTGTCGCCGACTGGGGCGAGCCCCACCTGAACAGTGGTTCCGCCCTTGCGTAGCGCCCCCACCGCAGCGGCGGTTGTCTCGGAGCCGCCGAACGTGTCGAATGCCATGTCAACACCGCCGCCGGTGAGCTCGCGAATGGCTTCGACCGCGTCGACCTCCCGCGAGTTGACAACGTCGGTCGCGCCGAACTTGTACGTGAACTCCAGCTTGTGATCGAAGATGTCGACGGCGATGATGCGGCTGGCGTTCATTAGCTTCGCCCCTTGGATCGCGCTAAGCCCGACGCCGCCGCATCCGAATACGGCCACCGTGGCGCCCGGCCGGATCGCAGGCGAGTTGATGACGGCGCCCACTCCGGTGGCCACGCAGCAGCCCATCAGCGACGCCACATCCATCGGGACCTCGTCCGGGATAGGATGACAGGCCTGTTGCGGCGTGACCATGCGTTCGGCGAACACCCCCAGTTTGGCCATCTGGTAGATATCAACGCCGTCCTTGTGCAGGCGGGCTGTCCCGTCGTACTGGTTCGCGCCGGTCTCGGCGTTGGAGTCGCACAAGTTGGGGTAGCCGGAGCGGCACATGCGGCAGTGGCCGCAGTTGGACACGAACGACATGATGCAGCGGTCGCCGGGTTTGACGCTTGTCACGCCGGGCCCGACCTCCTCGATGGTTCCGGCGCCCTCGTGGCCGAGCACGACTGGCTTCGGCATGATCGCGGCGCCGTGCATGATGTGGATGTCGCTGGCGCACAGGCCGGCGGCGTCGGTCCGAACGAGGACCTCGCCAGCCTTGGGCGGATCCTGCTCGATTTCTTCGACGACCAGTGGTTGATTCGCTTCGTATAGCACCGCTGCCTTGACCATGTTGCGTCTCCAATAGCCTGATGCTTGGCGCAGTCGCGTCGCGCCTGCTTTCGACCCGTTAATGCTATGGACGGCCGCCCGGTGCGTCAAGTTGACTGACTGGCTGTGCTTGGCTATAGTCGGACCTCACAGGCGCAACGCGATCTGTGACAGCGAAGATTGCACAATGACCGGCGGAGGGCTACATGACTACGGCACAGGGAGAGGCAGAGCGAGTTCGAGGATATCTGCTTTCGCAGGGCGAACGGTATACGTTCGCGGAGTTGTGGGTTAGGTTCGTGAAAGCCAGGTTGGACTTGATTGACGCCGCGGCGGGCGTCAGCGATGAGCAAGCTGCGTTCAAACCGGACCCAGACGAGTGGAGCATCCTAGAAGTGCTGAGCCACGTCGTCACCGTCTCGGGCCGCGTCTCCAGGCTCGTCGAGACCCTCGCCAACGGCGGCACACGAAGCGCCGACGACGTCGAAGACCAACAGGACCACGAAGTCGAGACCATCGATCGGCTGCGGACACGACTGCTCGCGGACTCGATCGCGTGGAGCGCGATGACCGAGCGGCTGCCCGAGCCGCCGTCCTTCGATGCGACCTCCAACCATTTCGCGTTCGGCGAGCTGCACGCGAGGGCGTGGTACCTGTTCCAGCGAGTCCACGACATGGACCACATTGGCCAGATCGGCAAAAACAAGCAGACGCCCGAGTACCCATCCAGCTAGCGAGAACGGTCCAACTCAACTAATCGAGGTATTTCGGCAATGCGCATAGCAGTCAGCAACAGAAGCATCGCGTCGGGCGATTGGGAGAGCGTCGCCACGTTCGCGGTCGAGGCCGAGCGGCTGGGCGTCCACTCGATCTGGACCAACGAAGCGTGGGCTTACGATGCCGTCACACCGCTGGCCTTCTTGGCGGGGCGCACCAGCAAGATCGGACTCGGGACCGGCATCGTCCAGATCGGCACGCGTACACCGGCCAACCTGGCGATGACCGCCCTGACGCTCGCCTCGATGTCCGGCGGTCGCTTCATGCTCGGTCTGGGTACGAGCGGTCCGCAGGTGATCGAGGGATGGCACGGGGCGCCGTTCGCGCGGCCGATCCAGCGGACGCGTGAGCTGATCGAGGTCTTTCGCCTCGCGGTCGCTGGCGAACGAGTCTCGTACGACGGGCAGATCTACAAGCTGCCGTTGCCCGGCGGCGAGGGCAGGGCGATACGGTCCAACGCGATTCTGGCCGACGTGCCGATCTACATCGCGGCACTGGGGCCCCGAAACCTGGAACTCGCCGGAGAGCTGGCCGATGGATGGATGGGCGGGTCGTTCATCCCTGAGTCAGCGGAAGTGTTCCTGAAGCACATCCGAGCGGGCGCAGCCAAGGCAGGCAAGACACTGGACTCGATGGACCTCCACGTCCCGCTCTCGGTTGAGTTCACCGACGACGTCGACGAAACCGCTAAGCGTCACGCGAGAGGATACGGATTCACGTTCGGCGCCATGGGTTCGCTCGACAACAACTTCTACAAGAACGCCTTCGCCCGCCAGGGGTTCGAGGACGAGGTCAACGAAGTCCAGCGACTGTGGATGGACGGCCGCCGCGACGAAGCTCGCGACCTGGTGCCAACTGAACTCGCGCTTAAGGCCAACCTGATCGGCACACCCGACATGGTCCGCGACCGCCTCCGCGTATACCGTGACGCCGGCATCACGACCCTGCGTGCGGGGCTTCCTGGTGAGTCAATCGAGGAGAAGCTCGCGACCCTTGCGCAGCTCATGTCGCTCGTCGACGAGGTGAACGCAGAGCCGCGCCTCTAGTGTTGTGTCCCGGTGGATCGATCAACGGTAAGGGCCACCGGCGGCCCTTCGACCGGCTCAGGGCGAACGGGGCGGTGGCTCTTCCGTCTCTGCCGTCCCTTCGGTCCCTTCGCCGTCTGCGCTCGGTTCGGTAGCGCCCTCGACCCGCGACCGCACCTCTCGGACCTCGGAGCGTACGTTGGTCAGCAGACGCTCCTCTTCAGCCTCCTCGAGCTCCATCGTTTTGAGGACCAGCGCGGCCTCCGTCATCAGTTGCCGCCTCACAACGCGGTAGTCGTTGTCGTCGAGATTGCCGATGGCGTTTTCGAGTTCGGTGCTGCGCAGGCCGTCCACCGAGGCGTTCCAGCGTCGCATCAAGTCGGCCATGGGTGCGCTCTCGTCCTCGGCGAACTCGTCGCGGCCAATGCCTCGCACGAACGGGTATATCACCGCCGCCGCGGGTATCAAGCTGAGGATGAGTGCAATCGCAACGAGCATGGCGCTATGCCCTCGCCGTGCCGGCGGACGCCGGGATACGCAGGCTGGCCAGAGACGGCTGGCGATGAGGCGTCAGCGAGAACAGCGTCCCGAGCACCAACAGCGGACCGCTGGCCCACATCCACCACACCATCGGGTTGATCAGGACGCGGAACACTGCCTCTCCACCGTCCCTGAATTCGGAAGGAACAATGTAGAAATCCTCGAGCGGCGTGCTCCGAATCGCGCCGCGAGTGGACGCGATGTTGAAGGTCGGATAGTCGGCTCTGAGCGCCTCCATGACACCAACGTACTTGTCGCCGACGAACACCTCGAACTGGGCGTAGGCTTCCTCGCGATCGCTGTACGACTCGTGTCTGGAGCCCGTGTAGGTGAACGTGTACCGACCGAGGGTCTCGGTCTGGCCCGGCGACATCGCGAAATCACGCTGTGTGCTGTAGAAAGACGACGCGGTCGCTCCCGCCACGAGCATGATGATCGACAAATGGACGACGTACCCACCGTAGCGAGGACGGTTAGCCATCAGCAGATTGTAGAAGGCTACTACCGGGTTCACGTCTCGGCGGCGTCGCGCTTTGGCGCCGCGGTGCCACTCATGCAGGATCCCGGCAACGACGATGGCGCACGTCATGAAGGCGACCAGCGCCGCCGGTTGCCTGACGCCGAGTATGGCCAATCCGATTCCGGTCGCGATCGCAGTGATAGCCGGAATGCGCAACGTCATTGCCAAACCACGAGGCGTTGCTCTTCGCCACGGCAGCAGTGGACCGACGCCCATCAGGAACACGATCCCCAACAGCAATGGACCGTTCACGCGGTCGAAGAACGGCCTGCCGACTGTCACGACAACGTCGTTCGCGACCTCGGAGAAGATGGGGTACACCGTTCCCCAGAGCGTGACGAAGGCCACCGCCAGAAACAGGACGTTCTGAGCCAGGAAGCCGCTCTCCCGCGAGAGCATGGATTCCAGCCGCCCTCTGCTCCGGAGGGTGTCCAGTCGCCAGATGAACGCGGCAACGGATCCGAACAGCGTTACGGCCATCGCCATCAGGAAGAGCCACCCCATGGTCGACTCGGCGAATGAGTGGACCGACGGGACGGGTCCGCCACGATTGATGAACATGCCGAGTTGCGCCATCGTGAACCCGATGATGATGATGACCATGTTCCACATCCGGAACATGCCGCGTCGTTTCTGGACCATGATCGAGTGCACGAAAGCGGTCATCGCCAGCCAAGGCATGAGGGCTGAGTTCTCGACCGGGTCCCACGCCCAGTAACCGCCCCAACCCAGAATCGTGTACGCCCACCATGCGCCCAGAAGCAGGCCAAGCGTCAGTATCACCCAGGAGATCATCCCCCAGATTCGACCCAGGTCCACCCATTCGTCGGCGCCGCCCTTTCCGGCGAGCAGCGCTCCGATCGCGATGCTGAACGGCAGGGCGACCGAGATGAGTCCAGCCATCTGGACCGGCGGATGGATGAACATCCCGAAGTGGACGAGGAGCGGGTTGATGCCCTGGCCGTCCATCGGGACGACGGCCAACCGCGCGAAGGGGTTGGCGAGGAACACCATCACGCCCAGGAAGAACGTGAGCACGATGGCGAGGACGCCGGTGGCATAGGGCGCGGTGTAGGGGAGACGCCCGCGCAAGCTGGCAACGGTCGCGACGGCCATCAAAGCGAATACCACGCCCAGGAAGAGCATGGAGCCCGCGTTGCCCGCGTAGAAGGCGACCCAAACATACGCCCGGGGCATTCCCAGGCTGCTGTTTTCCGCCACGTACTTGACCGAGAAGTCGTTGTTCACGAACGCGTAGATGAGCGCCAACGTGGCGACGAGCAGCAGCACGGGGACGCTGTACAGGCCGTACCGGCCGCTAACGACAAGTTCGGGGACCCGGCGGGTCACGCCCAAGAACGACGCCAGCACCACATAGCCCGAGACTATGAACGCGAGCGCCAGTGCGATCTGTCCGGCGTCAACGATCATGGGATCGGCCTCGGCGTCGGTCTGGCTGAGAGGAATCGAGCATCGCAGTCAAGTCCTCGATCAAGCCGGAGGTCTCTCGTCTCGACGAGAAGCTTCGGTGTCCAAGGCGGCTTCGATACGCTGGAAATACTGATTCCTCTCGTCGTCCGTCAACTCCGATTCTTCGGCCTCCGACCTTTGCGGATCCGGCTTGGTCATCCACTTCAGCACGAGCAACATCACGACGCCCGCAATCAGAACTGCCAAAGGCGGGATGATCCACGCCATCAGGTCGATTCCGCTCCTGGGAGGCTCCAACAAGACGCTCGGGCCGTATCGTTCGACGAAGAAATCCTGTACCTGCTTCTCGGTCCAACCTTCGACCAACTTGTCCGCCACGATCCCCCGCATCTGAACGGCGAGGGCGTTTTGCGACTGATCGATGGACTCGCCGGGGCACACCGGGCACATGATCGTCTTGTTGAGTTGCAGCGCGCGATTCTCGAGCTCCGGGACCTCGCCCGCGACGCCTCCCTTGCAGGCTAGAGCGAGAAGGAGCAAGCTTGCCGTCAACAATGCACGGATCGGGACGCGTCGGAACAAAGCAAACCTGAAGCGCAACCGAACGCTGCGGACGGGTTTGAAACCGGCCCCTACGAATGGCTGCCGACGCCTGATTGGATGTGCTGCTGTAGGCACGAACAACGCCTCAGTTTCCAGTGATGGAACATTATACCTGGATTCGGCTTGCGAGGTGGCGAAATGATCGATGCGGGTCCGCGTGTCGGATGCTATAATTCGGCTGAAACCTCGGAATGCTGATTCCGCGCCTGCCTGTGCTGCGGGTGCAAAGACTGAATTGTCACTGAGAGGGGCTTCGAATGTCCGTCCTGTACGTAGCTTCGGACCAACCCGGCGCCGGGAAGACCTCACTTTGCTCCGCGTTTGCGCTGTTGCTGCGGCGGCAGGGACAACGGGTCGCGGTTTTCAAACCCTTCGCCGATTCGGGCTCAGACCCCGATGCGACGGCCTATCGGGACCTTCTCGACCAAGACACCGACGGTTGGCCCATCTCTTTCGGCAGTGAGTTGTTCGCCGATTCCGTCGCCCAAGCTTCTGGCGCCTTGAGCGTAGTTTCCGGACAGGCCGATCACGTGATCGTAGAAGCCGCAGGCGCGATGTCGGCGCAGGACACGACGAAGTTGGCGGATGCCTTCGACGCGAAAGTGGTGGTGGTGGCCGGATATCGACCTGCTCTGACCGCTTCCGATCTGAGTCCCTGGACGGATTCGTTGAACGGTCGTCTGTCGGGCGTCATCGTCAACGGTGTGTCGCGCTACGCCGGGCATTCCGTCACCGAAGATCTGGTCCCTTCGCTTGCTGAGGCCGGAATGACCCATCTCGGCTCGATTCCGGAAGACCGAACTCTGCTGGGAGCCAGCGTCGGCCAGTTAGCGGCGCATCTGGGCGGCAGGTTCGTGGTCGACGACCCGGACACGTCGATGTTGGTGGAGCGCTGCCAGGTTGGCGGAATGGGCCTGGATCCGAGCAAGCTCCGATTCGGCGCCGAAACCGACAACGCCATCATCGTAAGGGGCGACCGGCCCGACATCCAGATGTCGGCGCTGAGCGTCCCTGTCACATGCCTCGTTCTGACGAACGGCATCGACCCGATTGAGTACGTGAAGTACGAGGCCGAGCGCGTGAACGTCCCCGTCATGGTGGTTGATTCAGACACGATTGCCACCATGGACGCCCTGGCAGGCCTGGTTGAGGGAGCTTCCTTCGACCACCCGCGAAAGCTGGTGCGCTTCGCCGACCTAGTGGAGCAGCACGTCGATCTTGCGGCGATTACGGCGGCTTTGGACGGCGACGGACAATCTAAACGCCTATCTTGACACGATTCGACCTCCAAAGTAGTGTGTGGGCACACCGACGAAACGAGGCAACAGCATGAGAGAGAAACTGGTCAATCTTGAACAGGCAATTGGAATCGTCAAAGACGGAGACCAGGTCGTTTTCGTAGGCGGCATGGACTGGACGCCAATGGCGGTGATGCGCGAACTCGCCCGTCGCGGTGTCCGCGGGCTGACTGCCATGGGCGTCGTCGGCGGCGCCATGAATCTCGATTTCCTTCTCGGCGCCGGAGTCGCGGACACTGTCGAGACGTGCAGCCTCGGCTTCGAGACGTATAGCCGGGTCGCGCCCAACTACGACAGGCTTCAGAAGGCCGGCGACATCCACATGTTGGACAACACTTGAGGCGTCTTATACACGATGATCCAGGCTGGATCAATGGGCGTCCCCTTCGTGTCGACACTCGGATATGCCGGCACCGATATTCTGGAACGGCGACCGGCCGACTTTCGCATCATCACCGATCCTTTCGAGCCCGAAGAACGCATCGTTGTCGCCAAGGCGATCAATCCTGACGTCGCCATATTCCACGGTTCCAAGGGCGACAAGTACGGCAACGTTTTGGTTCAACGTCGCGGCGAAGAGCTGATGTTAGCCCAGGCGTCACGCAGGGTGATCGTGTCCGTCGAGGAGATTGTCGACGAAGTTGGGCCCGATTCGCTGAACGGATGGTTCATTCCTGCGATTCACGTTTCAGCCGTCGTCCACGCACCGTACGGCGCTCACCCCACCTCGGCGCCCGGGTTCTACGACGCCGACGACTCGCTCATCGAGGAGTACGTCGACGCTGCCCGAACCCAAGACTCTTTCGACGCCTATCTTGAGCAGCAGGTCCACGAGGTCGAGTCGCACGAGGGCTACTTGCGGCGCATGGGATTGGCCGCTCCCGAGGCCGTTTCGAGTTGAGTTCAGGGTTCGACCTTGGACCCGAGGAGAGACTGGCGATCCTGCTCTCCCGTCATGTGCACGACTGGGAAACCTCCGCCTGCGGCGCACTGAGCTTCATCCCTGCAACGGCCATGTTGCTCGCCCGAGAGCTTCACGCCCCGAATGTCGAGATCATCATCCTCGGCAGCAAAGAGTACTCACCGTTCGTCTCGGGCAAAGACTTCCACTTCCTGGCCCAACGCGGCGAGATGGACCTCTTCTTTATAAGCGCCATCGAGATCGACAAGCACGGCAACTTCAACCTCCACGTCATCGGCGACAGGGACGAACCGGACGTTCTGATGCCCGGACAGTACGGGACCGGTCTGCTCTACTACGCGGTGCCGCGCATCGTAATGTTCCGCACCGAGCACACGACTCGGACGTTCGTGGAGCAGGTGGATTACATCTCCGGCGCGGGCACGTCACCGGAGGGCGTCCGGCGCAGGACTCGTGAGGTGACGGTCGTCACACCGATAGCGCAGCTTCGATTTAACATGGAGACCCGATTGATGGAGCTGGCTTCGGTGCACGAAGGATTCACTGCCGATCAGGTCGCTGAGAACACGGGATTCGATCTGGGAATCGACGGGCCGGTCGAGACCACGCCTGTGATCACCGAGGCCGAAGTCCAGGCACTGCGAACGATCGTGAAACCGCACATGATCGAGAGCGAGACTTACCCCGACCTGGCTGCACGGCTCATTCGAGAGCCCTAACGAACGGTCAGACCGCCATGCTTCTCCTTCGAACGAAAGAGAAGCATCTCGCCGTACGCACGACCCAGCTCCCTTCGGAAACCAGATAATTCGTCCCGATCAAAACGGGACTCATCGCTGCGGGCACATGAGCTGCGGCTGTTGAATCGTCAGGAGACCAACCATTGACGAAAATCGCAATTCTGGACGACTATCAGAACGTCGCGTTAGAGATGGCCGATTGGCGTTCGCTTCCGAGCGATGCCACCGTCGACGTCTTTGCTGAGCACGTCTTCGATGAAGACCGGCTCGCCGCCCGATTGGGCGCCTACGGCGTCATCGTCGCCATGCGAGAGCGCACTCCGTTTCCGCGCAGTCTGCTCGAACATCTGCCTGAGCTGGGATTGCTTGTCACGACCGGAATGCGCAATGCGTCGATCGATGTCGACGCTGCTACGGAACTCGGCATCACGGTGTGCGGGACAGAGGGCCTTGGATACCCGACGGCCGAACTCACGTGGGGACTGATCCTCGCGATCGCTCGTCGTGTCCCCGAAGAGGACAAAGCGACCCGCGAAGGTCGATGGCAGGTCACCCTCGGCGAAGGGTTGAACGGCAAGGTGCTCGGCGTCATCGGGTTGGGTCGTCTCGGTTCCCAAGTTGCGATGGTGGGCAAGGCGTTCGGCATGGAAGTCATCGCCTGGAGCCAGAACCTGACTCGAGAGCGAACCGACGAGATTGGCGCGACCCTGGTTTCGAAGGAAGACCTGCTGGCTCGCTCGGACTACGTGACGATACACCTGGTTCTGAGCGACCGCACGCGTGGTCTTTTGGGCGCCTCCGAGTTGAATTCGATGAAACCGACGGCGTATCTGATCAATACGTCTCGCGGACCGATTGTCGACGAAGCCGCCCTCGTCGAAGCGGTTCAGACCGGCAAGATCGCAGGCGCAGGCTTGGATGTTTTCGACCAAGAACCACTGGCCGCCAACCATCCTCTGCGGGATTTGGAGAACACGGTCATCACTCCTCACATGGGATACGTCACATCGGAGACCTACGCAATCTTCTACGGGCACGCATTGGAGAATATCCAGGCGTTCCTCGCAGGCGCTCCGATCCGCACGATCAATCAACCGAGGGCAGCGCGATGATCGAAGGTGAGAGTTCGGACGCGACGGTTGACTTGCCGGGAATCCGGCGGGCCGGACTGCCGGAGATCGCTCACAGCTCCGCCCTGGCTGGATTCAACATCCTAGACCTCTCCGACAATATCGCCGGCGCGTACTGCACCAAACTGCTCGCCGATCTGGGCGCCACCGTGGCCATGGTCGAATCCCCAGATTCGGGCCACCCGCTGAGGCAGGCAGGGCCGTTTCCCGGAGACGAGCTCCATCCCGAAAAGAGCGGGATGTTCATGTGTCTGTGCGCCAACAAGCACTCGATCACGGCGGATCCCTCGACTGCACATGGCCGTCGCGCGGTGCTTCGATTGGCTCAACGAGCGCACCTGATCGTCGAAAGCTTCGCTCCGGGCCGGCTGGCGCAACAAGGCTTGGGGTTCGACGTCTTGCGCAGGCTCAACCCCTCGGTGGTGCTGACGTCGATCTCTCACTTCGGGCAGACCGGTCCGTATCGAAACTGGCTGTCCGGCGAGATCGTCGACAACGCGATGGGCGGTTACATGTACTTCTGCGGAGACGCCCAACGAGAACCGCTCATGCTCCCGAACGATCAACCTCAAATCAACGCCGGCGCTCAGGCCGCCGCCGGGTCGTTGGCCGCGCTGTGGCATGCACGGCGGGTCGGCCGAGGCCAGCAAGTCGACATCTCGACCGTCGAATCCATGCTGTCCGCGCACGCGTGGACAGCCACGTCATGGACCCACGAGGGTGTCGTGATGCGGCGGACGGAACCCGATTGCATCAAGTGCGAAGACGGCTACGTGTGGTTCATGACCATGCGATGGGACCCGACCATGTTCGTCTTGATCGAGCAACCCGAACTCATGGACGATCCCAGGTTCGCGGACCGACAGGAGTGGATCACGAACATAGCGGAGTTGCGCGAGCTTGTAGCCGCATGGTGCTCGACGCGCAAGAAGGCGGACATATTTCGAGCGGCTCAAGAACTGAGGCTGGCCTTCACGCCGGTGGACGACGCGGCCGACCTCGCGGCCTCCGAGCAGCTAGCTTCAAGGCAATGGTTCAATGAGGTCAGACATCCGGTCGCCGGCGCCCAAGTCCTGCCCGGATTCCCATACAAGCTCGGATCCACGCCAGCCGCCATGCGGAGCCCTGCGCCCTTGTTGGGAGCCGACAACGGCATGGAGTTCGATCAAGCCGATGCAGGCCACGTCTGGACCACAAGGGCTGCGGTTGAACCAGAGCGGTTCCTGGGCGCCTCGTTGCCGCTGGAGGGCATCAGGATTCTGGAAATCACGGCCAACTGGGCTGGGCCGCTGGCGGGCAGGTATCTGGCAGATCTGGGAGCGGAAGTGATCAAGATCGAATCGCCGGACCGCCCGATGACACGCGGCGGGAGATACCCTGGCGGAGACCCATTCAAGCGCCACTACAACCGCGCCGGGTACTTCAACAAGATGAACCGGAACAAGTACGGCATCACGCTGGACCTCAACTCCGACCGCGGCAAGGAGTTGTTTCTCGAGCTGGTTTCCAGATCCGATGTCGTTCTCGAAAACAACAGCCCTCGCGTCATGCGAAACTTCGGGCTGGAGTACGAAGTTCTCAAGCGGGCGAATCCGGAGATAGTCATGGTGTCGATCTCGGGGTTCGGCCAAACCGGCCCTCAGAGAGATTACGTGGCATACGGCGCCAACATCGAGGCGACGTGCGGACTGGCGGCGACTATGGGTTACCCGGACGACGAGCGGCCCTACCGGACCGCGTTGTTCTACGCCGACCCTGTCACCGCCGTCCACGCCGCTGTCGCGATCCAAGCCGCGTTGCACCACTGCCAGCAGGGCGGCGGCGGACAGTACATCGACATGTCTCTGAATGAAAACGGCATCGCGTTCTTCCCAGAAGCCGTGCTTGAATACACGATTGCCGGGCGAGTCGCCCAACGTCGGGGCAACCGGCACCGGATTTTCGCCCCCCAAGGTTGCTATCCGTCAATGGGCGACGACTCGTGGGTTGTGTTGTGCGCCGGGACGGACGACGAATGGGCCAAACTGGCATCGGCTATCGGTCGCCCTGAATTGGCGGATGACGCACGCTACGCGACAGCGGCCGATCGACGCGAACGTCATGACGATCTTGACGAGCTGATTGCCGAATGGACGTCGAAGTACGACCACAACGAGGCAGCCGCGTTACTCCAGGCCGCCGGCGTACCAGCCGGTCCGGTTCTGGCAAACTGGGAGCTGGTGAGCAACCCGCACTTTCACGAACGCGGCTTCTACGTGCCCGTGGAACACCCGGAGATGGGCGTATTTCAGTATCCGGGGATGCCGTGGCGCCTGTCGGAGACTCCCGGGAGCGTTCGAATGGCGTCGCCGTGCTTTGGCCAGCACAATCGGCTCATCCTTCAAGATCTGCTCGAGATGACAGACGAAGAACTCGCCGACTTGTACGAGGACAGAGTGATCGCCGACGATCCGCCTGAGGACCTGCCAGGACCGTTGAGGTTCCCGAGGTAGCGAAATCGCTTGAACCACGTTGCGAACTTCGAGGCCTGGAAAATTCCGGAACCTGCCTGCCACGGCTGAAAGGCTGATCCAGGCGCTCGCGACGTGGCATCCGCGAGCGTTCGTGAATCAGGGAATCAAGCGCGAAATCCAGTCAGACGCCCAACTCCCGCCGATCGCTGAGATCCAGGTTCCGCCGAGCGCCAACAAGAAGTAACGCGGTACACGCCCCACGACGACAGCCGAAACATACCTCTTCATAGGGTAGCTGGCCGCCGGAGCCACCAATCGCATCGGGTAAAACGGAATCGGTGTGAAAGCGAACACAACAATCGTCCACCAGGGTCGTCGATTGAAGAGTCGAATAGCGGTCACGACGGGTTTCGCTCGCCTGACTGCCTCGAGTCGATCCATCTGAAATGCCTTCGTAAACAGCAAGTGATCGATCACCGAGGCTATAGCCGTGGCCAGTCCGCCGACGAGCGCCACCCAAATCGGTTCATAGATCAGGCCGGCGGCGATTACAGCCGGCTCGTGTGGGAGCCAAAGGAAGCTGTTGCCCGGAATCGAGTACCAAAAAAAACTCGTAAGCTTCCACCACTCCGGGAGGAGGCGCCACACGATCCAAGTGCTCAGGATTGCCGGCACGAGGACGGCGGCCGTGAGGAGCAACGTTCGTCGCCCAACCAGAGGCGGATTGGGCGGGTCGCCCTCTACCACAGGCTGCTCCCGCTAACCGATTTGGTGGCGGCCAGGTCGAGAGACTCCGCGATGGTCGAGAAGACGTCAACTGTGCGCACCGGCCCGTTCGCGGAGAGCGGGCGGTTGCTCAAAATTGGGACCATCATGTGCTCTCGGCGCAGAGATCCGTGCGAGGATCGGTGTTCCGGCCGTTCGCGCCACCCTCTCAGGTCGTACCCCGGTTTGGACGTGACCACGATGTCGCCCGTGCGCTGGCTCGCGAACAGTTGCCAGAGTTGTTCCAGTGCGTCCGGGAATTCGGTGTCGGCCGTCATTCTGAGCGCGTCGGCCCGATCTACGGTTGTGTGCGGGAGCCCAAGCTGGAGTGGGTCGGCGCCATCGAAGCTGTATTCGTAGTGGCCGTCGTTCCGGCCGACCAACGCGGTTCCCGAGCCGGAATCGACCTTGATCGAACCGTTGCTGTCACGATACGCCGTCCACTCGATCTCGGGCCGTTGAGCGAGGCCGGACGCCAACTGCTTGTGAGCGCCCTCCAACTCGTTGCTCGTCAACGGTCGCTCCCATTTGCCCTCGTGGGCGACGTAGACATTGGCAAACGAGTTGCCGGAAACGGCAACGGCGGCGTTCGCTTTGCTCCGGAAGACGTTGGGGTGCTCGAAGACGTCATAACCGAGTTCGGACACCAGGCGGCTCAAGTCCAAATGTTCAGTCGTTCGCGAATGACCGTGGTCGCTCACGACCATCAGGTGGGTCTTGCTCCAAACGCCCAGATTTGTCAGGCTCTCCACCAAGGCGCCGATGGCGTCGTCGATGCGTCGGTATGCGTCGAAGGTGCGTTTGTGTTGCGGCCCCCGCGCGTGTGACGCTGAATCGACGTCGAGCAGCGGAACGAAGATGAACCTCGGCAGGTTGCTGGCTCTGTCGCGCAAAGCGCTCAGAAGGCTCCTCATCACCAATTTGTCGATGAAGTCCGCCCGTTTGAGGTAGTGCGACGCAAACATCCAGGGTTGGGACAGTTTGAAGAAGCGATTGAGGCCGTTCGAGAGCCCTCTGTGGATGTCGCTCCGAAACGCCATCGAATCGGGGCAGAGTTCGAACAGCGTCTCCAAGTTGTCCGGAAGGTCGCTGTTCAGTTTGGTGTGGGCCGCGCCGACATAGGTGCGCTGGCCCGCGTCGAACAGGTGCCCGGAGGTGAACTTCGCCTTGTCCAACCAGCGGATGCCGGGGATGTTTGCCGTGCCGGGGTATTGCCCTGTCAGCATAGGCAGGTATGCGACATTCGTGACGCTCGGAAATACGGTCACCCCGTCATATTGCGAGCCTCCGCTCAGAATGTGACGAGAGATGTTCGGGAGGTCGCCCGACCGAATCAAGTCTCGAACGACATCGTTTCTGAAACCATCCGCCAACACGACAATCGCGAGTTCTATGTCGCCAGTCCGAACCGCCGCTGTTGACCGCGTCTCGGCTGCGCCGGTCGCGGCCGGCTGTTCCGGATCAATAATCAATAGCGTTTCCTCGTGTACGCAGGCGGAAATCTCGCCTACCGGTCGGATTTTCGTGCTCAGCCGGCCGTTGTAGATGTTTTCAAACGGCCCACGTCCGAGCATACACTATACTCGACGACGCTCAGAGATTAACACTGCTTTCGAGAGTGGTCAAAAACGAATCCGCATTTCGGGCGGCGGGGCCGGCATCCCATGTGACGGCACATGCGGCAGAGGTTCGCGCGGTTTCCCAGACGCCCGAGCCTGATGATGATAGCCCAGGCGCCGTTCGTGTGATAGATTACGGCCAGACTAGATCGGCGCCATCGACTCGGCGCTACGGAAATGGCGGAGGTAAGAGCTTGCAGCAGCGAACCCAAGACCAGACGGCCCTGCAATACAACGTGATCGGCACGCGGCCCATCCGGCACGACGGCTATGAGAAGGTCACAGGCAGAGCGCGGTTCGGAGCGGACATCAACCTGCCCGGCACATTGCACGGCAAGTTGTTGCGCAGTCCCCACGCTCATGCAAGAATCCTGTCCATTGACGCCAGCCGGGCATTGCAGCTCCCTGGTGTGCAGGCTGTGGTGACGGCGCAGGACATGCCCGAGGTTTCGGCGGAAGTGAGCGACCAGGCCGAGGGCGTCATGGTCAACTACGGGTTCTACACGCGCAACGTCATGGCTCGGGAGAAGGCGCTGTACGTCGGCCATGTCGTTGCTGCCGTGGCGGCGTTGAGCCCCGGCGTCGCTGAAGAGGGGCTAGCGCTCATCGACGTGGAGTACGAGGTGCTGCCGGCAGTCCTGGACTCAGAGTCAGCCTTAACCGACGGCGCCCCCGCCGTGCATGAGCGATTGCAGACCATGGACAGCGCGGGCCGCCGAGCAGGAGGCTGGGGCGACACGGGCGGAAAAACGAACCTCGCCAACCGGTTCGAATTTCGAGTAGGAGACGTCAAGGCGGCATTCAAGGATGCCGACGTCGTGGTCGAAGAGTCGTTCAGCACCGAGTCGGTTCACCAGGGATACATCGAGCCCCATGCGACGACAGCCCTGTGGGGCGGTGACGGCAATGTCACCGTGTGGGCGAGTTGTCAGGGCAGTTTCCCGTTCAGGGACCATCTCGCGACGATGCTTGACCTGCCGATGTCCAAGATCAAAGTGATCCCGACAGAGATCGGCGGCGGCTTCGGCGGCAAAGGCATGGGCGGCGTCTACGTCGAGCCGACTGCCGCGTTCCTGTCGCGCAAGACGGGAAAGCCAGTGAAAATCGTCATGAGTAGGTCAGACGTCTTTCTAGGCACCGGTCCGGCTTCTGGAACGAACATCCGCGTCAAGTTGGGCGCGACTCAAGACGGCCGCATCATTGCTGCCGAGGCGCATCTTGTGTACGAGGCCGGGGCGTTTCCCGGCTCGCCGGTCGGCTCAGGCTCCCAGACGATGTTCGCCGCGTACGACATCCCCAACGGGCTTGTGGAAGGCGTCGACGTCGTGGTGAACAAGCAAAAGTCGGGCGCCTATCGGGCCCCGGGTTCGCCGGCTGCTGCGTTCGCGGGCGAGCAGGCGATCGACATGCTCGCCCGCGAACTCGGCATGGACCCGATTGAACTCAGGCTGCTCAACGCGGCTAGGGAGGGTACCAGGCGGATCGGCGGGCCTGCATACCTACGCATCGGCAACGTCGAGACGATGGAGGCAGTCCGAGACCACGTCCACTCTCAGACCAAGCTCGAAGGACCGTTCCGAGGTAGAGGCGTCGCGAGCGGCGCCTGGTTCAACGGGACCGGCCCGGCCAGCGCCATCGTGAGCGTCAACCCGGATGGCACCGTCAGCCTGACGGAAGGCACTCCAGACCTTGGCGGCGCGCGAGTGGTGATGGCGATGCACGTGGCCGAGGTGTTGGGGATCGCCGCTGAGGACGTCAAGCCAGCCGTCGGCGACACCGACTCGATCGGATATAGCTCGGGCGCCGGAGGAAGCAGCCTGACCCACAAGATGGGGACAGCTTGCTTCGAGGCCGCCCAAGATGTCAGGCGTCAAATGATCGACCGCGCGGCCCGAGTTTGGGAGGTGAGCCCGGACGACGTCGAATATGATGACGGCGTGCTCACGCACAAACAAGACTCTGAATTGAGCATGACTTTCGGGGACCTCGCCCGTAGACTAAACGGAACCGGCGGCCCCATCGTGGGTCGGGCAACCGTCAATCCCGGCGGCGTCGGAAACGCCTTCGCGTGCCACGTCGCGGACGTCGAAGTGGACCCCGCGACCGGCAAAGTGCAGGTCCTCCGGTACACGGCGGTGCAAGACGTCGGCAAGGCGATACACCCCTCGTACGTCGAGGGCCAAATGCAGGGCGGAGCAGTGCAGGGAATAGGCTGGGCGCTCAACGAAGAATACTACTTCGGCGACGACGGGCGGATGCTCAATTCCAGCTTCCTCGACTACCGGATACCGACCGCGTTGGACCTGCCGATGATTGAAGCGGTGCTGGTCGAGGTTCCCAACCCCGGCCACCCGTTTGGCGCCCGAGGCATCGGAGAAGTCGCGCTGGTGCCGCCGCTGGCCGCAATTGCCAACGCCGTCTCGAACGCCATCGGCGTGAGGATGACCGAGCTGCCGCTAACCCCGGCCAAGATCCGAGCCGCAATCGCGTCGAACGACGGAGTGGAGGCGTAGTGTTCAATCGAGCCGATATGTCTTTGTGAGCGGTTTCAGAAACTGAGTATATTCTGGGATCATGGAATTTGATCGCATAGCCGTTCACCCTAAGATATGTCAAGGCAAAGCAACCGTGCGAGGTACTCGGATCACGGCGGAGTTCGTTCTCAAACTTATGGGCAATGGCTATAGCGCAGAAGACGTTCTGCGGGAATACCCAGCGCTAGAACATGCCGATGTTTACCAGTGCGCAACGTACGGAGCATGGTTGGCAAGCGGCAACCCGTTGAGGATTGGCTGAGGAGTCAGGTTGGAGACCGATAACCGACCGTCGAAGCTTCCCTCAAACCATATGACTGTCGATGACGCCCCTTCTGTCCCTGGCTTCCCTCGCGTCTCTTCGGTCTCTCGTCAGAGACTCACACCCTGTGCCGCCGGCGTCCCGTGTCGCTTAGCTGAGACCCTACCGCCGGAACGTGATCTTCCTGAAAGCCTCGGCGTGCTGGATGCCCTTGCCGACGCCTCTGCCTCGTCGCCCCTCGCGCATTCGGTCGACGAGCTCTTCAGCGGGTCGGCCTCCGGTCTGCGAGACGTGCGCCGCTAGGCCCTCGGAAGCCGTGACGAGATGTTCGGTCACGTCGACGAAGTGGTCGGGCTCGGGATGGCCCATTATCCAGACTTCCGCCACCTTGTGCGGTTCGAAACCTTGCTCCAGCAGTTCGGGGAACGTCATGTGGTCTCGGGCTGTGGGGAACACGGCCGCGAGAGCCGCCTCGCCCGCCGCCATGTGGTCGGGATGCCCGACGCCCCATCCGCCGTCCAGTTTTCGCATTGGGTACTGGCATAGCACCACGTCGGGTTTGTGTCGTCTGATCTCTCGGGCGATGTCGCGTCGAACTTCGAGGGTCGCCTGCAGGTAGCTGTCAGGGTAGTCCAGGAACACAACATCCTTGAGGCCCAGCGCTTTGCCCGCGTTGATCTGCTCTTGTCGCCTGGTCGCGGCCAGTTCTTGCTGGGAGACCTCTCGGTCGCTGCTTCCCTTCGAGCCGTCGGTGCACATCACGTACACCATCTCCCACCCCTCGGCGCACAGCTTGGCCACGGTGCCTGAACAGCCGTATTCCGCGTCATCCGCATGGGCCACTACGACCATTCCTCGCGAGAACTTTTCCTCTTCCGTCATCTACGGTCCCCCTCCTGCCGGAAAATCGAAGACGGCCACAGTTCATGGCCGTCTAAGAAAATAGTCTAGCGGTTGCGAGCTGTCGCATGCAACAGAAACGCCAGCCGTTAATTCAGCGCTCCGGCCAGGCGAAGGATGCCGTCTGAGGACAGCACCGCGTCGGTTGCCTGCTGGACCGCGTCGAGGATCGGCGCGGGGTAGACCCCGATGAAGATCATCGCCAGGAACAGGACGCCGAGGACCCCGACGGCAAGCCGCGGGACGCGGATGCGAGACGAGTCCGCCGGTTCCGAAATGTATATGAACCTGATCACGTTCAGGTAGTAGTACAACGAGATCAGGCTGGTGAAGATGGCCAGTCCCGCAAGCCATAGCAGACCTTGAGTCGCCGCGGCGTTGAACAGGTAGAACTTCGAAACAAATCCCGCGAAAATCGGCAACCCCGCTAGCGAGAACAACGCGGCGGTCAGGACCATCGCGACGAAAGGAGAGCGCTGAGCCAAGCCTGCCAGGTCGTCGATGTCGTCCTTGCCGGTGGCGTTGTAGACGATCGCGACGGCCCCGAACGCGGCCATGTTCGTGACCCCGTACGCGACCAGATGGAGCATCAGCCCGTTTGTCGCCATATGAGAGAGTTGTAGCTGGAAAACACCGTTCGGATTGACGGCCGTCAGCGCCGCGACGCCGACGAGCAGATACCCCACGTGACCGATGCTGGAGTACGCCAAAAGGCGTTTGATGTTGCGCTGAGTTAAGGCCACAAGATTGCCCAGCGTCATCGTCAGCGCGGCCAGGATGATGACGATGAGCTGCCAATCCGCCACGGCGGGCATTAGCGCGGCTGTGAAGAACCTTATGATCAGGGCGAACGCGGCGGCCTTCGATCCGACCGCCAGATAAGCCGTCACGGGGATCGGCGCGCCCTCGTATGCGTCCGGGGCCCACATGTGGAATGGGACCGCCGCTATCTTAAATCCCAAACCCGCTATGATCAGAACTAGTCCGACTATCAGGCCGGGGGACAGTTCTCTGGAGATTGCGAGCGCCTGGCTGATCTCGTCGAACCGTGTCGTTCCGGTCAGGCCGTAGACTTGGCTGATTCCGTACAGCATTAGCGCGGACGAGAACGCCCCGAGCAGAATGTACTTGGCGCCCCCTTCATTCGACTTCGGGTTGTATCGGTCGAACGAGACGAGCACGTAGAGCCCGAAGCTAAGCAGTTCCAGCGAAATGTACGCCGTCAGCAGCTCTCCGGACGCGGCCATGAGCATCATCCCGACAATGGTGAACACGATGATGCCGTAGTATTCGCCTGGATGTTCCAGTTTCCGCTTCACGTAGTCCACCGATGTCAGGACAACAACCACGCCCAACACGAGGAAGAACCCTTTGAAGAACAGCGAGTAAGCGTCCACCAGGACGAGCCCCTGGTAGAGGTCGTCTCGGCGGTGCCACTGGTAAGCGAGCGTGAAAGCAAGGATGCCTATCAGTCCCAGGGCCGCCAAGTAGGCCAGGAAGTGCTTGCGGTCAATCTTCAGGAAGAAGTCGGCGGTCAGGATGGCGAACGCCAACCCGGTGACCAAGAATTCGGGAAGCAGGAGCGCGAAGTTTACGTTCATCCGATTCCCTCAAAGCGCGCCAGAAGCTCCATCACTCCGCTGTTGATGACCCGAATGAACGGGAATGGGAACAGGCCCACCAGCAGGATGAAGCCGGCGAGGACGATCGCCCCGATCCGCTCGACTCCCGATGCATCGGTCTGGTCCTTCCACTGCTCGCCGATGGGACCGAAGAACACCCTCGCAAGTAATCGAAGGATGTACACGGCCGTGATCCCGGCTCCGATTATGCCGAGCACGCCCAGAACCGGAAACGTGTGGAACAACCCGAGGAACACGAGGAGTTCGGCCACGAAACCGCTGAGACCGGGCAACCCCAGCGACGCCAAGCCCGCAAGAGCGAACAGCACCGCGGTGAAGCCCATCCGTTTGGCGAGGCCGTCGAGCACTGTCATGTCTCGGGTGTGCGTCCGGTCGTACACGACGCCGACGACGGCGAAGAAGAGGGCGGTCATCAGTCCGTGGGACAGCATCTGCAGCACCGCTCCGGCTACTCCCAGTGAGTGCAGGGTTGCGAGGCCCATCATAACGTAGCCCATGTGGCTGACGCTGGAGTAACCGATAACGTACTTGAGATCGGTTTGCCCCATGGCCGACCATGCGCCGTACAACACGTTTACCGTGCCGAGGCCGATCAGCACCGGCATCCAATCCTGCGCTCCCTCCGGCATCAACAGCATTCCGACGCGGATGATTCCGAACGCGCCCAGCTTCATGAGCACCCCCGCGTGGACCATGCTGACGGCTGTGGGCGCGGCGACGTGGCCGTCGGGAGACCAGGTATGGAACGGCCACAGACCTGCGAGCACCCCGAAGCCGACCATCAGGAACGGGAAGAACACCCGCTGGAAATCGTTGTCCAACGTGACGTTCTGAAGCTCCATCAGGTTGAACGTGCCGAGCCCCGCCTCGACGAATATCGCCATTATCGCGATCCACACGAGCACGCTGCCCGCGACGAGGTAGAGCATCAGCTTCATGGCGCTGTACTCTTTGGTGCGAGAGAAGGTCGGGAATGTGGAGCTTGATCCCCAAACTCCGATAAGCAGGTACATGGGGAGAACGGCGAGTTCGTAGAAGAAAAAGAAGAAGAACATGTCGACGGAGACGAAGACGCCGAACACGCCGGAAAGCAAGAGCAAGTAGAGGATGAAGAAATCTTTGTTCCGGTTTGCGATTCTCCACGAGATGAGGACGCCCGTGAAGAGCACGATTCCGGTGAGCAGCACCATGGGCGCGGCGATCCCGTCCATGCCCAGGTTCAGGGTGATGGCCTTGTCGCCGTGGGACCAGGGCCCCGGGATCTGAATCCAGTCCCAAGCCCGTTGGAACTGGAACCCGCCCTCCTCAAAGTCGTAGGCCGCGACCACGTAAAACGACAACAAAAGGTTCGCGGCTGCGGCAACGGTCGCGGCCCAGCGAATCGCCCGCGCCATGCGGCTCGGAACGAGCATGATGACCGCCGCCCCCGCCAAGGGGATGACGATCAACAGAAACAGCGCGTATGAGTCGAATGTTTCCATATGTTTTCGTGCCTGGCTGATCTCATCCGACCCGATCGCGTGAAACGGGACGGAATCGAGATCAGGTTCGCACCACCCACCAGATGACAGCCAAGCCCACGAATCCCAGAGCCATGGCCATGCCGTAGTTGTAGAATCGTCCGGTTTGAATCAGCCGAACCAACCGGGCGGAGCTCCACACCGATAGGGCGGAGCCGTCGACGCCTGTGTCGTTGATCACCGATCGATCGAAGACGGACACTGCTTTACCGAAGGTCAAGATCACTTTGTCGATGCTCCACTGGATCGCGTCGTCGAGATAGTACTTGTTAACCAGCAGCTGGTGGATGAACGGGAACCGGAGCGCCAAGCGTTCATGCGAGATGCTGTCGCGAACGTACGCGCTCCAGCCGAGCCACACGCCGAAAGTCGCCAGCGCCAACGACGCGACCGTAAGCCAGACTCGGAGCTCGAACTCGCCGTGGCCTTCGAGGTAGCCGCCGAAGCCGTCGTAGTCGCTGCCGTAGCCAAAGGCCAGGAATCCGACGGTTGCCGCGCAGAACGCCAGCAACGCCAGGGGTACGATCATCACCAGCGGCGACTCGCGGACGGCGTCATTCTCGGCCTTTTGTTTGCCGAAGAAAACGGCGAACACGACGCGAGCCATGTACAGTGCGCTCAAGACCACCCCGGCCAAAGCCAAGGCGATGAACACCGGGTTTCGATGGTCTAGGACGTGTAGCAGAACCTCGTCCTTACTGAAGAATCCGGCCAGGGGAGCGATGCCCGCCAGCGAGGCTGCACCGATTACGAACGTCCACGCGGTCACAGGGAGCTTGTGCCTCAAGCCGCCCATCTTCCACATGTTCGTCTCGTCGTCCATCGAATGCATGACGCTGCCCGCGCCCAGGAACAAGAGCGCCTTAGAGACGCCGTGGGCGACAAGATGGAATATCGCGGCTCCCAACGCGCCCGCGCCGAGGGCCAGCATCATGAGTCCCAGATGGCTGATAGTCGAATAGGCCAACACCCGCTTGATGTCGGTCATTGCCAGGGCCATCGACCCGGCGAAGAGGAAAGTGAACAATCCCACCGCCGCAACGAAGGTCAGGACGTTCGGCGTCAACTCGAACAGCGGAAGCAGCCTGGCCACCAGGTACACGCCTGCCGCGACCATTGTCGCGGCGTGGATGAGCGCGCTGACGGGCGTCGGGCCTTCCATGGCGTCGGGCAGCCACACGTGGAACGGGAACTGGGCCGACTTCCCCATCGCCCCGAGAAAGATCAGGAAGACGGCGATGTTCAACGTCGTGTTCTCGATGCCGCCTTGTTCGGCGATGTGGATGATTGCGCCGATGTCGAACGTGCCTGTCGCCTTGAAGAGCATGATGATGCCGATCAGCAACCCGACGTCGCCGATCCGCGTGGTGATGAACGCCTTCTTGGCGGCTTCCGCGGCAGAGCGGCGCTCGTACCAGAAACCGATCAGCAGGTAGGACCCAAGGCCCACGAGTTCCCAGGCGATGTAGAGGAACAGCAGGTTGTCCGCAAGCACGAGCGTGAGCATGGCCGCTGCGAAGAGCGAATGAAATGCGTAATAGCGGCCGATGCCGGGGTCGAGTTGGCCGGCGTGCTTCATGTACCCCAGCGAGTACACCTGAACGAGCAGCGCCACAAACGTCACCAGGCCGAGCATGGTGACGGATAGCTTGTCCACGACGACGCCCCAACTCAGAGTTGTGTCGCCGACGGTGAGCCAGGTTATCTCGAATTGCCCGCGCCCGTCCGTGAGAAGGTCGCCGAGCACGAACCAGAAGAGCACGAAGCCGCCAAGGATGGCCAGCAACGAGAGGAATGCGCCTTGGCCCGGCAGGTAACGTCTGAACGGGAAGATGAGAAAAAAGGCCGATGCGCAAAGGGCTGGGATGACCCAGGCCCAATCTGTTCCTATCGTGTCGGCTAATGGCATCGAAGGTTGTGTTCTGTCCTCACCACTTCATCAAGTCGATTTCGTCGATGTTCACGGTGGATCGGTTTCGGTAAAGCCGTAAGATAATGGCCATTGCAAGAGCGAGTTCCGCCGCCGCGATCGTGATGACGAAGATCACAAGCACCTGACCCGTCACCCGCTGGGATTCGAAGAATCGGGAGAAGGCCGCGTAGCCGACCAGGTTGATGTTCACCGCGTTCAGCATCAACTCGATGGACATCAGGATCATGACGGCGCTGCGTCGGGCGAGCACGCCGTACACGCCGATGGCGAACAGTCCCGCGCTGAGAACCTGAAGGTGAGCAAGCTCTATCAATCTCGCCCTCCCTGGGTCCGAACCAAAACCACGGCGCCTATCAATGCAACCAGCAAGACAAGGGAGGCGACTTCGAACGGTATCGCCCATCTAGTGAAAAGGGTTTCGCCAAGCGCGTCGAAGCTCACGCTCTCGCGCTGTCCCACACTGACAGCGGTGGTCGTGATCGCAGCCGCGAGCACGCCGAAAACCGCGACGGCTACCACGGCGGCGACGGGCCATTGACGGTGGTCCGTGAGCGTGGCAAAGTCCTCGATGCGTGTGAGCATCAGCGCGAACAGTATGACGATGACAACCGCGCCGCCGTAGATCAGTATCTGCACCAAGGCCAGGAACTCGGCGTACAATAGCAAGAAGACGCCAGCAACGCCCAGCATGCAAGCCAAGAGCGAGAACGCCGCGTATACGATGTTGCGGGTCATCACGACGCCCAAGGCGCCGCCTAGCGTGATGGACCCGGCGATGTAAAAAAGAATGAGCGAAGAAGAGATCATCAGGCCTGGTCTCCGGTCGCAGATTCACCATGGGTTGTGGTTTGTGCCGGCGTTGTTGGAGTGGATGGGGCGTCTGCGGCAGAGTCTGCTTGGGGACGTTTGGTCGTGCGTTGACGAGTTGGTTTGGCCCCTTCTTCTTTCTTCACCGGGACGCCGCTGTTCTTCTCGGGTTGACTGGGCGACCAGCCGATCTCCGATTGGTAGCTCTTGCCCATGTCCAGAAGCTGGCTAAGCACGACTCGATTGTCGTTTCGCTGGTATTTGCTGAGTTCATGGACGTGGCTCATCTCGATGGCGTCGAAGTTGCAGACGTCAACGCAGATGGCGCAGAGAATGCACCGGCCGAGATTGATCTCGAACACGTCGATGATCTTCCGTCGCCGGCTTTTCTCGTCAGTGAAGAAGGGGTTGTCTTTCATTTCCGCGGTCATGCACTGCGTTGGGCAAGCGCGGACGCAGACCATGCAGCCGGTGCAGTACGGCTCGTTGACCTCGCCGTCCCACATCAGCGCGGGGAAACCCTTGTAGCGCAAAGCGATCGGCAGCCGCTTGTTCGGCTCCGGGTACTGTGCTGTTACGGGCCTGCGGAACGCTGTCTTCAGCGTCACTGCCAACCCTTCGAGGAATCCGACCATGTCCGTTCTTTTCAAGCCGAGCGCGTCGGCTGTTTTGATTCGTTTCGCGGCGAATTGGCGCTGGCCGCGGCCTCGCCCAACGGGACGACCGGCGGCGCTAGCCTTGTGGTTGGTCCGCGATAGGTTTCGACCCTGTCGCTCGGATTTCGTGCACCGTTACCGTGTGGCGCTCCATACGGGTCCCGGGATTCTTGACGATCAGGTAGAAAGTCCCGCCCAATAATAGCAGAGACATGACCGTGAGTGACCAGAGAGGCCAACCGTAAAACAGCACGATTGCCGTAATCACGATGTTGATGAACGAAAGAGGAACGAGCAACTTCCATCCAAACGACATTAGCTGGTCGATCCGGAGCCTTGGGTAGGTGGCTCTGATCCAGAAGATGACCCATATGACGACGGCGGTTTTCGCTAGGAACCAAGCCAAAGACAGGGCGGAGTTGGCAGCGCCGTCCAACGGCATCGCCGGCCATCTCCATCCGCCGAAAAACAACAGGACCGTCAAGGCCGCCACGGTGAACGTGTTCATGTATTCTGCCAGGAAGAAGACTGCCCAATGCGCGCCGCTATACTCGACGAAAGGACCGCCTACGACCTCCGATTCGGCGTGATGAATGTCGAACGGCGTCCGGCCGAGCTCGGCCAGGGCCGCGGCAACGAATATGAAGAGCCCCAAAGGTTGGATCAGGGCATTTCCGAAGTTGTTCTGACCGTCCACGATCGTGATCAAATTCAAAGACTGCACGAGCATCGCCACGGCCAAAATGGCCATGATGAACGGGATTTCGTAGCTGATGAGCTGCCCCGCGGCACGGATGCCCCCCAGCATCGCGTATTTGTTGGCCGAGCCCCAGCCCGCCATGAGAAGCCCCATCACGGACAGCACGGATATCGCCGAGATGTAAAACAGTCCCAGGTCGAGGTTGCGAAGCACCAGGTCTCGGGCCATTGGGATGGTCACCCAGATCATTATCGCCGGCAGAAACACAGCCACGGGCGCCACCCAGTACACGGGCCTGTCGGCCCATGACGGCAGGATGTCCTCTTTGGTCATCAACTTGATCGCGTCGGCAAACGGTTGGAGCGTGCCGAAGAACCCAACTCGCATCGGCCCCAGACGCTGCTGGATCCGCGCGAGGACCTTGCGCTCGGCGTAGGTCAGGACGAGAACGACCACCGATAAGAAACCAAACAGGCCGGCCGCGCCAAGCGAGTAGTAGAGGGCTTCGGTGAGAGTCACCGGTCCACCTCCCCAAGGACGATGTCGGTCGATCCGAGAACGACTACGGCATCCGCGATGAAGGCGTCTCTGAGCATCGGCAGAAGCGCCTGCAGGTTGGCGAAAGACGGGGCGCGAACCTTCACACGATAAGGCTTGTCCGACCCGTCGCTGACCAGGAAAACCGCCAGATCTCCTCGTGGGGATTCGGTTCGAGCGTAGACCTCGCCTTTCGGTGGTCTGGCGATGCGTCGCATTCGGGCTTGGATCTCGCCGGTCTCCATCTGCGCGACGGCCTGGTCGATGATCCTTAATGACTGACGCATCTCTTCGACGCGAACATAGTAGCGGTCCCAGCAGTCGCCGATAGTTCCGGTTGGGATGCCGAAGTCGAAACGGTCGTAGATCGAATACGGCTCTGAGACTCGCACGTCCTCAAGTACGCCGCTCGCGCGCAGGGCGGGGCCGGTCACTCCCAGAGAGATCGCTTCGTCGGCGTCGAGCACGCCTATCCCCTTAGTCCGCGCGAGAAACATCTCGTTCTGGGACAGCAACTCGTCGCACTCTTCGATTGCCCGTTTGAGCTGCGAGATCAGCGCGGTCAACCGGCTTCCGAAATCCTCGGGCAGGTCCGCGTTGACTCCGCCCACGCGGAAGTAGTTGTGCATCATGCGAGCGCCGGTAACGGACTCGAACAGGGACTGAATGTTCTCTCGTTCGCGGAACCCGTACAGCACCGGGGTCATCGCTCCGGCATCGAGGCCAAAGACGCCGTAGAACAACATGTGGTTGGCGATGCGGTTGAGCTCGCAAAGTATGACGCGGATATACTCGGCCCGTTCCGGGACCTCTACGCCCATGAGCTTTTCGACCGCCACGCAGAAAGCCAGCTCACTGTTGAGGTTGGAGATGTAGTCCAAGCGATCGAACATGGTGATGACCTGGCTGTACTGCTGATCCTCGCACAGCTTTTCGGCGCCCCGATGGAGGTAGCCGATGTGCGGCTCGGCGCGGACGATGCGTTCGCCGTCCACCCAGATCACCAAACGAAACACTCCGTGGGTGCTGGGGTGTTGAGGGCCCATGTTGATCAGAAGATCAAGAGCATTGGCCTGGTCTGTCGGTTGTTCTTCGATTTGCATGGTCAGATGGTTGTGCGCTTGTCAGGCGCCAGGTTATGAGGAGAATTACCGTTGGTTTGCCTTGAGTCCCTTCCGTACTTTCAGTCACTTGGCGATTGGCCTGTCGGACAGTCGCTCACCACTCTTCGTATTCGTGGAACGGAAAGCTCTTTCGCCCCGGGTACCCCTCGAACCCTTCGTACAGAAGCAGGGGAACCAGGTTGGGGTGTCCGGTGAACGTCACTCCGAAGAGATCGCGGCTCTCTCTCTCATACCAGTCCGCGCCGGCCCATAAATCGACGACCGAGCCGACCTCAGGTCCTTCGGGAGGCAAATTTGTCTTGACCGCCATCTTGTGTCGTTTGTCCAGCGAGAACAGATGGTAGTTGACCTCGAGCCGGTCGTTGTAGTCGACGACGCTCAGGCAACGTAGATAGTTGAAATCGAGTCGCGGATCGTCCCGCGCTAAGAGGCAGAGGTCAGGGATGTCCTCGGGTTTGACGACGACGGTGACTTCGTCGACCGCAGCGCCAACCTCGACTTCGAACTTTTTGGAAATGATCTCGACAACGAGAGCGGACAGTGCTTCGCCGGTCTCGTCCAGTGCCGCTGGGGCTTCCGGGATCTGGGGCTCGCGTCTAGGACGTTGTGCCACGGTGTTGGACGTCTTTCTTGATCTTTTCTTGTAGCTGCATGAGCCCATGCATCAGCGCCTCGGGGCGCGGCGGACATCCCGGGACATACACATCGACCGGGATGAGATGATCGACGCCCATGACGACGGAGTAGGACCGGTAGTACGGTCCGCCGTTTGTGGCGCAACTCCCCATGGCGATGACCCATTTCGGATCGGGCATCTGTTCGTACAGCAGTTTGATCGGGTCGGCCATCTTTTTGACGACCGTGCCCGCTACGATCATCACGTCCGCCTGTCTGGGTGACGGCCATGTGACGATGCCGAACCTGTCCAGGTCGTGGTGCGACATGTAGGCGCTCATCATCTCGATGGCGCAACATGCCAGACCGAACGACAGCGTCCACAGCGAGGACCTGCGCGCCAGCGCGAACAGATCGTTCGACCGGGCCGTGATTGCGTTGGGTAGGACTTTCTCCAGAATGCTGGACTCGGGAGTGTTGCCACGTCCGGGTTCGTAGTTTTGCCCCAGCGTTATCTCCACTGCAGCACGCCCTTCCTCCAACCGTAAATTACCCCGAAGAACAGTATTCCGATGAATATCAGCATCTCGTAGAAGACAGCCGGCGGTGCTTTGAGGAAGACGACAGCCCACGGAAACAGGAAGACCGCTTCGACGTCGAAAATGATGAACAGGATGGCAAAGACGTAGTAACGAATCTGTATCTGAGACCAGACGAAGGGGGCCGGAGGGATGCCGCACTCGTAGGGAGTGTCTTTGATCTCGGAGGGCCGTTTCGGCGCCAGAATGTAGGATGCCACGAACATCCCGGCAACTGCCCCGAGGCCTACGCCTCCGACCAGCAACACGGCGATCCAGTTGATGTCGAATCCCTGGGGCAACGACGCCTCCTTCAAGTACCGGCCCGAAGGCGGCTTAAGTTTAGCAACACCCATTTTGGGTGTCAATCGAAATCCAGGCTCTGTGGATGTGCAACGATTATGT
>DCWO01000090.1:11063-11307 GCA_002328865.1 Dehalococcoidia bacterium UBA2160 | reverse complement strand
TTCGTGGTGAGCCTGCCGAACCACCCCGAATTTCCCGCTTGATTTACGAATTATGCACCGGATTTGCGACTCAAGGTACTAGCGCCTAGACACAGATGCCTGCACGACGGCCAGGCGTTGCAGCATACGCCTGATTGGCGCCCCCGGCCCGGCGGTCCGAGTCCCTCGCCGCACTTATGCTGAACGTCACCCATTTCGTGGCCGGCGTTCAGTCCAATCTTCTCTCCTCATTTCTCGCACATCG
>DCWO01000090.1:0-10763 GCA_002328865.1 Dehalococcoidia bacterium UBA2160 | reverse complement strand
TCTCTCCTCATTTCTCGCACATCGATGTTACTTGACGAGATTGCTCCGCCACAATGAGCCGGCATTCTCGAGGATACCCACGGATGCCGCCCGACAGTTTCTCGATCGCTCGTCAACCCCGCTGATCGCGTATAATGTCTGAATTCCGCGTCTTGACGCTGTGTGTGAGGGGGAATGACTGGTGGAACAAGCACCTATGGATCAACTGGTAACGTGGCTGAATGACCCTGCAGCGCAAGACCCCGCGGCAACCGGCGGCAAGGGCTCGGCCTTGGCCCGCATGATCGACAAAGACCTGCCGGTGCCTGGCGGGTTCGTCGTCACCAGCGGCGCCTTTTTGATGTCCGCTTCCGTCGAGCTCCTGCAGGCGCTTATGCCCATACTGCAGGCTAAGCCCACCGACATCGACGCGATTTCTCAGGCGTCGTCGCGCGCAACCGCCGCGATTGGCGAACTGGAGATCAACCCGAGGCTGCTGGACGCCATGACAGTGGCCTACGACTCGATGGGCGGCGACGCGGTGTCGGTTCGCTCGTCGGCCACTGCCGAAGATATGGCGGAAGCCAGCTTCGCCGGTCAATACGACTCCTTCCTTAATATACTGACTTTCGACGACGTCATCGGACGCATGCGCGACGTCTGGGCCTCGCTCTACTCCACTCGCGCGATCGCTTACCGTATTCAGAATGGCGTGCCCAACAGCTCAATCGGCATGGCGGTCGTCGTCCAACGGCAGATCAATCCTGAGGCCTCCGGCGTGATGTTCACTCGCGATCCGGTGACCGGCGCAAACAGGTTCGTCGTGAGCGCGGCCTTCGGGCTGGGCGAAGGCGTTGTGGCAGGCGCGGCGCCCGCCGATCGCCTGGAACTCGACCCGACCACCGGCGTTCCGGTCAAGACCGAAATAGTATCCAAGGACGCGATGGTGGTCTCCCTTGCCGAAGGGAGCACGTCTACAGTTGACGTGCAGGAGTGGAAACGCCTCCAACCCGCCTTGGGTGACCGTTCACTCGTTCGGCTTTCTGAGTTGGGCAGACAGCTTGAGTCGCTCTTCGGCGGCCCGCAAGACATCGAGTTCGCGGTCGCCGAAGATGGTCTGCACCTGCTCCAGTCGAGACCCATTACGACGTTAGAGGATGTCGAGCCCGTCGAATCGACGGATTGGGACGGTTGGGTCGACCCCAAACACACCTGGTTTCTGACCAACTCGAGCGCGTTTCAAGGCCCAGTGTTTCGACTTCAACTCGACGCTGTCAAACGCTACGTCGAGGGTCAGCGGCAGTGCTTCGAACAGACTGGCGCCATGATGGCGCGAAGCCACGTCATGAGCATCGTGAACGACTATGTTTACACGCGGCCTCCGGAAATTGACGCCGATGAAGTGACAGCACGGGTCAATCGACACGTGGCTCGTTGTCAGTCATTCATCGACCAAGGAACGAGCAACTACAACGAGGAGATCGCGCCGGAGGTCGAAGCCGAGTTGGTGAAACTTAGGAGTCTCAGAGCCGCCGGCGGTTCCGTTCCGGCCCGATTCGCCTACCTGGAAGCGTCAATCGAAGCCTCCGGCCATATTATGAGGCACCTGCACTGGTGCATGAGCGGCATGACGAATAGGCTCGACTGGCCGTCGGCATTCCACGAGATCACCGGTGAGCCCATCGAGGACAACGACGCATTTCTCCATGCGGTGCCCAACATGACGACCCGCCTGGTTTCGCAGCTTCGAGACCTGGCCAAAACCGTGCAAAGCGACCCCGCGTTGGCTGCTGCCTTCGCAAGAGATCAGTATGAGGTTCTCGACTCCCCCGCACACAAAGAACGGCCCGCCGTCCAGCGATTCAACGGGCAGTTCTCGAAGCTGATCCGAGAATTCGGATTCAGGACCGGATGGGGCTTCGGATCAAATGTCGACTTCGAGGGGACGACTTGGCGAATGGAGCCGCGCAAGCCTCTGCAGCTCATTGCCGCCTATGCGGAACAGGACATCGGCGAGATGGAGGGGATCGAAAAGCAAGCCCTCCGGCGTAGGCAGCAGGCCACCAGGCGTATTCGACGCAAGCTGGCGAGCGACCCGGAACGCCTCGAGAGGTTCGAAACGGCGCGACGTCGAGCCCACTCCGACCTGCAACGCATGGAGAACCATAACTATCTGATGGAGCAGTCGACCGTCGGGCAGATGCGCGACGCAATGCACGAGATGGGTGTGGCATTGGTCAAGGCAGGCATGCTGGACCAACCAGTGGACGCGCTGCACGTCTCGCTAGAAGAACTCGGTCAGGTCATCAACGAAGGCGAAACGCCAGACCTTCGGTCTCTGGTCGTCGAGCGGTCCGAAAGGCGAACTCGTCTGGCCGCTGTCACTCCTCCGGCGACTCTCGGGAAACCGATCGAACGGAGCGACGACACACCCGCACGTGAGGCGGATGTCGACAACGGAACGATCCTCCGGGGCGCCTCAGCCTCCAGAGGAAGCGCCAGTGGGCCCGCCCGGCTGGTGCAGGACGCCGCATCCGCTCCCAGGTTGCACAAAGGTGACGTCCTGGTTGCCGGCAATGTCGGCCCGGACTGGACGCCGTTCTTCCCGCTGCTGTCGGCGGTCGTGCTCGACGAGGGCGAGATATTCCAGCATCCCGCGATTGTCGCGCGCGAGTACCGGATTCCCGCCGTGTTCAAGACTCGCACGGCGACAAAGAGGATTCGTGAAGGACAGACGATCACGGTGAACGGCGACGACGGGACTGTGGAGCTGGACGGGTAAGCTCGCCTCGGGTCGTTCGTGTGTCAGCGTCGGCCTGAAGGCCGGGCGCACCGTGTCCGCAGCGCAATGGCTCTTGGATCCAAGCGCAGATTAGCACAGGGTTGTCCGTATCGGGGTTCGGCCTGAAGGTCGAGACCACCACTGAACGGGGTGCTCTGGCTCTTCAGGGCCAAGCTCTTGACCACCCAGCGCTTAGGCCTCCCAGGCCGCGCGATAGTCGAGCTTATCGCTTCCGGTGCATGCAGCGAGTTCGCCCTCCGGCACGTCGCGGTCTTGGTTGCGGCAACCGAAGCTCGCGGTGCAACGGTCCTCGACGTTCTTGTACGGGCATCGCCATTTGGAGACTTCGGTGGCCGTGTCGTTGATGTCGGCGAAAATCTCTTGCAATCGCGCCAGGCTGGACTCGTAGCGGTCTTTGTCTACGGGTTCGGGCAATCAATGCCCTCCTCATTGCCAGTGCGTCGAGACGTCGCACGGACTGTCGGTTCGTCGCCCAAGTTGTCAGTCGGCGCCCGTCACCGGCGTCGATTCCTCGCCCTCAGCATCGCCGGCGCCGACCAGACGCTTTGCGATCTCGACGCACGAGATCGCGTCCTTGCCGTAGCCGTCAGCTCCGAAATCGTCGGCGAACTCTTGGTTCAGCGGCGCGCCTCCGACCATGACTCTGACCTCGTCGCGCAAACCGGCTTCTTCGATGGCTTCGATAGTGCGGCCCATGTTTGGCATCGTCGTGGTCAACAGCGCGGACATGCCTACGATCTGGGCTTCGTGCTCCATTGCAGCGTCGATGAACTCGTCGGGCTGCGTGTCGACTCCCAGGTCGTGAACCGTGAACCCGGCGCCTCGCAGCATCATGATGCAGAGGTTCTTGCCGATGTCGTGGAGATCGCCCTTGACAGTGCCCATGACCACAACGCCTGCCGGCTCGACGCCGGCGTCGGACAGGATCGGCTCGATGTGGGCCATCCCGGCTTTCATGGCGCGGGCGGCCACGAGGACCTCCGGCACGAAGATCAGGTTGTCGCGGAATTTGACTCCAACAATCGCCATACCCGCGACGAGACCGTGATCGAGGATCGAGTTGGCGGAGTGGCCTTCGTCGAGGGCCTGTTTGGTCAGCCGATCGATCTCGTTCTGGTCTCCCACGATGAGTCGATAGGATATCTCTTGTAGGATGGGATCGGCGGTGTCCCAGGCGGCGCGTATTCGACTATGTTCGGCGGGCTCCGTTACGTAGGTCAGCTCCCTCTCGAGGGCTTCGTTGACCACCGGCATTGATTGCTACCTCATTTCAGTGCGGGCACAGATTGAGCCGTGAGCGACGTCGACAGTTTCATCGCCATGTCTATATGTAAGGAGGAACTGTCGACGAAGAAACATGCGAGGGCGAACTAAGTTGGCTAGTGACGACCAGATTCTTTCCGCCTAAAGCGGACGGGTTCAGAATGGCGACGAAACCTCGAGGGTGCGCTCTTAGCTGGTTCGTGGTGTCAAAAGTCCTCAATTAGCGTTCGCCTCGTGCCACTCGACGACGGCTTCCGGGATGGCGATTAGGTTCTCCAGCTTGGTGGCCAGAGGGATCGCGCATTCTGGGGCGATCATCTGCACGCCCGCGTCCAAGCACTTGAAGACCTCTTGCCTCACCTCCTCCGGTCCGCGGCTGTACAGGGTGGACGGATTGTTGATGTTGCCGACAAGGCCGATTCCGCCGGCTACGGTGTCCATCGCCGCCTGTGGGTCGTTCTTCGAGTCGAAGTGGAAGTACGCCATCCCCGTCTGCGCGATGTACGGCATCCGATCCAACGTGGCGCCGCAGATGTGCAGGATCAATGGCGTGTCCAAGCGTTCGGCCATCTCGGTGTGGATGTCCTGGAGGAAGCGCTTGTAGTACTCGCCGCTCACCAGGTCGCCGGTGGCGTGGTCGGGGAACGTCAGCGCGTCGGCGCCGGCGGCGATCTGCGCCTCACCGAACAACACCGAGACCTCTTTGAGCTTGTGCATGATCCTCATAACCTCGTCCGGCTGGTCGACCGTCATGAGCAGGAAGTTCTCGACGCCAAAGGCATGGTAGGCCAGCGTCCACGGCCCCATCGTCTTGCCGATGATCGCGACCTCGTCGCCGAGTTCACGGCGAAGGATCTCGATGGCCCGTGTAACCGTGATGATGTCAGGGTGCTCGAGAAAACCCGGCGGAACGCGAACGTCGCGCGAGTCCTTCCATATTGGCTGGTGCATCCTTACGGTGGGCCAATTGTCCTTCTCCTCCCACTGCATGTCGCATCCCAGCGCCGAGGACTCCTGGATGATCGAAAAGTACGGAGAGACCGCGTCGAAGCCGAGCTCGTAGTAGCCAGTGGCGGCCAGGCGAGCGGCCAATTCGGGATCGCGGCATGCGTCGGGGAAAGGCGCGTCGACCAGGTCCATCAACTCGACGGTCGAAATGTTGGTCGGGCATGCGACCGGCGTCCGATCGACCGGCTGACGATCAAGCGCGGCCAGCACGCGCTCGCGGGGGGTCATCGTTTCGACCAATGTCATGGAGCCTCTCTTTAATCTCAAAACAACTCTGATCGGCGTGGTCCGCTGCAGTGCCCCGTCAACTGGCTAGGACGCTAGTGATGTCATTAACTTCAGGCAGTTCAAGAATGTTAGGGGATAGGATGAAGATACTCGAATTGGTGTAGTCGGTATGGCGTGAGTTCGACGCGATCACTTCGTGTGGGATTTTCGCGGCATACCTAATCGAAAAGTCGATCTCGTAAATTACGCCTATGAGGTAATCGAAGCGCTTGGCTTTGAGTTCCCGAATCGCACTGAGCTGAAGCGAAGGGTTGTGAGGAGTGATCCTGCGAGCCTTTATCTCGAACCTGGTGCCATCTTCCGCGATGGCATCGTAGCCGGCATTTGAATTGGCCTGCCGCTCGAGGTTGAGCCTCGCGCAAACTAACCACTCGGTATAGTCGGCCGCAGGGTTATTGTTGCTACGCGAGATGCCGCGAGACCGGAGCTCTTCGATAATCGCCGCGAATGTCTGTAGAAGTTCATCATTGGATAGCCGAGGGATATTCATCTGCTCGGCCATGGAAATTAAGTTGTCTTCTGGCGTGGGCATTGGTATCTCTCTTTACGCCGCTCGACCAGATCGGCGCAGTCTCAATTCTTCGGCGAGCCTGGAGCAATTTCAACTGCTTGGTGGGGCCTGTATTTGTTTAAGTTAATGTTGCCGAGAGTTCCGACATGTGGCAAGAATGTACTCCTACGTCGGCGTGAAGCCCAGGGTGCCGGTGGTCATCTGGCCGCGCAGGGCGTCCGCCTCTGCAGAACTCTCGACCGCGCTGACGTTTCGCGAGTAGGGCAGCAGCAGTCGCACCAAGTCGTCGTGACGCTGGCCGCAGGCGAACGCGACCTCTTTTTCGCCCACCTTCTCCATCTCGCCGTAGCGTACGAATCCGGCCACCACCATGCGAAGGCGGACCGCCGGATTTCGAGCCTCGCCGTCGCCATCGACCTGGTACACCCATCTGCCACCCGCCTCGGCGCCGGCGACACGCAGCACCAGGTTGGACTTCGAGTCCTTGATGCTCATGTCTCCCGTGGGATGGGCGTAGTCGGGGCCGCGGCGGACCGCCTGGGCGAGCAGAAATTTCAACGGCCTGACGTGGAGCGCGCCGCACCGGAATGTGAACTTGTCGTCCGCGCCCTCCACGGCCGATACGCCGCCGAGGTTGACCATCTGGTCGCGAATTGCGCGCATCCGATCGGGCGCGCCCGAAGCCTTACTGAAGGTCCATACAGTGCAGACGCGGTCGTTCACGTAAAGACCCACAGAGATATTGTTGAAGTGGGAGTCCATCGGAACGAGTTCCAGGCAGCTTCCCAGGTTGCGCAGGGCTTGCGCGACGCCGCCGGCGCCGGTTTTCTGTCGCATCGCTCTCAGCCTCGCAGCGTCTTCGACAGAGCTCGTATGTGATCGGGTTCGGTCCCGCAGCACCCTCCGAGGATGTTGACGCCCATGCCTGCCATCGTCTTGTATCGTTCGGCCATGAATTCCGGCGACTCGTTGTACACGACCTCGCCCTGCACGAGCGCCGGCATCCCGGCGTTGGACTGGATCAGCATGAACCCGTCGTCCACGACGCGCATCTGCCGGGCGAGGTCGACCATCAGGTCAATGCCGTTGCCGCAGTTCGCGCCGATGACATCTGCGCCTGCCTCGCGGAGACCCTCGACCGCCCGTTCAGGAGTGACGCCCATCATCGTGAAGAACCCTCGCGGACCCATGTCAAACACCATCGTCGCCATGGCTGGGAGATCGGTATGTTCTTTGATCGCCTTCACGCCCAGCACGACCTCTTCCAAGGCCATCTGCGTCTCGATCAAAATGGCGTCGGCGCCGCCCTCGGCCAGTGCTGTCGCCTGCGCCTTCAAGGCGTCGTACATCTCGGACTCGCTCACCTCACCCAGCGGTTCGATGAACTCGCCGGTCGGCCCGATCGAGCCGACCACGTAGCGTCCTTCGGGGGCTTCGGCCTTCGCGTGTTCGGCGGCCAGGCGATTGAACTCGTGGACCCGGTCGCCGTGTCCGTACTTCTTCAGCATGAAGCGGGACCCGCCGAACGAGTTGGTGAGCACCATGTCCGAGCCCGCCTCGAAGTATGCCTTGGCCATGCCGCGCACAACCTCGGGGTGGCTGACGTTGAACTCCTCCGGGCAACCGCCCGGCTCGAGGCCGTGAGTCTGGAGATACGTGCCCGTCGCTCCGTCAGCGATGAGCAGGTCGCCGGCGGCGAGCCGATCCAGAAACGTCGGAATCCCTGTCTTAGCTTTGCTGGCGCTCACTGAGCTCCCTCCTTATATAACGGCGTTCCTGACAGATCTGCCGCGGACGCGCTCCCCGGTCGTATCATCGGTTCGAGCTTGCTGATCGCCAGCCAGCGAGCCAGTGGTCGACCGCGCCCGGAGTTGGATTTCGTTGGTTCGAGTCATGAAGGCCCTTCACCCTCGATACGAAATCAGCGGGAAAGTTCAGGTTGAGCCTCTCGGCTAATGCTTCGGCAGCCGGTCGGGCCGTTCCGTCCACATCGGTGAACTGCCCCCACTCCCACCCGGTCAGGTAGTCGTCGCTTCCCGCGCTGCCGTCGAACATCGAGATGGAGTCAACGCCCTGCTGGAACCGTTCATCGAGCTGCGCGGAGACGACGCCGTCGTCGTCTTCGGCCTGGACTTGGACGGGTATCTCTTTCCAGTACATGATGCGCACTTTAGCCACGCGACAAGCTCCGATCACGGCAGTCAGCCGGACTACGGACCATTATAGCGCACGGATAGACGAGACCGATGCTATTGTTGGGCTTGCCGTGGTCGCCCAGGTGTGGTTGACTGCGTATCGACACGACGCGTACGCACAAGGAGGGGACGATGCCACGGGCAGATGTAAACGGGATCGGCATCCACTACGACGATCACGGCCAGGGATACCCGCTGATCTGGAGCCACGAGTTCGCGGGGGACCACCGGTCGTGGGAGACGCAGGTGAGGTTCTTCGCGAGACGATACAGGGTCATCACCTACAACGCGCGAGGATATCCGCCATCGGATGTCCCGACCGAACTCGACGCGTACACCCAGGAGCAGTCCGTCTCCGACCTCCGTGGACTCATGGAGTACTTGGGGATCGAGAAGGCGCATGTCGGCGGGCTGTCGATGGGCGGCGCCATCGCGCTGAATTTCGGCTTGACGCACCCCGAGATGGCGCGGTCGTTGGTCGTCGCGGGCGCCGGTTCGGGGTCGGTTGACCCCGAGGTGTTCCGCGAGAGAGTGACCTTCATGGCGGAGCGGCTGCGCGAGGGCGGGATGGCGGCGATGGACGACTACACCAACGGGCCGGCCAGGGTGCAGCTTCTGCGCAAGGACCCGAAGGGCTACGCGGAGTTCCGCGCTCAGTTCCTCGAACACTCCAACATCGGCTCCGCCAACACCTTCGCCGGCGTGCAGGGTCGTCGACCGCCCATATTCGATCTCGAGGACAGGCTGCGCGAGCTGACCGTCCCGACGCTGATCATGACCGGCGACGAAGACGACCCCTGCATCGAGCCGTCGATCTTCATGAAGCGCATGATCCCAAACTCCGGACTGGTCGTCATCCCGCAGTCGGGGCATCCCATCAACCTGGAAGAGCCCGACTTGTTCAACCGGTCGGTGCTCGACTTCTTGACTGCCGTCGAGTCGGACTCGTGGGCGACTCGGGACCACGGACGAGAAGCCGGGTCGCTTGTGTGAGGACGCCGGCGGTCCGAAACTTGCCGCGCCGCAGCCGCTCGTAGGGGCGTCCCGATGAAATCGGGGAAACCCGCCCGAAAGCTTCGCCTAGAGCCATGTCCGCAAAAAAAACACGTACCGCCTAACTAACTAAGGAGCAGCACAACACATGTCCGCCACGGACCTATGCTTCCAGACAGCTACCGAACTAGCACGAGCAATCAAGGACCGAGACATCTCCGCGCGGGAAGTCATGGAGGCGCATCTCGCGCAGATCGACCGCGTGAATCCGAAGGTGAACGCCGTCGTGACGCTGCTGCCTGAGTTCGCGATGGAGGGCGCTGCCGCAGCCGATGAAGCGATTGCGCGGGGCGCCGATCTCGGTCCGCTGCACGGGTTGCCGATCGCACACAAGGACTTGGTGGCGACGAAGGGCATCCGCACGACCATGGGCTCGCTGGTGTTCAAGGACAACGTCCCCGACCACGATGCGCTTATCGTCGAGCGCTTGAAGGCCGCGGGGGCCATAACCATCGGCAAGACGAACACCCCTGAGTTCGGCGCCGGCTCGCAGACGTTCAACGAGGTGTTCGGCGAGACGCTGAATCCATACGACACGACCAAAACCTGCGGCGGCAGCAGCGGCGGCGCGGCGGTGGCGCTTGCCTGCGGAATGATCCCGATTGCCGACGGCAGCGACACGGGCGGATCGCTCCGCAACCCGGCCAACTTCTGCAACGTCGTTGGATTTCGCCCGTCACCGGGCAGAGTGCCCGCATGGCCGAGCAAGGTGAGCTGGAACCCCACGTCGACCCAGGGGCCGATGGCTCGCACGGTTCGGGATGCAGCACTGATGTTGAGCGCCATCGCCGGACCGGACCTTCGCTCGCCCATGTCGATCGCCGAGTCGGGCAGCCGATTCGCAGAATCGCTCGAACGCGACTTCAGCGGCGTTCGCATCGCGTGGGGCCGCAACTTCGGCGGTCTGCCCATCGACGCACGCACAACGGCGGCCATCGACTCGCAACGCGGCGCCTTCGAATCGCTCGGTTGCGTGACGGAAGACGCAGAGCCCGATTTCGCGGACGCCGACCAGGTCTTCAAGATCTGGCGAGGATGGGGTCGGGAGATCGGCAGCGGAGAGCTTCTCAAGACGCACCGCGACATGCTCAAAGACACGCTCGTGTGGGACATCGAGCAGGGCGTCAACCTCAGCGGACCGCAGGTCGGATGGGCGGAGGCGAAACGCACCGAGATATTCCACCGCGTCCATACCTTTATGGAGACCTACGAGTTCATGGTCTTCCCGGTCAGCCAAGTCCCACCGTTCCCCGTGGAGCAGCGCTACATCACCGAGATCAACGGCGTCACGATGGACACGTTCATCGACTGGATGAAGTCCTGCTACTACATCACAGTCACCGGCCATCCGGCGATCTCGGTTCCCTGCGGGTTCACGCCCGAAGGCCTGCCCGTGGGCGTCCAAATTGTTGGGCGATACCGGGACGACTTCGGCGTCCTCCAACTGGCGCACGCCTTTGAGGAGACCACCGCGTTCTGGACGACAAGGCCGGCAGTGGCGGGGTAAACGGCTACCGCAGCGACAGACACTGCCAGCAAGACCGTCAGATCAGCCAGCGATGAGGTATGTGGACAGAAGTGTTGGCTGTCAGCCTAAATGGGACGGAAAGTTAATGGAGACTTTGAGCTGATATCGCGAGCTCTCTGAGTTGATGATTGTACA
>DCWO01000103.1:5801-12007 GCA_002328865.1 Dehalococcoidia bacterium UBA2160 | reverse complement strand
CAAAGGATTGGGTCCACCTCAGTACAACTCGCCCTCGTAGTAAGGCACACCCGACGACATCTCTTCTTGCAACTCTTTCATTGGTACTATCTCAACACCAAGGTCGATGACGTCACCCACGAAAAACGCTAGATGTTTCACGAATAAGTCGAAGGCGACCGAGAAGTATTTGCCAAATTGCACTTCGACGGCAATGCGCTCTTTTACAAAATCAGTCTGGTTGTACGAATATATCGCCCTCAGACCCGCAGTCTCAATTTCGGCTTTTTGATCCCGCGGTGACATCTGCATTGTCTTTCGGATCAATTGTGCATCTTGCGTTACCCAATAACTGGTTCTGGAAGACTGCCAATTTGCGTCGTCGAAACGATTGCGGAATTCCCTGTTCATTTCAATTGGTGCGTACAAGAGTTTCCCACGCATCGTTTTCTCACGAGATACTTTGGTACGGCAAGCCTCTGCATCAACGTCTTCCACTACTTGGCGGATTTCGTCCCACAGATTCTTCTTGTGAACCAAAAGGTATTCAAGCCCGTTCAAATGAGAGTAGTACTCGGCAATCTTCATCGGCGCTCGCCATCGGCATTATTGGAAATGTCCTTGATCCAATCACTTGGCAGTTGAGCAACCCTCTCGTTGCCGCTTGGTTCGTACTTGGTCGAACCCAATCGGCGGCGCCTGAGCGTACCGTCTAGAAGGGAACCAATCCGGCTCAGAGCGATCTCAGTGAACGATTGATCGTTATCCACTCCCACGCATCTACGGCTATGCATCAATGCGGCCACTAGAGATGAACCTGCTCCCATGAACGGATCGAGTACTAGATCGCCAGGGTTGGTGAGTGCAAGGACTAGCCTTTCGACTAATTCGATCGGGTATTGCGCCGGATGGGCAGTCTTTTCAGGATGGTTCCATTTTACATTCGGAATATCCCAGATTTCATTCTCCCATTCATCCGCCACAAATTGCCAAATGTCGCTTGGGTTTTTTCCTAGTGGATTTCCTGACAGCTTACCCTTGCTAGGACCTTTGTAGTAACGCTTTCCCGGGTATTTTTGTGGTACGCGGACAGAGTCGAGGTTGAACTGATAATTGTCTCCCAACGTAAACCACAGAATCACTTCGTAGCGGCCAGAAAATCGCTTGCTTGCGTGGAGGCCGTGTCCAAAGGATCAAACAATCCTATTCCGTAATTTGAGGCCGAGGTCCTCTTTGAGAATGCGGTAAAAAAGAAATCCAGCGGGAATACCTCGCCAGAGTTAACATAGTTACCGACCTGCCAGCACAAACTTCCGCCAGGTTTCATGATCCTCACACACTCGTGGAGGACTGATGATTGCCAGTCTAAATAATCATTGAGTGCGGCTCTCCGTTCATAAGGTTTCCCTATGTTGTAGGGAGGCGACGAAACAACGAGTTGCACGGTTCCGTTGGGAACTGTGCGCATGAACTCCAACGTGTCGTTATGCGCAATTAGCGCGTCAGCATTATGCATGAACGTCGGCGAGCAGACAACATCCGGTCGTGGTGAACTGGCATCGAACGCTGCCGAGTTTCCAAGCGCCGCCGTATCCCATCCAACGAAGCTGCCTTGACTTGACCGGTCTATGTTTTCAGCCATCGGTGACCCCTACTGCGGAGTTGGCATCGCTCGGCCGGAGCCGTATCGATCGGCGGCATTCGGCGTAGGATAATCTCTGCGGCGATCGTGCGAGTTCGGCGCGCTCAGCACGTTCGCTGTCGTCGACGCGATGCGATCTTTCTCACAAAGCAACGATATCAGATGGCGACACCAAGGGAAAGCGCACTCTGGACCGAACCCCTATACATCATGTCACACAACCCTCCGCGAACCGATGTGCCGTGCGATACGAACATCAGCTTTCGGTTCGAACAAGCGTGATGTCTGAATTGCCTACCCCAGCGCCGTCCACTTCGCGTACAGATCCTCGAGTTGGGCGGTGACTCGGTCGAGTCGGCGTTTGGCGCGGCGGCCGGCGCGGTGGTCGTGGGATGAGAACGCTTTGGCCAGGCCTTCTTCAAGGTCGAGCTTCTCCCGCTCCGCCGCGCGGATGCGAGCCTCCAGGTCGGCGGTGGTTTTGCGGTCGGCGGCGCGTTGGACGCGGTCCGGCTCTCGGCGGCTGCGGCGCTGCGACACGCGTCCGACGACGTCGACCGTCGAGCGGCCTCTGGCTCGCCAGAACTCGGTGAAGTTGCCGGGGTACGACACCAATCGCTTGTCCTGGACCTCGACGACGCGGTCGACGATCTTGTCCAGGAAGTAGCGATCGTGGGACACGACTAGCACCGTGCCTGGGAAATCTTCCAGCGCCTCTTCGACGGCCTCCCGCGACGGTATGTCGAGGTGGTTCGTCGGCTCGTCCAGAATCAGGAAGTTGGGTTTCGTAGCCATCAACTTGGCGAGTTGAAGCCGGTTGCGCTCGCCCCCGGACAGGTCGCCGACTCGTTTCTGCATGTCTTCGTGCACGAACCGAAAGCGACTCAGCAGCGCGAATGCGACCTGATTCGACATCGGCGCGACGGAGCGGACTTCCATAACGACCGTGCTGTCGTCGTCGAGCACCTCTTGATGCTGCGCCGAGTAGCCGAGCTCCATGCTGGGGCCGATGCGGATGTGCTCGTCCTCCCAGTCGCCGTTCTCGACGATGTCGCGAAGCAGCGTGGTCTTGCCGCTGCCGTTGGGGCCGACGAGGGCCACCGACTCTCCGCCCGCCACGTCCATGTCGGCGTCGTCGAAAAGGGTCAGGTCGTCGAAGCTTCGGGCGTAGCCGCGGACCTGGAGGGCGATGTTCGCTCGCGGGGCTTGCGCTTCGAACTCGGCGCTGATGCCCGCGTCGGCAAGCGCCGGCTTTTCGACCGCCTGACGCTTCTCGCGCTCAAGTTGCGATCGCCTGGCCCGAAGCCGCTTGCCCCACATCGCGTCGTCGTAGACGCGTGCGTACTGTTCGAATCGCTTGACCAGCGCCTCCAGCCTCGCCAGCCGCTTCTGGTTCGCGAGGTAGTCGGCTTGCTGCGCCAGCAACTGCCGGAGCTTGGTCGCCCGGTGCGTCGAGTAGTTGCCCTCGTAGGCGGTCACCTTGCCGTCTTCGAGTTCGAGGATGCCGCCGACGACCCTGTCGAGCAAGTACCGATTGTGCGAGACCATCAGGACGGCGCCCTTGAAGCGAGCCAGGAAGTCTTCCAGCCAGGCGACGCCAAGGTAGTCCAGGTGATTCGCGGGCTCGTCCAGGATCAGCAGATCGGGTTGAGCGAGCAGAGCCCGTGCCAGCGCCAGCGCGTTCGTCTCGCCGCCCGACATCGAGCCGACCATCTGGTCCGCCTTGCCCGCGAGACCCATGGTGTCGAGCATCGACCGCGCTCGCTGCGGGAACAGGTCGCCTTCGACGTGGTCGTAGTCGTCGCGCGCCTTCTGGTACGCTCGCAGCGCGGCTGACATCACGCGCTCCGGAGCGTCTTCGAGTCGCTGCTCCTGCTCACGCAATGTCTGTGCGATGACGTTGTATTCGGACAGCAGAAAGCCGATCGCGGTGTCGTTGGCGTCGTGTTCGACGAATTGAGGAACGTAGCCGACTCGAACTGCCTCAGGGATGACGACTTGCCCGGCGGAGTGCTCCTGCTGGCCCGCCATGATCCTGAGCACGGTGGTCTTCCCGGAGCCGTTTGCCCCGATCAGACCGAGCTTCTGCCCCTCGGAGATCTGGAACGTGACGCCCTGCAGCACGGTCTCCGCGCCATAGTAGCTTGATACGTTTTGAAGGGATGCTGCCAACACGGCGAGTGTCTCCTTTTCGCGTGTCGACCTGTTTCCCGAAAATCCGGACCGCGCCAGGGGAATGAAAAGTCCAAGGCAGTCCGTGTCTCGCGTGTGCGGTTCGCAGGCGAGACACCGGCAGGTTAATGGGAACGGGATCGACTACGCAGATCGTCAACGCGGCCGTCACAATCCGCCACGACGCATCTGAATTCAACACCGTTGATTGGCTTGTCCCGTGTCCCTACTTCACTGGCTGCTCCGGTGTCGGGTTGCCCGCTGGATACCGACAAAGTATAAGATGATTGGGAGGTCCGACGCAATGGAACACCGCGATCACATCCTGATAGTCGAAGACGACGAAGATCGGCATCCTCGACCATTGCCTGCCGCACCAGTTCTGGCGCGTTGACCGTCGGACAGTCTCGAAGAGTCTATGCGGGATTGCCGGTGGGTTAGGCGAGGGTTGAGTGACGCCGGAGCTCTGAAAGCGCAAAGCCCCATGAGGCGACAGGCGCGTCGGACTTACTCTTGGCCGTTGAGGGGAACGTAGCGATCTATGTTGATCGCTCGGTCGCCGCGGGTGTAGCGCACCTTCAGCATGTCGCCGACCTCAAGCATGCCGAAGGTCGCTTCGTCGACCTCGATCTTTGCCGCCGCGACGTAGAAGTAGCACGTGCCGTCCGGGCTCGTCTCTTTGGAGTTCAGTGCGCCTTGGACGACGTTGTACGGCGGCAGGGCGTCCGTGAGCGACATCACGATGGACTCCAACCTGCGAGAAACCGTCTTTACCAAGGCGTATACCCCCATGGACCGCTATCTCCTTTCAGTAGAGAGAGCGTTGTTGCCCGGGCAATCATAACCCATGGTAGCATGGTGGGTACAACGGAGCGGACGGTCAAGAAACGTCATTTTTGGCTGTCACGGAGATCGAACCGCTGGGCGCCAGCGTATTGAAGAGGACATGCAGGCGTCGCTCGAGATCAACCGGCGCCGCGTCCTGACACCGTCGTTTGGGATGCCGTGAGTTGTTCCGATCTCCCGCCCAGGAGCATCCGCCCGCGTACGTTTGGGTCGCGGCGGATTGGTTGATGTAGTGAATTAAAGGCGCTCCACGGATGCGCCAAAGTTTTGCATGGCTGCACGTCACGGAGCCCGGCTGTTTGAAGGTACTTTTCGTCTCCCGCGACCATGGGAACATAACCGAGCTGGAGTTGGCGCTGCGATTGCGTTGGCCCGATGCCGCCTCGACGGTGGTGTCTGACGGACGGCGGTTGATCGACGCGCTGGCTTGCGAGCCCGAGATCGTATTCGTGTCGGGCGATCTGCCCGACATAGGATTGATGGATATCCTCAAGGTTGTTCGGGATGTCACCGACGTGCCGTTGATCGTCGCCGATGAGCGAGGAGACGAGTCGACGGTCGTCAAAGCGTTGCAACTCGGCGCGGACGAGTACATCCGCCTGCCTCGCAGCATGATGGAGATCACCGCGCGGGCCATGGCGCTGATGCGGCGCGCGGGCAACGGCAACCCTCGATCCGAAGACGCCGAGATCCGATGCGGCGACCTGCTCATCAACCCGTCGGAGCGGGCGGTCTACCTGGGCGCCGCCCGACTCGAACTCACGCCCACGGAGTTCCGGCTGCTCCATCTGTTCGCCAAGAACCGCTACGTCACGCTCTCGCAGGGGTTCATCCAGCGAGTCGTCTGGGAGGGCGAACAGGACGGCGCGGAGGGCTTGAAGAAGTACATCCAGCGTCTTCGCAACAAACTGGGCGACGATGCGCGCGACCCGGTCTGGATTCGGACCGTCCGCGGCGTCGGGTACCGTCTCACTGCCCCGGCTCCTGTCGCCGCCTGAGGCGGCCATTCCCGACAATAGGCGCCCGCCCCTCGGGCACACGGCCGAGAGGCGGGTAGTGGATACCCCTATGGTGCGTCGCTTTGCACCATGCCGACGATGGCGCCCGTGGGGTCGGCGAACATCGCCATGGTCACCATATCCGGTATGACCGTGACAGGCACGACGGTTTCGCCGCCCAGCTCCTCCGCCTTGTCCAGATAGGCCTGTAGGTCATCCACTTCGACGTAGAAGGTGACGCGGGTTTGTCCGTCGTCGGAGTCGCCAATGCCTCCGCCGATGCCATGCCCGTCTTGCGCCTCCACCAACCCGTAACCTATCGGGTTGGCGGTATTGACGTCCCAATCGAAGAGATCTGCGAAGAACTTCTGACTCTGCCCGGGCGCGGTCGATTGAATCTCGAAGTGAACTACGGGGTTTGGCATGGTCTTCTCTCCTTTGGAGTGATGCAGCGCCAGATTCCAGTCCGTTCATCGTATGCGTTCGCAGATCGCTTTGCCAACAATTCCCAGCGCCAGTCCTCTCGCACGCCGGTGGTCACGCCGAGTTCCGACAGCATCCGCTTGGCCTCG
>DCWO01000103.1:0-5464 GCA_002328865.1 Dehalococcoidia bacterium UBA2160 | reverse complement strand
GGCCTCGGCGTTCACCTCGCCGCGTTTGCGCGATTCGAGGATGCCGAGGTATCCTTGGACGACACGACGGCGCCGGCAACACCAGTTCGCGAGCAGGTCCGCTGTCCGCAGATTTGCTTGGGGATGCAGTGTCGGAGCGCCCTTCCAGAAGCGAGCACGGCTCCTGAGACATGCGGCACATCCTTCACGCTGATTTCGACGCCTTCTACGCCTCGGTGGAACAGCTCGACAACCCCGCCATCCGAGGCAAGCCGGTGGTCGTCGGCGGCAGCCCCGAGGGTCGGGGCGTGGTCGCGTCCGCATCCTACGAAGCTCGCAAATACGGCATACGGTCCGCCATGCCCATGCGAACCGCATTGCAACGTTGCCCCCACGCGATACAGGTCAACTCGAACTTCACACGGTATCGCGAAGTCTCGCGAAAAGTCATGGACATCTTCCGCGAGCTTACTCCGACGATCGAGCCTCTCTCCATGGACGAAGCGTACCTGGACGTCACGGAGCGGGTCTCCGCGCGACATGACGCGAGAGAGATCGCCTACAGGCTGAAGCGACACGTCAAAGCCGAACTCGGCCTCACGATCTCTGTGGGCGCCGCCGCCAGCAAGTCGGTCGCCAAGATTGCGTCGGATCTGGAGAAGCCGGACGGTCTCACGGTGGTGGAACCTGGCGCTGAACGCGCATTCCTCGCCCCGCTGTCCGTGGGCAGGCTTTGGGGCGTGGGCCCCAAGACCGAACAGCGACTCCGCGCCGAAGGCATCGAGACGATCGGAGACCTGACCGAGCGATCCGACGACTGGCTCAAGAAGATGTTCGGACGCAACGGCCCGTACATGAAGAAACTTGGGCTGGGGGAGGACGACCGCCCCGTCCAGACCCACCGTGGCTCCAAGTCGGTCAGCGCCGAGACGACCTTGCGCCAAGACACGGGCGACCCCGAGGCGCTGGAGGAGTTGGTCAACAGGCTGAGCCATCGCGTCGCCCGCGACCTCGATCGCAAAGGCATCCAGGGCTATACGGTCAAGCTCAAACTCAGGCTCTCGGACTTCACGACCTTCACCCGGCAGGTCACGCTTCCGGAGCCGGTGAGCGCCTCGGAACAGATAGCCGAGGCCGCCGGCGTCCTGCTGATCGCCGAGCTCGAGCCGGGCCGAATGTTCCGCCTGGTGGGCGTGGGCCTCTCCGGCTTCGCCAGCGAAGAAGAGCCCGAGGTCATCCAACCCCGCCTGCCGGGGTTCTGAGCAGCGAGCTGACGACAGTATCGCAGTGATGGTCATACGTCGATTTGTTCAATGAAGGCCACTGTGTGTAGGGGAGGGTTTCAAACCCTCCCGTTGCGTTCTATATTGCACATAGCGGATTGCATACCTCTTCGAAGATTGTATAACACGGCGTTAAGCTGTTTTAGGGAGCATAACTCGCGGGAGGGTTTGAAACCCTCCCCTACGCCTCGCAATCCTTAGGAGCGGGACACCGCCGGGTCACGCATACCCAACATCTCACCCTAGCTCCCCCCATGCATACACATGTTCTGATGTCTTAGACAGTTGCTAAACATAAGTCGAGCGAAACCCCTTCGATATGCTATTGATAGGCGAACAAGTGTTCTGTACAATTTAACTTCACCCGATTTAGAGTCCGTTCAAATTAGCAGAATCGGACGGGAAAGGAGCCGGCGTGAAGGTCGCGTGCATGCTGATAACTCACCTTCCGATGAAGGCGGAGCTGATGCGACGCCCGGCCCTGCGCGACCGACCCGTCATCGTCACCGAGGGTCCGGACTCTCGCGAGATGGTGCTCGACAGTTCTCCGGAAGCCGTGGGCGTGGTCCCGGGCATGCCGTTGCAGGAGGCGCTGTCGCGCTGCAAGAACGCCTTGCTCCTGAAGGCCGACGTGCCATACTACCATGCCCTCTACAACAAGGCGGTCGCCGCCCTCCGTCAGCGCAGTCCGCTGGTGGAGAAGGGGGAGGTGGGCTGCATCCACGTGGGCCTGGACGGCCTGGACCGGATGTACGGCGGCGAGACCCGGCTGATAACCTCCCTCATCCATGCCGTGCCCCACCACCTGAACCCGCGCGTGGGCGTCGCGGACGGCAAGTTCATGGCATACGTGGCCGCGCTGTCCAGCAGCGGCGGGCAGGCGACCAGGGTCCCCGATGGCGGTGCGGCGGACTATCTCAAGAACCTGGCCATAGACGCCCTGCCCCTGACCTGGGAGGACCGAGAGCGACTGCGTCGCTACGGGATCGGCTCCATGGGGCAGTTGGCGGCCATGGATCTGGGATCGGTGCAGGCCCAGTTCGGCCCTCAGGGCCGTCAGGCCTGGGAACTGGCCAACGGACTCGACTCCAGTCCCCTGGTGTCCGACGAGGCCGAAGACACGGTCAACGAGTACCTGGCCTTCCCGATACCCACGGTCACTTTGGACGCCCTTCTGGTGGCGGCGGAGATGCTGTTCGGCAGAGCCTTCTCCCGCGCCGCACTCAGAGGCCGGTACGTCCGCATGGCGACACTGGAGGCCAGAGTCGTGCTCGGCCCGCCCTGGATTCGGGGGCTCGCCTTTCGAGAAGCAGTCGGCGGCAAGGAGTCAGCGGCGCGCCTTCTCCGGGCCATGCTGAGCAGCACGGTGCTCCCCGGTCCCCTGGAAGACCTGGGCCTGACGCTGGCGGGACTCACCGGAGAGTCGGGAGTCCAGACCAGCCTGTTCTCCGACGTTCGGCGGCAGGAGCAACTCCGCGAGATGATGCATCAGATGGCGGTCCGTCTTCGCACGAAGCCGCCCATATTCAAAGTAAGGAACATAGAGCCGTGGTCAAGAATCCCGGAGAGACGCCAAGCATTGGTGCAATTCGACCCCTAAACCCGCCCATCCCAACAACCGTGACAGAGGACGAACACGGAAGGCCCGTGGCCATAACCCTGAGGCCGCCGCCCGCCGAGTCTCGATGCATCGGGACCCCGGCCCCGATTGCGTCGGGGTCGGGACCAGCCTCACGATTCAGCCGGGCCTTAGACAAGCTCAGGCCGAACGGAGCAGGGGCTTTTGCCGTTCGTGGTGAGCCTGTCGAACCACCCCAACGATTCAACGTACCGCGTGACTTACGCAACGAACTTACAATTCAGGATACGAGAGACACAAAAACAGAGGCGCAGAGGCAAGCGCCGCCTGAGTCCGGTTCTCGGACTGCATTCTCACCAGGCGATGCCTCCGAATACGGGCGCGGCGCCAACCCGACACGGCAGGCGCCGGCATCTCCGGACTTCTCTTTCCTGGGGCCTGCGGCGGAGGAGTCGCCCGACACCCGGTCCATCGACTACATGCTGGCAGACACGGGAGCGAAGACTTCTCTGAGAAAGATAGAGACGCCCCCCAATTCTTCTCCCAAGGGAGGGGACGAACTGCCATCCGGCGCACCCAGTGCATCTCCGACGACAGGAGCGCAGTCCCGACTCGTCGGGACGCCGAAGTCTGGGGTGTCTCAAGATGCTTTTGCTCTCGAAAGAGAGGTGAGAGGCTCGCTCGGAGTGTCCAATGCACCTGCAGCAACAGGGGCGCAAACGCCTGCTGTGCCTCACAAAAACGCATCCCCGGGAACAGGGGTGCAATCCCGACTCGTCAGGACGCTGGGGTTCGTCGAAGCGTCCTCAAACTCTTCTTCTCCCGAGGTAGGGGTTGCGTCGACACTCGGCGCGCCTCGCAAGAAGACACCCGAAACAGGGGTGCAGGGGACGGAGTCCCTGCCGGGGTTTGGGGTGTCCCCAATTTCTTCTTCTCCCAAGGGTGGGGCGGGGCGACCACTCGGCGCCAAAATCCTGAAGGTAACCGCCATCGAAGACCAGTGGGAGATAGACGAAGAGTGGTGGAGACCCAGACCCCTATCGCGAAAGTACTACCACGTGCTGCTGGAGGACAACCAAACCGTCACCCTCTTCCGCGACATGCTCAACGGCGCCTGGTACAGGCAGCGGTACTGACATATCGAGTCGTCAGTTTGTCGCATAAATCGCACGGTACGTTGTCCCGTCGGAGTGGTTCGACAGGCTCACCACGAACGGAGATTGGGATTCAAAACAGCCAGCGTCAGTGAAGGTCGAGCGCACCGATGTTCTGACCTTCAGAGCCAAACCTGTGAAATTACCCCATGACCTACGCCGAGCTACACTGCCACAGCAACTATTCCTTCCAGGAAGGCGCATCCTCCGTCGATGAGCTGCTGGCCCGCGCCGTCGAGTTGGGTTACCCGGCCCTGGCGCTGACCGACCACGACAACATGTGCGCGACGATGCAGTTTGCCCAGGTCGCCCGCAGTCTGGACATCAACCCCATCGTCGGCGCCGAGGTCACGCTTCAGGGCGGGCAGCACCTGACGCTGTTGGCCTCAGACCGCGCCGGCTACGGAAACCTGTGCCAGCTCGTCACCTACTCCTACATCGGCGCGGAACGTCGGAACCCCGAGCTGGACGTCGAGCTTCTGGCCGAATACTCCGCGGGTGTAGTGCTGCTCACGGGTTGCCGCAACGGTCCGGTCCCCAACCTGGCCGCTCAGGGTCGGACTGACGAGGCCGAAGGCATCCTGAGGCAGTACGTGGACTGGCTCGGCGCCGACAGCGTTTTCGTTGAGCTTCAGCAGAACCTGGTTCACGGCGACACGCGGCGCAATCGACAGCTCGTGGAGCTGGCCGGGAGGGTCGGCGTGAAAGTCGTGGCCACCAACAACGTCCACTATCACACGCCGGACCGCCACCGGCTCCAGGATGCGCTGGTCGCCATCCGCAACAACAAGAGCCTCGAGGAGACCCACCTGGAGCGCAGGCCCAACGCCCACTTCCACCTCAAGTCCCCCGCCGAGATGGCCGCCCTCTTCCGGGACTGCCCCGAGGCAGTGCACAACACGTTGCTGGTGGCAGAGCGATGCTCTTTCGATCTCACCCGCGACCTGGCCTACAAGTTCCCCAACTATCCCGTGCCTCCCGAGCATACGCCCCTGAGCTACCTGGAGGAACTCTGCCGCCAGGCGGCCATCAGACGCTACAGACGCATCAACTGGCGGGTGCGCAAAAGGCTCAGCGAAGAGTTCCGCCTCATCAAGAAGCACGACCTCGCCGGATTCTTCCTCATCTACCACGACATCATCCAGATCGCCCGCGACATCCAGATCGAGTTGGGGTTGAGCGACCCCGAGATACCTCTGGAGGAGCGTCCTCCGGGGAGAGGCAGAGGGTCGTCGGTCGCCATGTTGACAGGCTATCTCATCGGCCTCTCCCACATCGACCCGCTGAAGTTCGACCTGTCGCTGGAGCGGTTCCTGCAAGACGACATGGCTTCCGTGCCCGACATCGACCTGGACTTTCCGCGGAACATCCGCGAGGAGCTCATCAAACGGGTGCACCAGCGCTGGGGATGGGACCGGGCTGTCCTCACCGGCATGATAAGCACCTACAGGATGAAGGGCGCCGTCCGC
>DCWO01000081.1:50562-70455 GCA_002328865.1 Dehalococcoidia bacterium UBA2160 | reverse complement strand
ACTTTCGCTGACGGTCTACACTGGGCGCAAGCGTGGCAACGCTCGCACCGACGCCGTTGGGCGTGGATGGGAACCGTCCTGACCATCTCTCTGACGGTTGCGGTGATCGGCGCTCGCGTCGGCGCGTGGGATCGCGCCATCGATTACGCGCAGTCGACAAGCTGGTTCGGAGTGCAGGCAGCCGCGCGACTCGCGTCAGACCTGTGGGAGCCGGGGCCGTCCGCGTTGCCAGTCGACGCCAGTGACACTCCGCAAATTTCACCGGAGGCGGCTGCCAAATCTCAACAGATCGACGGACAGATACAGTCTTCTCCGCAGGGTTTGCTGACGGCTGCGAATGCAGCTCAAAGCGCACTCGACTCAGGGATCGACCCGACACAGAGCAACCTCGGGAACGTGCAGCCCGCGCAGATCGTCTCGACGGACGAGCTCGCGGCGCTACAAGGACCGCTGTTCGACTGCGTCGCCAGCGTCGTTGGCGTGAGCCGCGCGTCCAGCATGCTGCTCAACGGTCTGGGGCCGTCAGGCGCCGATCAGGACGCAATTCAAGACACGTGCCGCGACCAGTTAGCGCAGACTGGCCTCATTCAAAACGATTCGCCAGTCGCGAATCGGGACAGCTTCATCAGCTTTGAACCTCGAGATGGAGAGGCAGACGAGGCCCCTGTACCCGTCGCCAGGATCGTGGAAGTCCAACGAATCGAAATCGACGACAGCGTGCCTTCGGCGGGCGTCTCGGATGTTCTGGCGTCGGGCGGAGAAACCGAACTCGCGACCGATCCGGCATTCAACGCCGGCGCGACCGTTGTCGACACCGCCTACGACGGGTCGGCCATCCACGTCACGGCCAACATCGACGGCAAAAGCCAGCTCGTGATGCGCGGCTCAGAGGCGTGGTGGCTTCACAAGGAGCTGTCGGCCCCAGGTCGAAGCGCTTCAACCGATCTGGCGACGAGATTCAACGACGAGAAGTGGCTCCCCGAGTGGCCTGACCAGCCTGACGCACAAAACTACGATTGCCAGTGCGAGTCGTCGATGTACGACCGGCTCACGCCGCCTTTCCCTGCTGGATATGCTGAGGTCAGAATCGAGGCTCTGGACGCCAGAGGCGATGTCGCCGGCACGATCAACCTCACCGACGAGGGATACATGTTGGTCGTCGAGTTCGACGACACGGAGTTCGAAGGGTCGGACTGGTACGAGATCCTCGTGTTCGCCGAGGAGACGACGCCGAGCCCTCTGACATTGACGGCCCCTGGGTCCGGAATGGTCCGCGGGGCCACGATCCGAGGAGTGGTGACCGACGCTTCCACGGGTGCGCCTATCGCAGACGTCGGGGTCTCGGCGGGGCTGGTCGAAGGCGATCACACCGCTTGGGCAGACACCGGAAGCGACGGCGCGTTCGCATTAACCGGTTTGCCCGCGGGCCTCGTGGACATGAACTTCAACAGTGACCTGTACATCGACTCATACGCCACGATCCAGATTGAGGCATTGGATTCCGTAATCAACGTGAACTACACGTTGGACCGCGGTGGCGCCATAACGGGTCGTGTAACAGACGCCGAAACCGGACTCCCCATCGCTCACGCATGGGTCGAGTCTTATGCAGACAACGGCGACGGCGGCGCGAACGCCGACATCGATGCCGGAGGCTGGTACACACTCGCAGGTCTGGCTCCCGGGAAATATCGCGTCAAGGCATATGGCGACGAACAAGGCTACGTCCTCCGATACTTCGACAACGCCGCCGATTGGCGCAGAGCCGAACTGGTCAACGTGGGAGATTCGGAGACCGCCAAGGACATCGACTTCTCGCTGGAGAAAGGCGCGGCGCTGATCGGCCAGATCACAGATTCAGAGACGGGATTGCCGATCGAAGACGTCGATCTGTCCGCAGGGCCGAACGACGGAGAGCATGTGTCGTGGGCATCCACGGGAAGAGACGGGAAATACATCCTGCCAGGGCTCCCCGTGGGACTCATCGACGTCGAAATCAGGAGCAGGCGGCACATCGACCAGTGGCAGACGCTCGCCCTGGACAAAGCCGGGGCTACTTTGAGCGCGACATCGTCCTGACCCGAGGCGCCTCGATCACCGGCAAGGTCGTCGACGCCGATACAGGGTTGCTCGTCAGCGAAGTCACCGTACATTTTGAAAGAATCGACGGACTGGATACCAATCTCCACGCACAGACCGACCGAGACGGTCGTTATCGCATCGAAGGATTCGCCGACGGCGCCTATCGGGGACACGTCGACGCACAAAACCGGGGCTACTATGAAACCCAGAGATCCAGAGACGATGCAGGCACGGTCACAGTCCAGGGAACCAAGGTGATCGAAGGCATCGACTTCGAGGTCGCGCGCGGCGCAACAATCTCGGGGAGGATGTTCGATGCTGAGACTGGGCTCCCCATCGCCAATGCCCATGTCGGAGCTCGCTCCACCGAGGGTCACGGCGGCTCCAGCGACGAAACCGATCTCGAGGGCCGGTACACCATCCGTGGCCTGGCGCCCGGCGCATACCGAGTCAAAGCCGACGCCGACAGCGAAGGTTACATCCAACAGTACTATGGCGGCGCTCTCTTCCGGGACGATGCCGTGACCGTAGCCGTGAAAGGAACCGGCGCCGTCAACGACATCGACTTCCCGATGAAAAGGGGCGTGACACTGATCGGCCGCATAACCGATGCCGAAGACGGCTCGCCGGTTGCGGGCGCCGAGTTGAGCGCCGGTCCCATCGACCAAGACCAGGTGGCCTGGGCATCGACAGGTCGCGACGGCAAGTACACGCTGACCGGGTTGCCTGCGGGGATCGTCACCGTGGAAGTGTGGAGTCAACGTCACATCGGTGAGAGAGTGAACCTGCGGTTGACAAATTCTGGATCGACCATGAGCGCCGACTTCGAGCTCGGGCGAGGCGGAACTATCTCGGGGACTGTCGTTAACGCCGCAACTGGCAAGCCAATCATCGACGCCGAGGTCGGGGCCGAGTCCGTCAATGGCGATGGTGTCAACGTGTATGTCGGAACTGACGGCAACGGCACGTTCACCATGGAGGGACTCGCGGCAGGGTCATATCGCATCCGTGTCGATGCGCGTCGTTCCGGGTACATCGAGCAATACTACGAGGCGGAAAAGTCTTGGGATGCCGCTGCCAGGTTCACCATAGTCGGAACCGAGACCATCGAAGACATCGACTTCGAGATGGTTCTCGGCGGCGCCATCGCCGGCCGCATCGTCGACGCCAAGACCGGCGTTCCCGTAGCAGACGCCTGGATCGAGGCGACCTCATTCCAAGGCTACGGTGGCGTGAACGGCAACACCGACTCCCAGGGATGGTACAAGCTGACGGGCGTCGCTCCGGGCAATTACCGAGTCAAAGCGTATGCTGACGGCGCCGGCTACATCCGCCAATACTACGGCGGCGGGCATTCGTCTGACGGCGCTGGCCTGATCAGCGTCAACGGAACCGGAACGGTCGGAAGCGTAGACATCGCCATGACGCGCGGCGCGAGCATCTCCGGCAGAATCACCGACGCGGCCACCGGACAGCCGATCTCCGGCATGGACCTCTCCGCCGGACCCGTGGACAGCGGCCAGTTGGCCTGGGACTCGACCAACAGCGACGGCACGTTTGCACTTCGAGGTTTGCCTGACGGCGTCATCGAGGTGATCGCCCAAGGACAGGGATACCTCGAAGTTCGCAAGCTCGTCACCATCGCCGACGGCAAGGACGTCACCGACTTCAACTTCTAGCCGCACCGTGAGTCACTCATTGCGCCCCGGGGTCCCGCCAAATCCCCGGGGCGTTTCTTGTTGTGCGATGGTCTGGCGACATGTCTCTCGAGATACTGCCAACAATAACCTGAGCGCCTGACCCTGCGGCAAAGCGACGCCATCGACCGATCCAGCCGCGCTCTGGCACCATCGATGGCCGGCGCCCTCGCAGACAGCAAACCGATGGTCACGGGGCCGGCTGTTGTGATGGGTCTCCAGTTCGAGTAGCATATCAGCCACGTATCGCCAACGCGATGCCCGGTTCCCGAAACGCCAAGCGATTGACTTACAAGGAGTGACGAATGGCAGACACCACCTTCGGACAGATCTACAAACAGATCGGCGCTACTCCCATAATCAACGCTATCGGTAGCGTGACGATGCTTGGCGGCTCGACCCCGTTGCCCGAGGTCAAGGAGGCGATGGAAGCGGCCGACGTGGCCTATATCCCGCTGATGGAGCTCGAGGAGAAGGCAGGCAAATGGCTGGCCGACATGATCGACGTGCCTGCAGCGTACATCACGTCCGGCGCGGGCTCGGCCCTGACCCTGGCGACTGCGGCGATCATGGCCGGCGACGACGACGACCGGATCCAGCAGCTCCCCGACACCACGGGCATGAAGAACGAGATACTGATTCAGCGCAGGCACCGGTACTGGTACGACCGATGCCTGGAATTGGCGGGCGCCAAGCTCGTCGACTTCGGCTCCGACGACGAGACGACCCGCGAGGATCTCGAGAACGCGATCGGCCCCAATACGGCGGCGGTTCACTACTACATGGTCGAACAGACGCCCGACCCGAAGGCGTTGTCCCTCGAAGACACTATCGAGATCGCCCACGCGAAGGGCGTGCTCGTCACAGTGGACGCGGCGGGGCAGATCTACCCGCTGGAGAACTTCGGCAAATACGTGCGCATGGGCGCGGACTTCCAGTGCATCGCCGCCAAGTACATGGGCGCTCCCCAGTCCACGGGACTCGCGCTGGGCAGTGAGGACCTGATTCGCAAGCTCTCTTACCAGTCGTTCGTGGGCTATGAGGGACGTCGGATTCGCGGCGTCGGCAGGCCGCAGAAGATCGACCGTCAGGAGATTATGGGCGCCGTGGCCGCAACTCGCCGTTGGTTCACCATGAATCACGAGGAACGACTCGCCACGATCGAGCAGCAGTGTCAGGCGGTAATGGGACCGCTCCAGGGCATTCCCGGCCTAACCGTCACGATGCTCGACAACGTGATCGGACACCAACCGTTCGGCGTGCAGATCAGCGTCGATCCAACGGTAGCGGGCATGACCGCTCAGGAAGTCGTCGACAAGCTCAAGGCCGGCGACCCACCCGTGTGGACCAGGGTGCGTGAGGGCGAGTCGGACATCGTGATTCACGGGTTCGGGCTGCGCGAAGGGCAGGACAAGATCGTCGGCGAGCGCATCGCCGCCCTGTTCGGCAGGTAGGCGGCCGCCTCGAGAATCTGCGCAAGCAACATCACAGAGGGCACGCGCGCTAACAGATCGCCCGCGTGCCCTTTGCATTTGCCGGTGCTCGGAGCATCTGGCACACGAATAAGGAGTCGATGCATGAGCAGCCCACTGGACGGTGTGAGAATCCTTGACCTAACCCAGGTGCAGGCCGGGCCGTCATGCACTCAGCTTCTGGCGTGGATGGGCGCGGACGTGATCAAAGTGGAGCAGCCGGGCGTCGGCGACCGGACACGCACGGAACGAGCCGTCGACCCCGACGTCGACAGTTTCTACTTCATCGTGTTCAACGCCAACAAGCGCAGCATCTGCCTGGATCTGCGCGCCGACGCGGGACGTGAAGCGCTGATCAAGCTCGTCGCGCTGTCCGACGTCGTTGTCGAGAACTACGGCCCCGGCCAGATGGAGCGGTTCGGCCTGGGGTACGACGTCTTGCGCGAGGCCAACCCGAAGATCGTCTACTGCACCATCAAGGGATACGGCACGTACGGCCCCAACGCGTCGATCAAGTGCTTCGAGCACATCGCCCAGGCAATGGGCGGCGCGATGAGCGCCAACGGCGAGGCGGGCGGCTCACCGCAGTTCGTCGCGCCTGGCGTGGGCGACTCCGGCTCGGGGCTCCACGCCGCCATCGGAATGCTGGCGGCGCTGCGCCAGCGAGACAACACCGGCGAGGCCCAACGCGTCGAGATATCCATGCAAGACGCCATCGTCAATCTGATGCGAATCCGAATGATCGACACGCTCAATACCCACGAGCCTGTGCCACGAGTGGGCAACCGTGTGTGGGGCGGACCGCCGTTCGTGTACCCGTGCGCTCCAGGCGGTCCAAACGACTACGTGGCGCTCGTGTTGGCCGGCGACGGCTGGGACAGCGTTTTGGCGCTGGCGGGTCGCGCCGAACTCGTTGGCGACGAGCGTTTTGCCACAAACGAGACACGGATCGAAAACGCGGTCGAGGTCGAAGAGATCGTCACGTCCTGGACCATGACGAAAACCAAGCACGAGATCATGGACATTCTGGCGAAGCTCGGCATCCCCGTCGGCGCAGTCCAGGACACGCTCGAAGTGTTCGGCGACGAGCACCTGAAAGCCCGCGAGATGATCATCGACATGCACGATCCGGCTCGTGGCGACTACAAGATCATCGGTTGCCCGATCAAGATCGAATCCAACGAGCTCGAAATCAAGCCGCCCCCACTCCTCGGCGAACACTCGGAAGACGTCCTGTCATCGCTGCTCGATATGGGCTCCGCCGAGATCGCGGCGCTGAAGTCCGGAGGGGTCATATGACGGAGACGCAGGCACGCCTCGATGTCCTCCCTCTCACTCCGGACCGGTGGGCGGACCTCGAAAGCTTGTTCGGCGCTAGCGGCGCGTTCAGCGGCTGCTGGTGCATGTGGTGGAGGGTCACGCGGGCCGAGTTCGCCCGCCAATCCCCGAACAAAGGCGCGGGCAACAAGCAGGCGCTCAAAGCGCTGATCGACTCAGGGGCCGTGCCGGGTTTGCTGGCTTACGTCGACGGCGAGCCCGCCGCGTGGTGTTCGGTCGGGCCAAGAGAAGATTTCGGCGCCCTGGAGCGGTCAACCACGCTGAAGCGCGTCGACGACAAGCCGGTTTGGTCGGTTGTCTGCATGTTCATAGCGCGACCATATCGAGGCCAAGGACTGACGGCGTCGTTGCTGGAAGCCGCGTTCGAATTCGCTGCCGAGAACGGCTCCGATATCGTCGAAGGCTATCCGTATGAGTCCACGAAAACGCGACGTCCGGGGGGCACCGAGGCGTTCATGGGATTCACCAACGCGTTCGGTCGCGCGGGGTACACCGAGGCCGCTCGCGTATCCGACCGTCGCCTAATCATGAGGCGGTGTACCGGAGACGGCTGAGACGCCGTCGTTCGATCCGCCGCGACTCCCAGATGGTCATCAAGTGAATACTTTGTTCGTTGGCAATCGCCATGCTGACCGAAGCGAAGCATCTGGTGCCGGGGGAGCGACCGCGTGTGTCAATCGGCGAGATTCTTCGCCTGCTGGCTCAGAATGGCGAGACACAGTCGCGTCCACGTAAACTGTTTACCACAAAGTGGGAGACGGTCACGTTTCCAAGCGCCACGCTTTTCGCGACGGCGTTCACACCAACGGTACAACCCTGTCCCAGAACGTCTCGAGCTGATTCAACTCGTCGGCCACGGGCCACATGTATATGCGTTGCGCCCCTGCGGCTTCGTAGGCGGCGAGTTTCTCGGCGCACTCCTGTGCCGGTCCGATGGGAAGGCGCTCCGCCAGTTCTTCGATCGGCCGGTTGATCGCGGTCCCGACCACCTCGGTCAGTGTCCGACGCGCCTCGTCCCGGTCTTCGGTGACGTAGTAGAACATCGAGGCGATTGCGTTGGGGAACGCGCTGGGATCTTTTCCTGAGTCTTCGAGGATCTGGCCGAGCCGAACCCAGGCTTCGCCGAAGACGGTCGGGGTTGTGTTGTATCCGGACGCCAGCCAACCGTCGCCCAGTCGAGCGGCCCGCCGGAGTCCCACCGCCGACCCCCAACTCCCGATCCACATCGGAATGCCGGAGTCTCCATGCGGATGGGGCGCCAGATCGACCTCATTCGTCGAATAGAAATCGCCTTCGAAAGGCGGGCTGCCCTGGCGCCAGTAGGCCCGCATAGCCAGCACCGACTCGTCCACTCGTTTCCAACGCTCCTCGAACGGAACTCCGACTATCTCGTAGTCCAACGCGGACGAGCCCGGGCCGATCCCCGCGATCAACCGCCCGCCCGAAAGTATGTCGATCGCCGCCAGGGTTTTAGCCATCGCCGCCGGGCCGCGAACGACAGGTATCGATACGGTGGTGGCCAACGTCATGTCGCCCGATCTGTCGAGCACCGAAGCCAGCGCCGTCGGCCCGTCGAACCACGGTTTCGCGAACACGAGGTGGTCGTTAGCGCAAAGCGTCCGGAAGCCAAGCCGTTCAACGGTTTCGGTGAACGACTGCAAGCGCTGCAACGTCACGGGTGTGTCGTCGAAGCCGATCAGGGGCAGATGGACTCCATATTCCATGTCAGAACCTCTCATGTGTCACGAGCACGCGACTCGAGCCAAGTAGTTTGGGGCGGTGTTATCGAATAAGCCCAGCGAGTGGCAATGAATCGCGCTGAGCCAGATTCTTCACCTGCGGGTTCAGAATGACAACGTGGGCCGGCTCAACCTTCCAGGGTCGGCTCTTTCATGGCATTGTGGTCAGCCAACCCGCCCCTTGTCAGTCAGCCGGCAGGATCGCGAGTTCCGGGTGTGGCAGCGGCGGACTTTGAGAACGGATCACGTCTTCCTGCTCATCGGCGCTCAAGCGGCTGAACCGCTCGGCGGCGTCCAACGCCTTGGGCATCAACGTCACATCGCCGACGCTGGGAGCTGTGTGCATCGGCTGTGAGAGCACCCACCACAGGGCGCGGTCGATCTCACTCTGGTCGCGGTGGGGATCGTACCACGTCGATGTGTCGCGCTTGTTGTCGCCCCACCCGCCCCGTGCGATCATCTTGATGGTCTGTATTCCCAGGTTCTTCGCGTTAGCCTGCTCCAGCAGCGCCTCGGCGTCGCGGCGGTAGCTGGGATCGCGGTGCATGGCGGCGTTCAGCGGAAACATGACCGTGTCGAAGTCGAACCGACGCAGCGCCTCGAGTTGCACGCTCGGAGCATGCGGACCATGACCGGTGATGCCAAGCCACTTGGTGAGCCCCTGGTCGCGCATCTCGACGAGCGTCTCGAGCGCTCCGCCCGGCGCGGTAACCTGGTCGAGAAGCTCCATCGTGTTGACGCCGTGTAGCTGGAAGAGGTCGAAAGACTCCGCGTTCAGACGCCGGAGGATGCTCTTCACATCGTCCCAGGCTTCGGACTTCGTTCGCTTGTTGGTTTTAGAGCCCAGGAATACCTGATCTCGGATGTCAGGCATCCAGGATGCCAGTCGCTCCATCGCCTGGCCGTAGCTCGGAGCGATGTCGACGTGGTTGACGCCATGGTCAAGCATCGTCCGGGTGGCCTTGTCGGCAGCCTCTTGCGTGACACGTCCGAGGCTGGCTGTGCCGAATGTGACGACGGTGCTGTCGTGTCCGGTGCGTCCGAGTATCCGCTTTTCCATGGGGTTCTCCTGGTGTCGTGAATGGAATCCGTAACGACGATTGTACCGCACGTGGAATCGGACCCTCGTCGATCGGCAACGACGATGGTCACGGAGTGCGTGCGCCACGCCCTTGGCAGCGACGCCGGCAACAGCGCGATGCAGTCACCGATCCAGGGCCACAACCGGGATGGTTCTCGTCGTCTTGGCCTGGTATTCGGCGAACTGGGGATACAGGGCGGCTTGCTTGGCGTAGACCGAGTCGCGCTCGTCTGCCGTGAGGACCGTAGCCTTGACCTGCACTGTTTCCGCGCCGACTTCCACCGATGCGTCTGGATTTGCGACCAGGTTGTGATACCAGTCTGGGCTCGTCGGGCCGCCAGCCTTCGAAGCGAAGACGAACATGCGATCGCCGTCGGGCAGGTACATCAGCGGATTCTCCCGTGTCTGGCCTGACCTCGCCCCTTTGGTCGTCAATATGAGCAGCGGAGAGCCTTCGAAACCTCCGCCAACCTTGCCGTCGTTCTCCCGAAACTCCGCCATCACTCTACTGTTGAAATCATTCGCTGCCAAAGTGTTGCCTCTCCGGTCAGAATGGTCCGATGCTGTTGATGCACATTGTCCCTGGCGGATGCAATGCGGAGCCTGTCGCCATACTATCACCCATCGAGCCCTCACGCTGAAGTCTTCCTGACGATCTGAATCGGCCAAGGACGACCATCCTGCTGGGCATCGAAATGCTGCGCTTTGATTGTCCGAACCGATAGAATTTCCGCAGCGAACCTGCCGAACGAGGCTTTGGCATTGTGTGCAATCGACCGGATGGCGCCCCAATCGTCCGACCTCCCAGCGGTGCGTCACATCCGCCATATCGAGAGGTCGGTTCGTGGTAAACTTGCATAATGCGTCCACAGGCATTCTGTAATATCACATTCCGAGGAGCCACATTTGTCGAGAGTATTTGACATCGCGGACCAGTACATCGATAAAGTTGCCGCTCTGGACCCGGTCGCGGCCACGGCGTTCGGCGTTCCGGGACACGATCACGAGATGCCTGACTATTCACCCGACGGCGTGCAGGCGGAGGCCGACCTCGACAAAGCCACGCTGTCGGAGCTCGGCGCCGCGCCGGTCGGGGACGAGCGCGATCGTGTCGCGTGCGAGATGATGATCGAAAGCCTTCGCCTCCAACAGGACAGGTTCGACGCACGTGAGCATCTGCGCGGTCTGAGCATCCTCCACAGCCCGATCCACTCGACGCGGATGGTCTTCGATTTCATGCCGCGGGAGTCCGAGGAACATTGGCGAAACATCGCCGCCCGCATGGCGCTTGTTCCGACGACACTTGAGAGCTACCAGCGGACGCTGGGCGAAGGATTGCGGCAGGGCATGGTCGCCAGCAGGCGGCAAGCATCGGAGACGGCCGATCAGTGCGATGTCTGGAGCGGAAAGATCGCGGGGCAACCTTCCTTCTTCCAGGGACTTCTTGACGCATACGACCAATCCGACGTGTCGTCGGAGCCGTTGCGCCGCGAATTGGCGAACGGCATGGCATCGGCCAACAACGCGATGGCCGCGACCGCTCGCTATCTCCGAGAGACGTACGTGCCCGGTTCCGCGGAGCGCGACGCCGTGGGCGCGGACCGCTATGCGCTGTCGGCCCGCGTCTACAACGGGGTGGATCTGGACCTCCGTCAGACCTACGCCTGGGGTTGGGAGCAGCTCGCGTGGGTCGAGGAGGAGATGGCCGCGACCGCCGAGCGAATTCTGCCCGGAGGCGGAGTCGCGGCCGCCAAGGAACTGCTGGAAACGGACCCGGCTCGCGCCGTCGACGGCGAGAACGAGTTCAGGCAATGGATGCAAGACCTCCAGGACCACACCATCGCCGAACTCAACGGCGTCCATTTCGACATCGCTGAACCGGTAAAGCGAATCGAAGCGCTGATCGCTCCTCCCGGCGGGGCGCTGGCGATGTACTACACGCCGCCGTCAGAAGATTTCAGCCGTCCTGGGCGAACCTGGTATCCCACCGGCGGCAAGACGCGGTTCCCGCTGTGGGGAGAGGTCTCGATTGCCTACCACGAGGGTGTGCCCGGCCACCACTTCCAGCTTGCGACGACGAACCACCTGTCTACGGAGCTCTCACGGTTTCAACGGCTCATGGGCGGGTCTTCCGGATACGTCGAGGGTTGGGGGCTGTACGCGGAACGCCTCATGGCCGAGTTGGGCTACCTGGAGAACCCTGATTACTACCTCGGCATGCTGCGAGCGCAGGCGCTGAGGAGCGTGCGGGTCATCTTGGACATCGGAATGCACCTAGAGCTGGCGATCCCGACCGGGCAGAGCTTCCATCCCGGTGAGACCTGGACGCCGGACCTCGGGCTGGAGTTCATCAACCTGAAGAGCCACTTCCCTCCGGACTTCGTGGCCAGTGAGATCAGCCGATACCTGGGACTGCCCGGCCAGGCGATCAGCTACAAGGTCGGTGAACGGGCCTGGCTCGACGCCAGAGCCGCAGCCAAGGAGCGCCAGGGCGCGGCGTTCGATCTGAAAGAGTTCCACACCCGAGCGCTGGACCTCGGCCCCATGGGCTTGGCCCAGATGCAACGAGAGCTGGCGCGGGTGTAGGTCGATTCGGTGGTCGGCTACTCGCCATCGGTCGGGCGATGAAGAAATGTCTGCGCGGTTCCGTACGTCTGGCCTTCCAAGACATCGACCGTGTCGTGTTCGATGTCTTCCCACTCTCCCATTTTGCTAGCCCATCGTCCGTCGACCAGTTGCCGCGCGGTATGGGCGTAGTCTCTGTCTGGAGACGCGTAGACAGCTATTTTCTCATAGCCTTGATCGAGATCGGCCGTTTCGCACAATTCGAATCCAAATTGCTGGAAAACAGCCACGAGTGTGTTGACGGAATAGTCGTCGATGGGAAATCCGGGTGGCCAGTAGTGCTCCGCTCTGCCCGATGGTTGCCACCATCGCGATTCGTCACCGACCGACCAAGCGATGCAGTTGTAAAAGGGGTCTTCCGAGCTGGTGTCCTGATACTGACCTCGAATCAGGTTCGGAAAGTATCGTTCCCGCTGGGAGTCCAAATCACATACTCTGAGAAAGGTATCCTTTTTCCCGACCCCAGGCGAGCCAACGTTCCTTCAGTTCCCTCAGGTTGATTTTTACGTCGCCTTTAATCGGACTGTAGCCGAGTATCGCTTCAAGGGCGTGATGCCAGTGGCCGCCATGCTGTTCAAGATCCGCGAGGATAAGAGGGATGGCTTGATCGCCCAGCTCAATGATCTCGCGGTAGGCCGGGTGTGCGATCTTCTTCACGTCCACCGAGTACATCCCTGTTTCGTCTCGCCAAGTCTTCGCAAGTCGTCTGAACTTGTCGCGCAAAATGGGTTCATCGGGCGAGTTCGCCTGCATTATCGATTCCCGGTGGTCTGATGTCATGTGTCCCTCGGTCATCCCAGCCTTATTCCGAGCCGAGGCATTCGGAGATCTGGGCTTGGGCTCCATTTCGCGCGTACACGATCTGCTCGACGACTGAATTTCAATGCCAGTGTTCTGATTATACCGTTTTCAGCAAGGCCTCATTTCCACTCGGCGTCAGGGGGCCAGATGTTGTGGGCTTCGCCAGCGTCGAGCAGCGGCGTGTCTTCGCGCCAGTCGGCGACGGCGTTGAGCCACTTTATGAAGTGCGGCGCCTCACAGTGGGCTTGGAAGGCGTCGGCATCGACGTAGACCTCGTAGAGCCAGATGCGATTCTCGTCGGCGCCGTCTTGAATCACGTCGAAGCGCAGGCAACCCGGCTCGTCATTTACCGATCCCCGAGCGTCGCCGATCATCTCTTCAATGAACCGCTCTTTGAAGCCGGGCTTGATCTGGATGGGCGCCAATATGACGTACATTCTAATGCACCTCTCTGCTGGCTGAAATCGCTGCTTTGTGGAGCCACGCGGGACCGGCGCCTCGCCTAGTCTTCGGCCAACGCTTCGCTTGCTGCGGCGACCGCGGCGCCTATAGCAACCTCGAATCCAACTCGAGGAAGGATGCCTTCCAGAGCCGACAGGACCGCCAGCACGTATTCGGGGCGGCTGGAATCACCCATCAGCCCGATGCGCCAGGCCTTGCCCGCGAACGCTCCCAGGCCGCCGCCGATCTCGATGCTGTGCTCTCGAAGAAGCACCGTCCTGACCGTCGCGTCATCGACGCCATGCGGGACCCAGACCGGGGTTATCTGCGGGAGGCGATAGCCGTCGGGCGCCACCAGGTCCAGGTTCAGGGCCGCCAAGCCGGCTCGCAACGCCTGGGCGTTCTTCTCGTGCCTGGCATACCTGTCGTCGAGGCCTTCTTCGAGCACGACTCGCAGGCCTTCGCGGAGGGCGAGAATCATGCTGACGGGCGCCGTGTGATGGTAGACCCTGTCGAATCCCCAGTAGTTGGCGTTGAGGGCCAAATCCAGGTACCACGACGCAGGTTTGGTCTTTCGGTCTTTGATGGATTGAAGGGCTTTGGGGCTCAACGCCACCGGCGATAAACCCGGAGGGGTGCCGAGGCACTTTTGGGTCGCGCTGTAACAATAGTCGATGCCCCACTCGTCAAACTCCATCGGATTGCCGCCGAGAGACGTTACGGCATCCACCATGAACAGGGCGTCGTGCTTTTTGGCCAGTTTCGAGAGCTTGGTCAGCGGCTGGTTTATCCCCGTGGAAGTCTCCGCATGAATTGCGGTTACCAGCTTGACGTCGCCATGCTTTTCGAGCGCCTCTTGCAGCATCTTCGGCGGGAATGGCTGTCCCCAGTCGGCGCGAAGGGGGACCACGTTGGCGCCGACTCGCTCTGCCATGTCCACCATCCGCTCGCAGAAGAACCCGTAGACGCACATGATTACGGTGTCACCCGGCTCGAGGAGGCTGGAGATGCCCGCCTGCATGCCGGCGGTGCCGGTGCCCGAAAGCGCAAAAGTTGCGGCGTCTTCGGTTTTGAACACGCGTTTGAGCAGATCGGACACTTCCTGCATGATCAGAACGAAGTCTGGGTCCAGGTACCCGATCATGGGCTGCATCATCGCCTGGAGGACCCTGGGATTGGCCATGCTTGGTCCGGGGCCGAGCAAGATCCTTGGCGGTACAGATGGGATTGCAGACTCAGGCAACGACGATTCGGTCATGCGCATCTCCTTAAGGCAAAATGGCGCCGACGACGATGCGGCCGCTCCAACGTTTAACGCAGGACCACAGACGAAATCGGGCGCGTCTATTTCCGGTTGTATCGGTCATCGAAGCGAACGATGTCATCCTCGTCCAGGTAGGAACCAGATTGGACCTCGATGATTTCAAGCGGGATGCTCTCCGGATTTTCCAGGCGGTGGTGTGTGCCCAACGGCACATCGGTCGACTGGTTCTCGTATAAGTGGAAGACCTCTTCGCCTTTGGTGACTTTCGCGGTTCCGTGCACCACAATCCAGTGCTCGGCGCGGTGATAATGCATCTGCAGGGAGAGCGCGGCGCCGGGGTTGACCGTGAGCCTCTTGACCTGAAAGCCTGACCCCGAATCCAGCATCTCGTAAGTTCCCCATGGTCGGTGGACCTTCAGGTGGTTTTCCTGTTCGGGCCGGCCCAACTCTTTGAGTCGGGCGACAAGATCTTTCACCTCTTCGACAACGTCGTGGTGGGCGACAAGGACCGCATCGGCGGTCTCGACGACGATCACGTTGTCGAGACCGACCGCCGCCAGCAGACGATGCTGACCAATGAGAAGCGAGTTGCTCATGCCGCTGGCGTAGACGTCCCCTCGAACTACGTTGCCGCTGGAATCGCTGTCGCTCACCTCGAGCAACGCCGACCAAGCGCCGACGTCCGACCAACCCGCGTCCAACGGAACGACCACCGGTGTCGTGGCATCGGTCGCGCGATTGCCCGCGATCTTCTCCATCACGGCGTAGTCGATGGACTCGGATGGGCAGGCATTGAACAGGTCTGCATCCGGTCGCAGAAAATCTCCGTCGCGAACGCTTTTGCCGTGAGCGCTCCGGCAGGCTTCAACGATGTCTTCCCGGAACCGCGTGATGTTCTCTATCCACACCGAGGCCCGCAGGACGAACATGCCGCTGTTCCACAGGTACTGGCCGCTCCGGAGCATCTCAAGGGCCCTGGCCTCGTCGGGCTTTTCTTCGAACGCTTCGAGCAGGTGAGGCGCCGAATTCGCGGCATCCGGCTGATCTTCCGGAGAATGGGGCGCGCCCAACTTGATGTATCCGTAACCCGTTTTGGGCGCCGTGGGGACGACGCCAAATGTCACAAGGCAACCCTGTTCGGCGAGCCTGCCGGCCACCTCCACCGAGTGTTGAAATGCCTCGACGTCGGTGATAACAGCGTCGGCGGGCAAGACCAGCATCACTGGATCGTCGTCGGCCGTTTCGCCGGAGGTGAGGGCCAACGCCGCCAGCGTCAGCGCCGGTGCGGTGTTCCGACCGGCAGGCTCCAAGATGATATCGGACGGGGTCTTGTTGATCTGACGAGCGTGCTCCGCGGTGAGAAAGCGATGTTCCTCGTTGCAGACGACTATCGGTGGGGCCAGGTTCTCGAGCCCGTCCAGCCTTAGAAGGGTTTCCTGCATCATCGAGTGTTCGCCTGTCACCGAAAGGAACTGCTTCGGATAGTGCTCGCGAGACAGCGGCCACAAGCGTGTGCCCGAGCCACCGGCGAGAATCACGGGTTGCAGTGCCATTTGTACCTCGATGCTGTGCTTCTGAGCAGGACGCTGCTGGGCTGAACGAGAGTGCATACGCTACTCACCGGATGATTATATGGGCGCGAGTTGGGAGGGTCAATGACGTGCGACGTTCCCGTGCGGGCTGGGCTCCGTCAGACGTTAGGGCGAATTTCAATTAACTATTTTGGAACTATTATTGTTGGAATAACTAATTGATTGAATTTGGGAGTCCTGCTAATATCTGAATATGGATCGGGCGATACCAGGGGTAGACATCGGTTTGCCGATGGGTTATTAACTCAAACCGAACTCTGGCATCGATGTTGGCCTTGCTGAGACATCCGCATTCGGGTTTCCCAAACCGGATGTCTCGGCGCCCGACTGGCCCGTTTCACCTCCGCGGATCCGCTGTCATCCACCTGGAGAGACGCCTTGAGGAGTTCTCGACGCTGGCAGGAATCGAGTTACACGCAGCATCGACTTGAGGCCGGAAAAGAGCCAAGAATCGGAACGCGAGTTGACGGGGCCTAGGATCGACTTCCGGGGCATCGTCTACAGCATCCCCTTTGGCGTTGTGCTGTGCCGAGACCCAGACTATCGCATCGTGTTTTCAAACCGGGCGTTCTATTCCACGTTGGGCTTTTTTTCCGCTGAAGACGTCGATAGGACCCTCTTGACTCAACTCGTCCATCCCGAAGATCGTGTGATGGTCGATGACAGATTGCGTCTCATCCTGGAGTCCGGCGCCACGGTTTCGGCCTGCCGTGCTAGGCTCCTCGGGCAGGCGGGCAGAGTAGCCCTCGTAGACATCTCGGTCATGAGCGTCGTGGATTACGACGGCGTTCGGGCGGTCGTAGTCGGGGCGAAAGACGTCACCGAAGAGCAACGACTGACCCGTCGAAACCTCCAAGCCGACAAGATGGACACCGTCGGCAGGCTCGCCGGAGGAATCGCCCATGACTTCAACAACCTTCTGACGGCGATTATTGGCTTCGCCCACCTGAGCACGTTGACCGAGGGCGTCGACGAACGCACTGTCGAGTTGATTGGCGAGATTCAGACAGCGGCCGAACGCGCAGCCATGCTCACGGGGCAGCTTTTGGCATTCTCACGGAAAGAGATGCTCATCCCGCAGGTCCTTAACCTGGACGACCTGATTCGCGACTCGGAGAGTTCGATTCGCGATTACGCGGGCGATGACATCGATCTGAGCCTCGAATTGAGCGCCACGGGGTCCGTTGATCTCGATCCCACCCACATGATTCAGGCTCTCCTAGCGATGATCGGCAATTCCCGTGACGCCATGCCGAACGGGGGCACGATCACGATCAGCACCGAGAACGTCACCCTCGACGACGCCCATGCATTCCGCGACGCCGACGCCGGGCAAGGGCCACACGTTCTGATGAGAATCTCAGACAATGGGACGGGCATTCACCCCGACGCACTGCCGCACATCTTCGAACCGTTCTTCACCACCAAACCCGTGGGCGAAGGAACGGGCTTGGGATTGTCAACATGCCACGGGATGATCGCCCAGAGCGGCGGTCACATCCTGTGCGACAGCGAACTCGGCGCCGGCTCGACTTTTAGCATCTTTCTACCGAGGGTGGCGCGCACTGTCAGCCAAGGGCGCATCTTCGAGCAACCGACGCAACCGCAGCGAAACCGCGAGACAGTGCTTGTCGTCGACGGCGACCTGAACGCCAGGACCGACACCGTAAGAGAATTGCAGCAACTCGGCTACCTGGTGCTGGCAGCGGCCAACGGCGAACGGGCGCTGATCGTCGCGGAGAATCACACAGCTTCAATTGAGCTGCTCTTGACCGAAGAAACCATGCCCGATATGACAGGCGCTTTGTTGAGTGAACGGCTCCGTCAGACCTTTCCCAACATAAAAGTGCTGTATGCCGTCGACCGGGCCGAGCATTCGGAGACCGCGATCGACATCACGCAAATGATGCTGGAGAAACCATTCGCTCCGGGAGCGCTCGCAAGCATGGTTCGCCAGACGCTCGACACCGTCAACGGCTTCGGAAGCGCGTAGCCGTTCCCTGCGCGGGCGCCGCCAAATGAGCGTCTGCTCAGGATCTCAGGTCAGACGCCAAGCACGACGCTGACGATGCGTTTCTCCAGGGCGATTCCCAGGGTCGTCGCCGTCTCCAGGCGGAGATGGTCGCCGACGACTCCGACGAACGCTACGCCCAGAATCCGTCCGACGCGGAAGTCGATCACCGTTGACGACACCAGGCCGCGTTGGCTGCTGTGCACCGCTTTCAGGGCAACCGCGTCGTCGAAAAACCCGACCGGCTCCAGTTTCTCAACGCTTAGCAACTGTTGGCCGCGGCCGACATCCTTCCCCACGTGACTTTCGAAATCGGCAACGAAGATGTCTCGCGCCCACGCGGACACCGAATCCGGTTCGTCGAACAGGTGGACGACCGAGCCCGCTACGAAGATCGAGCCGTCGTCGTTCATCTTGGGAAGCTTCGCTCCGAACTCTCTCGTGTAGCCGTTGATGCGACCGGCATGGCGAAAACGTTCCTCGGTCGAGCCGGGGAAGCCCTGTTCCGCCAGCGTCGGATTGTCGAGAGGGCCTTCGCGAAGCATCCGGTACGTCTCGAATTCGCGGGGCAGGTCGTACCCGTCCAGAACCATGTCTCGCAGGTGGTCTTCGGCGATGTCGAAAGTTGCGCGAGCGAGCGTGTTGGCCAACCACTCCCCTCCTGGTCTGTGCCCGTTGAATGCGTCACGCTTGACGGCGGCAGATGCATTGTTCGCGACTTCGACGGGAGTGTCAACCCTTCGGAGTTCGGTCGCCACTCCATGCGGGTCCAGCCGCGAAACGGTTGGGTTGTGAGTAGGATTATGCCAGGTCTATAATAGGAACTGCACCGAATGCAACGACAACGTAAGCCCAGCGCAGAGAGAAGGCGACGATGGACAAAAGACCCAAGAGCCGAGGCCGAATCACCAGACGCCAACTATTCAAAGCAGTGCCCATCGGCATGGCAAGCGCCGCGGCAGTAGGTTTCGTGGCGGGAAGGGTAGTCGGGCCGTTGCTGAGCCGGCGCAGGCCGCCCCAAGTCCCAGAAGGCTCAATTTTCACTCCGGCGAAGGATCGGGACACTGAGGCATAGACCTCGGTCCATACACATTGGTCGCCGGCAGCCGCAAACACATGATCTTGAGCACAGCCGTCTCGGCGCCAACGATATCCAAACGCCAGGAATTCCGAACTACCCCATGCACCGCTGTCAGAGGAGCACGACAGGCTTCCAGTTCGACCCGAGACGCGTGAGAATGCTCTCGAAAGTCGCCGCCGGATCGTCGGACGCCAACGGGTAAGCGCCCGAAAGGGTTTCCTCAATGCTCGTTCACGTATTATCATGGGGCTACACTCGTTATTCATTGGGAGGCCGGCAATGAATCTGGCTCCACAGGCAATGTTGCTTGTGCGGGGTGGACCCGAAGAAGGTTCGACGGTTCAGCTCAGAGAAGGCATGATGATCATGGGCCGATCCGCGGTCAGCGACATGGTTGTGGATTCGCCAGGCGTGTCCCGGCAGCACGCAGCAATTCGCGGCGATCGGGACGGCTATTGGCTCATGGACCTGGGAAGCCGCAACGGCACGTTCGTCAACGGCAACCAGATCGGCCAGGAGCCGGTGCGCCTCAGCAACTGGGACCGCGTGGAACTCGGCGGGATGGAAACCCACTGGGTGTTCATGGAGTCTCAGGACACGGTCGAAGTGCAGCGACCTCCCATCGGTTAGCGCCTTAGCCGAGGCGCGGGGCCAATTGGCGCGAGCCCG
>DCWO01000081.1:29426-50226 GCA_002328865.1 Dehalococcoidia bacterium UBA2160 | reverse complement strand
GCCCGTTCGTCCGTAGCCCAATTTAGCTTCCGACCGCCACAACTCCCTGCCCGTGCGTCTATGCGCATCCCTCACAGCGCCCCGACAGCGTGCCATCGATGACCGAATAACGATAGCGCCGAACTGCCTCTCAGAAGACTTGAGCGAATGCAGGTCCGCTGTTACCGTTAGGACGGTCGAATTCATCCTTCCCGTCCTTGGAGCAACGAGTGCGCACGGAGTTCAGACTGTCGCTCGCCGCGTTGGCGGTCGCCGCGATCTTTTGGGTGTTGGGAAGCTGCGGCAGCGACGAGCCGTCTGCTCCGACCGCCACGCCTGTTCCAACGCCGACACCGGTGAGCGTCGAAGAGCTGCTGCGGATCGCGGGAGAGGCCACAGGCGCGTTGAAAACCTTCCACTTCCGGCTGAACCACGAAGGCGGTGGTACGCCTCTGGCGCCCGGCCTGACGGTTACCGAGGCCGATGGCGACGTGGTGAGCCCAGGCGCCATATCCATCGATTTCGCGGGCACTTTGGGCTCATTCGCCGTGCGGTCGAGCCTGATCACGATCGGCGACGACAGCTATATGACGAACCCGTTGACCGACGCCTGGGAAGGCGTCCCCCGTGAGGTGAGTCCTCTGGGATTCTTCGACCCGCAAAAAGGGATCGGCTCGATGATGACAAGCGTCCTGAGCCCGAGCATCGCGTCCCTCGACGAAGACGAATTCGTCGTAACAGGCGACCTCCCGGCAGAAGCCCTCCGCCCGTTGCTGGGCAATTCGGTCGAAGGGACGACCGTAAGCGTCGAGCTCACGATAGACGCCCGAACGCACTTCCTCAACAAAGCAGTGTTGGATGGCCGTGTGACCGCACCGGAGCCCGACGGTGTTGTCCGCATCATCACGCTCTCGAAATTCAACGAGCCGATGGACATTCGGCCCCCGGAATAGTTGGCTCGTGACCTCTCAAAACGGAGCCAAGAACCCCCGCCCCCGCATTCCTCCTTACGTCGCAATCGTGCCGATTTGCGCCGGCGTCTTCATAGCGGCGGACGACCAGACCGTTATCGTGACCGTGCTGCCCCAGATCATGCTGGACCTCAAGGTTCAGATCACGGAGCTGGACCGGGCTTCTTGGACGATCACCGGCTATCTGCTCGGGTACGTCGCCGCGATGCCCCTCATAGGCCGGATGTCCGACGTCTGGGGCCATCGCAACCTGTACGTGGCCTCGATGTTGATGTTCATGGCTGGGTCGGTTCTGGCGGCGTTGACGACCGACCTCACTGCGCTGGTGGCGGCCCGGGTGTTTCAGGCCGTGGGCGCAGGTGCGCTGGTCCCCATATCCATCGCCATGGTCGGAGACCTTTTCCCTTCGGCGCGCCGAGGTGTGCCGCTGGGGATCGTCGGTGCGTCCGCCGAGGCCGGAGGCGTGATCGGTCCGCTGTGGGGCGGGATAATCATTCGCTACCTGGATTGGCCCTGGGTGTTCTGGATCAACATACCTCTCGGAATTCTGGTCCTGGTTTTTCTCGTCCCGCTGGTCGGCCCAAGCCCTCGATTTCCGGCCAAGATCGATTACATGGGCGGCGTGTTGCTGGCGGTCTGTTTGTCGACTCTCACGCTGGGGCTGGCCCGAGTCGATGCTCCGGACGAGTTGTTTGGCGTCTACGTCGCGGTCGCTCTGATCTCCCTGGTGTTCTTCGTGATAAGGCAGCGGGGAATAGCCGATCCGCTGTTGCCGATGTCGATGTTCCGAAGCAGACCGTTTAACGCGGCCAACGGGACTCACCTGCTTATCGGGGCCGCCTTGATAATCGGAATGGTGACCATCCCATTGATGGCGAACACGGTGCTGGGCAGGACCCCGCTCGAAGGGGGGTTGATGCTGATGCGGATGACCGCGGCGGTCCCGATCGGCGCCGTGCTGGGAGGCATTGCGGCACAACGTCTCGACTATCGGGTCCCGACGATGCTGGGGCTAGCGCTGATCGCGGTTGGGTTCGGCTTCATGAGCAGATGGGACCTGACGGTTTCTGATCCGTCCATGACCGTGCACCTGGCGTTAGCTGGGTTCGGTTTCGGATTGTTAATCGCTCCCGTCGCCCTGGCGGCCACGAACTCGGTCGACGTCGGCCTCAGGGGCGCCGCGGCGGCGCTGATCACCGCGATGCGCATGGTGGGCATGACGTTCGGCCTGGCCACGCTGACCGCATGGGGTACGGGCCGGTTCCAGGACCTGGTCGCCGGAATGCGCCTGCCGTTGCCCTTGCCGGGAGACAGCGCCGAGCAGGCGGCCCAACGCGTGACGGAGTTCGAGACCCAGCTCACCGGCGCCGGTCTCTCGCTGTTCAGCGACTTCTACCTGATCGCCATGGCCGTCAGCCTGATCGCAATCGCCGTCGCAGCGTTCATGGCCTGGAAGCCAACCGCCGAGGACGAAGCAGGCGAGCCCGGTCAGGGACGCTGACCGCAACATGACGCCCAGCATGATGGATGCTGCGACGCGTCACGTGCACCTTCTGCCGTGCCCTTGCATCTTAACCAGAGAATCGCCAAAGCAAGCGCATTTACGCTTGCGGCGCGAATTCAACTGGCAACAGCGATTTGGGAGGGGTGGCATGGCTTCCAAGAACAGGCGCAAACGAGGTCGGCCAAAGGGTAAACGCGGCAGCGGAACGAAGTTCAGTCCGTCGACGTTGGTAATCGGTGGAATCACCGTGGCCGTGTTGGTGCTCGTCGGAATTGCAGTCATCCAGGGGAGCGGTTCGGCTGGCGCCGGCGACGACTTCGAGTTCGAAGTGTACCAGGGCGCTCAACACATCGGTGGCGAAAACGTGAGTTTCGACGATGTCCTTGGGCTAGGCAAGCCGGTGGTGCTCAACTTCTGGGCCGGCGACTGTCCTCCCTGCCGCGCCGAGATGCCGGCGTTCCAACGCGTATACGAACGCAACCAAGACGACGTGATCTTCTTGGGAATGGATGTCGGCGCGTTTACCGGGCTCGGCACGGAACGCAGCGCCTTGCGGCTCCTGAGCGAACTCGGCATCACCTATCCAGCGGGCGCGCCGCCTAGCCGTTCCACGGTCGTAAACTACTCGGTCAGGAGCATGCCGACCACGGTGTTTTTCGACTCCAACGGCAATATGGCCGACCGCGTAGACGGCGCGATCAGCGAGTTCAAACTCGGCACTTTCATCGACGATATTCTGGACGAGGCGTAGCGCTGGACGTGAGCTGACTCCGTAAATTCGGTTCAATTTCACGGTCAGCCTTGTATTCGTCGCGTTGAACCATGCAGCGCGAGTTGCATCGACACGGGTGGACGCCCAGCGCCGCTCATCTACGTGACTACTCGAACTCATTCGCTCGCCTGACTGAACGTCGTACGAGGCTCGACAACTGACAATTAGGTCGCGTGGGTTTCGCCAACAGATGACCTACGTCCCTAGGTCAAAGAGCATGCGCACGGACACGAAAGGGCGATTGACAGCGTGTTGGAGCGTGTGTACGATCATCGACGTGACGGAGGGTGTCAGTTGGTCGCGCTTGATTCGATTTGGGCATGATGGGTGACTCGGCTCTGGTATCCTAAGCGGACCTGCCCGCCGACCGATTCACTCGTGCCCAGTGTCGCTTTCGCGAGCCTGAAAACCGACGGCGGCGCTGGAGGAACTGACTCGTTAGTATGCGCGAAGGAATCTGGGGACTGGTGGTTCGCGTTCCACCGATCATAGCGAGTTCCGAGCGTTTCGCTACGATGACATCGGCCAGATGATGATCCCGAGCTGCCCGACCCATAGATCGGTCACCACGGGTAGAACGTCGACTCGTCTCTATTCAGGAAACCTCGTAGGCGACGGCTGAGACAACTGACTGTCAACTCGACCTCACCCAAGATCGGACGGTGATTAACTAGCCGTCGGAGATCAGCGCGATTATCATGCACACATCGGTCGCATGACATCCTCGGACGTCGAAGATCTGAGTCGGGGTTCCTTCAGTACATTGCATTTCAGCTTATCACCCTACATCGTGGCGTCGTTTCTGACAGCAGTGGTTTCCGCACTGCTCGCCGGATATGCGTGGCGTCGCCGCGCAAGTGCATCGGAGGGGGCGCGCCCATTGCGCTGTTGATGTCGGCAGTGACCGTCTGGCTGGTAGCTTATGCGATGGGTCTCACCAGTCTGAACCTGCCGACTAAGCTGCTATGGGCAAAGATCGAGTACGTGGGCATTGTCACCGTCCCGTTGGGATTGATTGTGTTCGCCATCTGGCACACCCGTCACCAGGATTGGTTGACGGTCAACCGTTTGCTGTTGCTCGCCATTATCCCGACCGTCACGTTGGCGCTTGTCTGGACAAACGAGGAGCATGGGTTGATCTGGGCACGTTACAGCGCGCATCGGGTCGATTCACTCATGTTCATGGACAAGACCTATGGCGCCGGTTTCTGGGTGCATTTGGCATATGACTACGTCATCATGACTGTCGCCTCAATCATGCTGATTCGTTGGGCTCTCGTTTCAAACCGTGCATTTCGCAGGCAGGCCGCCGCACTGCTGATTGCCGTAGCGGCTCCCTGGTTGGGCAACACGATCTATCTGTCGGGGAGGAGCCCGGTGGAAGATCTCGACCTCACGCCGATCGCGTTCACTGTTTCGGGCTTGATGCTGGCGGTGGCGGTGTTTCGCTTTAGGTTACTGGACGTCACGCCGATGGCGCGAGTTGCCGTCATGGAAGGGATGCACGATGGGCTAGTCGTCCTCGATGGCTTGCACCGCATTGCGGACATGAATCCAGCCGCAGAGCGAATCCTTGGGGTCGCGTTTCGAGACGTGCTTGGGAGAAAGGCGTCCGAGGTGTTGCCTGCTCGATCAGGCATGCTCAGATTGTGGGGCGAGGATACTGAGGAACACCTTGAGACCGCCCTTGAAGAGGATGATCAAGAACGACGCTTCGACATCACGGCGACTCCCCTGCGTGACGGGCGCGGAGCGACAATGGGCCGGATAATAGTGTTCAGAGACGTCACGGAGCACCGGCAGACGGAAGAGGCGCGAATCAGTCTGGAAGAGCAACTCCGCGAATCTCAAAGGATCGAGGCCCTCGGCCGGTTGGCTGGCGGCGTCGCCCATGAGTTCAACAACATGTTGACGCCCATCCTGGCCTACGCCAGCCTATCGATGAATGCGATCTCTCATGACCACCCGGCGCAGCAGTACGCCCAACGCATACACGAATCCGCCCGCCGCGCCGCCACGGTCGTCGATCAGATATTGGCGTTTGCCGGCCGTCAGCACAACCAGCCCAGAGCACTCGAACTTGACAGCCTGGTCCAGAGCACCACGGATATGCTCGGGCGCCTCATCGGCGAAGACATAACACTGTCGGCGCCAGCCACACCTGGTCTGGGCACGATCGAGGTTGATCCGGTCCACGTGGAACAGCTATTGGTCAACATGACCATCAATGCTCGCGATGCCATGCCCGATGGCGGCAGGCTGACCATCGAGACCGCCAACGTCACCGTGGACTCGGTCGCTGGGCGTCAGCATGCGGAGTTGGATTTCGGCGAATACCTAAGATTGACGATCCGCGACACTGGAGTCGGCATCGACGAAGAGATTCGCGGGCGCATATTCGAGCCCTTCTTCACCACCAAACGAGTAGGCGAAAGCGCGGGCTTGGGGCTGGCGTTATGCCATGGAATTGTGAAACAAAGCGGCGGCGATATACGAGTGTCGAGCGTCCCCGGGCACGGGACGACCTTCGAGGTCTACTTTCCGAGGGTGGAGAGATCAGCTGCGGAAACGAACGTGAATCACGACTGGGGCGGCCCACCATCGGGCGGCAAGACAATCCTTCTGGTCGAGGACGAGCCCTCGGTCCGTGAAGTGGTGGCCGAGATGCTGCGCGAGCAAGGCTACGCAGTGCTGGAAGCCGAGGACGGGCGGGCAGCGCTATCGATGGCCAAAGAGCACGGCTCCGAGGAAATTCATCTGCTGTTGACCGACGTGATAATGCCGGTCATGGGAGGCATTGAGCTGGCTCACACCCTCAAGGACTCGAACCCGACCATCGAGGTGCTGTTCATGACTGGCTACGTCGACGGGAACATCATCCCGCGAGAGCGTTTCGCGGCTGACATCAACGTGATAAGGAAGCCTTTCGCTTCAGACGAATTGGCCCACAAAGTGTCGGAAGTCTTGGATAAGGCGTGACCGCGCCAACATATTCACGTCCCAAGCCCGAGGCGTCGAACAACCGGCGCCTGCATGACTGAGCAGGTGGGCTGGTTCAGTGAGGGGAATCGAGACCGCGTGGGCGATCGCATAGCGCGGCCCTGACACGGTTCCGCGCCGTTCTGCGGAGTCGCACAGCCACGCTGGCGTCATCACAAGAGCGTGGTAGAATTGCGAAAATCGCGCTGCCGCCGTCCGGGGCAGTGCACCAGCGAGGCCTCCGCATGACTGACGACGACAACGCCACCGTAAAAGGACCGCTCGACGGCATCCGCGTGATCGACTGGACCATGTGGCAGTTCGGGCCGGTGGCCACGATGATGCTGGCCGACCTGGGCGCCGAGGTCATCAAGGTCGAGTCGCTCGACGGCGATCACGGCCGGCAATACTCACGAGTCAGCGGCATTGGCACCGACGAGTTCGGCAGGCTGAGCTCACACTACTTCGAAGCGCTGAACCGGCAGAAGCGCGGAATCGCCCTGAACCTCAAACACCCCGACGGGAAACGGGTGATGCAAAAGCTGGTCGAGAAGTCCGATGTTTTCGTCCAGAACTTTCGACAAGGCGTAGCCGAGCGACTGGGTCTTGGTTACGACGATCTGAACGAGCTGAACCCGCGAATCGTGTACGGCTCGGCCACCGGATACGGCCCCGAAGGCCCGGACTCCGGCAAGCCCACATTCGCGCTGACCGGCGAGGCTCGCTCCGGTAGTCTCTGGTGGGGCGGCCCCGACGACGGCGTCCCGTACAACATGCAGGGCATGGCAGACCAGATCGCGGGCATCATGCTCTCGTACGGGGTTCTGGGCGCCTTGATGCACCGAGAGCGGTACGGCGTCGGTCAGAGAGTCGATGCATCGCATTTGGGCAGTCTCATGTGGTTGGGTGGAATGCGCGACGGCATCGCGTTGTTGGCCGGCAAAGAGGTGCAGCGCCAGGACCGCACCGAAGTCAACAACATCCTCTGGCACTCCTACAAGTGCAAAGACGGCAAGTGGATTGCTCTGTCAATGAATCAAGGGGAGCGCTTCTGGCCGCCGTTCTGCGCCGGCATCGAAAGGCCGGATTTGGTGGAGGATCCGCGCTTCTCAACGACGGAGGCGCGACTGAACAACCGCGTGGAGCTGATCGAGATGCTCGACGCGATCTTTGCGACCAAGACTCGCGACCATTGGGGACAGGCCTTGGACGCCGCCGGAGACTTGATCTGGGAGCGAGTGCAGTCCACCATGGACCTCCCAAACGACCCCCAGGTCATCGCCAACAACTACTTGATCGACTTCGACCATCACATGCTCGGGCAGACCAAGTGGCACCAGACTCCTCTGACGTACAGCGAGACACCATTGTCGACGCGCAAGATGGCGCCAGCGCTGGGCGAGGATACCGAGGTCGTGCTGACCGAAATGCTCGACTACACTTGGGACGACATAACCAAGCTACAAGAAGCGGGAGTGATCCTGTAGGGCCAACTCGACAAACCGGATGAAATGAGGAGGAGAAATGCCTGACTATACAGTCAACGTTGGGAACGTCGAAATGATCTCGCTTCATGACGGCATCTCGACAGGAAATCCGCTGGACACGTTCCCTGACACGACGATCGAACAGTGGCGCGAGGTTCCCGGCATTCTCGATGAGAACGACCAGACCGCCGGTCGAATGGGCACTACCGCTGTCAGGTCGGGCGGCAAGTTGATCGTAGTCGACACTGGCTTGCAGTTGCCCGGAGCGCCGTTGATGGACGAGTTGAAGGCGAAGAGCGTCGACCGCGACGCCGTCGATCTGGTCGTTTTCACACACCTTCATCCAGACCACATAGGCTGGAATCTTATCGACGGCAAGCCAACCTTCCCCAACGCCCGCTACCTGGCGCCGCGGCAGGACTGGGATTATTGGTCCAAGCCGTCCGTGCTTGAAAAAGCCGCGTTCATCGGCGACCAGATGGTCCCGCTCGACGATCTCGACATCCTCGACTTGATGGACGACGGATACAACGTCACTAACGAGATGACCGCGGTGCTCACCCCTGGACACACCCCGGGCCACATGTCGTTCGCCATAGCGTCGAACGGCGAGCGCGGGTACATCCTCGGCGACGTTGCAGGCAACCCGATTCAGGCGTACTTCACCGACTGGTGCGCCACGTACGACCAGGACAAAGACGCAGCCCGAGCCACGCGGCACACGGTGTTGGACGGCTTGGAGGCGGACGGTTCGATGGTCTCAGCCGGCCACTTCCCCGACCCCGGCTTCGGCCGATTCGTGCGCATCGAGGGCAAGCGCTACTGGCAGGGCGTGTAAGGCAGGAGCCACGCTTGGCGCTGAAGGGCCAGAGCACCAGATCATGCGCCCGGCCCGGTGACCTTGGTTCGCCTTGGGCGAATCTGCCTCAGGCATGATCTTCAGGCCGAGTCCAATTCAGCTACGTCGCGAACACGATGCAGACCGGCATCGGGACGTTGGCCACGTCGCTTGTCGCCGTGAGCTCGCCCGTCTGCGAGTCTATCTCGAACGTGACTATCAAGTCAGAGTCCTGATTCTCAGCCAACAGGAACCGGCCATTCGGACTGATCGCGAAGTTGCGTGGGTTGGCGCCGCCTGTCGGCTCGATTCCGACGATCGAGAGCAGCCCGCTGTGGCCGTCGATCTCGAAGATGGCGATGCTGTCGTGCCCTCGGTTGGAGCCGTACAAGAACCTGCCGTTCGGATGGATGTGCAGGTCCGCTGTGAAGCTCCGTTCCGCGTACCCTTCGGGCAGCGTCGAAACCGTCTGCAGTTCCAGGAGCGTTCCGGCATCAGAGTCGTGCCGGTACGCCGTCACCGTCGAGACGAGCTCGTTGATCACATAAGCATAGCCGCCAGCCGGATGGAGCGCGAAATGCCGGGGTCCGGCGCCCGGAGCAGATCGGATGAACGGGACATCGTTAAGCACGATTTTGCCTTGCTCAAGTTCCAATCTGTAGACAGTGACCTTGTCCATACCCAGGTCTGGGGCGAAGAGGAATCGGTTGGCGGCGTCCAGGTTCACCGAGTGAGCATGCGGGCCACCTTGACGTCGCTCGTTTACACTCGATCCGTCATGCTGGACGAAGTCCGACATCGCCTCCAGACTCCCGTTAACGCCGACCGGCAACATGCACAGGCTGCCTCCCTGGTAGTTGGCGACGAGGACGTACCGTCCGGTCGCGTCCACGGTCAAGTGGCACGGCCCCGGACCGCCGGTCGGTTGCCGATTCAAGAAGGTCAGCGCCCCTGAATCGGCCGAGACCGCGTATGCGCACACCGCGCCGCTGGATTCGCCTTCGTACTCGTCGATCTCGGACACCGCGTACAGGCGGTCTCCACGCGGATTGAGGGCAACGAACGACGGGTTCTCGACGCCTCCGATGGCGGAGAGCTGCTCCACGGCGCCGGTGTCGTTGTCCATGCGGCATACGTAAATGCCTTCGCTCGTCGTTCGGGTGTACGTGCCCACGTAGAAGATCGTGTGTTGAGCCTGTGAGCCGGTCATGGCGCCTCTCCTCTCGCGCTGAGTTGTCGTTGAGCGCCGCAATTGTATCGCACGCGTGAAGCGCCTGTAGAGTGTCTCAGGTTCCACCCCGGCCCTCCGGAAATGATCGTCGAGGCGGAATTCAGCCGCGTCAATCGTCCCGCGTCACACGTGGCGAGTCGGACGTTTAGTTGACGAAGCCCCGCACCGTTGGTACACTCCGACGCATTCTCTAAAAGGATGCATGTGAAGCATGGATGACCACGTATCGCTCCACCACCTCAACCCGATTTCGTTCCTGGATCGAAGTGCTGCCGTGTACCCGGACAAGCCCGCCGTCGTGTACGGGGACCGGACGTACAGCTACTCCGAGTTCGCGGACCGAGTGAACCGGCTGGCCGGCGCACTGAAACAGGCCGGGGTCGGCAAGGGCGACAGGGTGGCGTTTCTGCTGCCCAACATCCCGCAGATGCTCGAGGGCCACTACGGTCCATTGAGCCTGGGCGCGATGCTGGTGGCCATCAACATGCGGTTGTCCGGGCGGGAGATCACGTACATTTTGCAGCACTCCGGCGCGAAGGTGCTCGTGTTCGATTCTGAGTACGCCGACACGGTGCTCGGATTTCTCGACGAGGTTCCGGAGGTGTCGACCTTCGTCCAGGTCGTCGACACGCACCCGAAATCCGACGCGATTCCGGGCCCGGAGTACGAGGCGTTTCTCGATTCGTCGCCGCCCGGCGCCCATCGGACCGACCTTGAATCCGAGCTCGACCCGATTGCGATCAACTATACGTCGGGCACCACCGGCAGGCCGAAAGGGGTGCAGTACTCGGCTCGCGGCGCGTACCTGAACGCTCTCGGCGAAATCCTGGAATCGGGTGTCAACCCTCGCAGCAAGTACCTCTGGACGCTGCCGATGTTCCACTGCAACGGCTGGTGCCACACGTGGGGCGTCACCGCGGTCGGGGCCACGCACTTCTGCCTGCGGCGTGTCGAGGCCGCTGAGATCTTCCGCCTGATATCGCTCCACAACATCACAAACATGTGTTGCGCGCCTACCGTGCTCACGATGATGTACTCGTCCCCTGAAGCCGCGAGCCAGGACCTGTCAGGGTTGACGATCATGACGGCCGGAGCGCCACCCGCGCCACAGGTGCTGCGAACGGTCGAGGGCATGGGCGCGTATATTCACCACGCGTACGGTCTGACCGAGACGTATGGGCCGCACACGATCTGCGCCCCGCAACCAGGCTGGGACGATCTGCCCGTCGAAGAACGAGCGCTCCTGAAATCGCGTCAGGGTGTGCCGTTTGCCATATTCGGCCCGCACCTCAGAGTCGTGGACGAGAACATGAACGACGTGCCGAAAGACAGCGAGACCATGGGCGAGGTTGTCATGAGGGGCAACAACGTCATGCTCGGGTACTTTGAAGACACCGAGGCCTCGGCCACTGCGTTCGCCGGCGGGTGGTTCCACTCCGGCGATCTGGGCGTCTGGCATCCGGACGGCTACATCGAACTCCGGGACCGAGCGAAGGACGTCATCATCTCCGGAGGCGAGAACATCTCCACGATGGAGGTCGAGAAAGTCATCATGGAGCACCCGAGCGTCCTCGAAGTGTGCGTTGTGGGGGTTCCCGACGACCAGTGGGGAGAGGTGGTCAAAGCATTCATCACACCTCGGAATGGAATTGTCGTCGGAGCAGACGAAATAATCCAGTTCTCTCGAGACCGGATCGCCCACTTCAAGGCGCCAAAGCACGTGGAGTTCGGCGATCTGCCCAAGACCGCGACTGGCAAGATCCAGAAATTCGTGCTCAGGGAGCGGGAATGGGCGGGAATGGATCGCCGCATCCAGGGATCGACGGGATAGGGCCGCCTACTCTCCCCAGACCTCGCCGAAGAGGCGGAGCCAGTTGCCGCCCAGCACTTTGACCACATCTTCGTCGCGATAGCCGCGCTCGATGAGTACAGTGGCGATGTTGGAGAATCTGTCCGGTGTTTCCATGCCCGCCGGATGGAGGAGCGGATCAGGATAGGCGACCGGGCGCTCCTGGTACTTGGTCCCCTGCTGGGCGAAGAGCCAGTTGAAGAACGACGCCGGCTGGTCCTGCGTGTAGTCGGTCCCGATTGCGACGTGGTCGATTCCCGCGCGCTCAACGAGGTCGTCGATGGCATCGACGTAGTCGCTCAGGGTCGACTCGAAACCCGTTCGCAGAAAGGGCGGGAACGCGTTGGCGCCGATGACCCCGTTCTTTTCGACCAGCAGCTTCAATGCGCCGTCGGTCTTGTTGCGGACGTGCTCGAAGAACGAGCGAGCGTTTGCGTGGGTGATCGCGACCGGTTTCTCGGAGAGATCGATAGCCTCGAGGGTCGTGCGATCTCCGACGTGCGAGAGGTCGATCAGAATGCCGAGGCGATTCATCTCTCTGACCGCGTCCTGGCCGAAGTTGCTGAGGCCGTCGTCGGTCCGCTCGTAGCAGCCGTTGCCCAGCAGGTTCCGTTCGTTGTACGTGAGCTGGATGACGCGGACGCCCAGAGCATGGAACAACGCGAGGCGGTCGAGCCGGTTTTCAATTGGAGCGGCGTTCTGCCACCCGAGTATGACGCCGGTCTTGCCTTCTGCCTTGGCCTTGTGGATGTCCGCGACAGCACCGACCTGGAGCAACCTGTCGCCGCGCTCTTCGAACCGGTGCACCCAGTCGGTGATGTTGTCCAGCGTCTCGCGGAAGCCGTCCCACACCGCCACTGTCGCGTTGATGGCGGTTACGCCGCCGTTGTGCAGGCTGTCGTAGACGTTCGGGCTGTCCCAGTTGCTCACGTTGAGCCCGTCGATCACGATTGTGTCGTCGTAGAGCTTGCGGTTTCCAGCGGCTTTTGACATGCCAGAGCCTCCTCTGTATCGTGTCCGAGCCCGAACGACCGTGGGACGACGACGACGCGGTGACGTAGGGTTCGCGACAATGGTACACGATGCGGAACCGTTCCAGTCCTTTCTCAGCATCCTTGGCGGCGTGCGAATCGACCGATGTCGACCCTGCCGATAGCCGACCGTCGTGGGATCCAAGGACGTGGATGCTCGCACACGCCAAACCGCCACCCGAGCGGCATGCGTTCGGGCGGCGGTGTTCTGAGCAATCTGCGTTGCTACGCGATCGTTAGTTCAGGTTCATCACCGTGTCGATCAGGTCGGGCATCGTGCGCTCCACAACGATGGAGCCGCCGGATTCTGCCCTGATCTCAACGTCGAACCTCGTGTCCCCAACCACGGGGTAGGAGCTCGACAGGCCTGTGAGTCTCACGTTGAGTTCCGCCTTCTCGCCGGACTCCAGCAGGTCGTCGCTGTCGTTCTGTCCCACGAAGGTCTTGGTCCAGTACACGTCTCGCACCACCTGGTTCTTGTCCGTGTAGGTGAGGATAACTGTATGGTTGCTGTCGGAGTCCGACAGGCCGTTGGCATCGGAGTCGCCGGGCTCGGTGAGGTCGATTGGCTCGCCCTCAAGCGCGTTAGCCAGAGTTACCAGCAGCGAGGTCGCCTGACCTTGCGCAACGATGTTGTCCAGGTTGGCTGTCTGGGCGCCGTCGTCAGTCGTCAGGTTCAGGCCGACGCACTTGATCGCGGTCATGTCGGAGTTGTCCGTGATGCCGACGGTTACCGATGTCCATGTGCTTCCAACGAGGACCGGCAGGTCGATGTTCTCGAGGGAGCTGCCGCATGCAGCGGAATCGTCGAGAATCAACTCAAGGTCGCCGGCAGCCGTGGTGGTGCCGTACTTGACCCAGAGCTTGACGGAGTCGATGCTGCTCAGGTCGACGGTTGCAGACAGGTCGGCGTACGCTGCCAGGCCTGTCGTAAAGCCGCTGGCAATGGCGAGGTCGGAACTGGCAGTGCCTTCTTTCTTGTCGGTTGTGTCGGCGGTGGCCGTCACGTTGGCGGATTGTGTCCATGCCGAGTCACCAGTGGACAGCACTTTGTTCGCAACGCCGTTGGAGACGATTGAGCCCTTGAGTTCCATCGAGCTCCGAGCGCCCGTCAGCCCGGCATGAATGGTCTCTTTACCACGTTCTGCCGAGAAGATGCCCGTGGACAGAACCGTGAACGCGAAAACAGAGGCGACGACCACGAATGCGATCAAGATGATCGCAGTCTCCAATCCTGTAACGCCACTCTCGTCTCGTGCTCTATTCAACAACTTTGATCGATAGTTCATTCCCTGTCTCCAGTGCTAATTCGTTGTTACGGCAGATCACGACACGAACTGCCCTTGTGTTTTAGATTACAGTCAGGGTGTCGCCCAGAACACAGGGCGCCCACACAATGTCAAGGCATGCACCGACAGATGGTGTTGCGGGCAACACCTAGTCGTCTCCACGCAGATGGCCGTTGCCCGTGCCTGGCGACCGTGGTGCTGAGATCCTCCTCGGAGCCGTCACAGGACGCGGCGGTCTGACAATCGGAGAATCTCACTGACGTTTCCTGGGGCGACAGGACCGTGATCGAATAGAGCTTGCCGGGCGCGCTGAATGACGATCCGGCGGAATTCGAACATCTCCGCGCCGGGTGCCTCAGCGCGGCGCTGAACCTGTCGAGCGCGAGCACCTCGGCTTGCGCCGTCCGGGATAGCTTAGCCGATTTTGACCCTGCAATTGACGTCCACCCCCGGAGCAGAACAAGTGGACGCCGGGCACAAACAAAACCGCCACCCGCAGGTGAACCTTGCGGGTGGCGGCGCATGTGCCAACTGAGTTGCTACGCGATGGTTAATTCAGGTTCATCACTGTGTCGATGAGGTCGGGCATCGTGCGCTCCACAACTATGGAGCCGCCGGACTCGGCCCTGATCTCGACGTCGAACCTGGTGTCCCCGATGACGGGGTAGGAGCTCGACAGGCCCGTGAGCCTTACATTGAGTTCCACCTTCTCACCGGACTCCAACAGGTCGTCGCTGTCGTTCTGTCCCACGAAAGTCTTGGTCCAGTACACGTCTCGGACCACCTGGTTCTTGTCCGTGTAGGTGAGAATGAGCGTGTGGTCGCTGTCGGAGTCGGACAGGCCGTTGGCATCGGAGTCGCCAGGCTCGCTGAGGTCGATTGGCTCACCCTCAAGCGCGTTGGCCAAGGTGACTAGCAGTGAGGTCGCCTGACCCTGAGCCACGATGTTGTCCAGGTTGACTGTTTGCGCGCCGGCATCAGTTGCGATGTTCAGCCCCACACATTTGACCGCAGTCATGTCGCTGTTGTCAGTGATGCCAACTGTGACTTGAGTCCAAGTTCCAGCGACAAGCACGGGAAGGTCGATGTTTTCCAGTGCACTGCCACACGCCGCGGTGTTATCGATGACGATCTCGATGTCGCCGGAAGCGGTGAGCGTGCTGGACTTGACCCACAACTTGATCGAGTCAATGCTGCTCAGGTCAACAGTGGCGGACAGGTCCGAATACGCGGCCAATTGGTTGGTGAACGCCGCGTCCATGATGATGTCCGCGCTGCCGGTCCCTTCTTTCTTGTCCGTGGTGTCGGCGGTCACGGTTGGCGTCGAGGTTGCGCCGAAAGCAACCGCCGTCCACGCCGAGTCACCTGACGACAGAACCTGGTTGGCGACTCCGTTGGAGACGATCGAACCCTTGAGCTCCATCGAGCTCCGGGCGCCTGTCAGCCCGGCATGAATGGTTTCTTTACCACGTTCAGCCGAGAAGATGCCCGTGGACAGCACCGTGAACGCGAAAACGGAAGCGACAACCACGAAAGCGATCAAGATGATCGCGGTTTCCAGTCCCGTGACGCCACCCTCGTCTCGTGCTCTGTTCAACAACTTTGATTGGTATTTCATTCCCCGTCTCCAGTGCTAATTCGGTGTTTCGGCAAATCACGACACGAACTGCCCTTGTGCTCAAGATTACAGTCAGGGTGTCGCCCAGGACACAGGGCGCCCACACAATGTCGAGGTATGCGCCGACAAAAACAATTGGTGGACAACACCTAGTCATCCGTACGCAATTGGGCGTCACCTACGCCCGCGACCGTACGGCGGATCTGCCGATTCGTGGATGAGTTCAGACGGCGAAAGCGCCCGCGGATACGAGTTATGCGGCGCCATCGTTGAAGCCACTCGATTCCGGCCGACAATGTTTGACCCTGGCATCGAGTTGCTGGTAACGTTTTGCCCTGGACGCAGACGACGAGGCATCGACCTACCCGCAAACTATTGATCTGAAGCGATAGGAGAACCCGTGAGCAAACAAGAGTTGCTGGAAGCACTGAAAAACGACCCGGTTGAATTCAAACGCCTCCGTACCGAAGACCCGAGAGCGGATCTGGATTTGAGGGGCGCCGACCTCGCCGGATGCGACCTGCGCGGCGTCAACCTGGCGGGCGCTATGCTCAAGGACTCTTGCCTCCGGGGATCGAATTGCACAGGCGCCAACCTGAGGTTCGCAGACCTGACCGACGCCGACGTTCGCGACGTCGAATTGGGTGAAGCCAACCTCCACCAGTCAGTCCTGGCCGGAGCAGATCTTGAAGGCTCCAACCTCGGAGACATCGAGAGCAGGACGCGAATCTGCCTTCATCCCGACGTATTCCGCAATGTGAAGTGGGGCCGCGAGGAACTGGAGATGATGCTGCGAATCATCAACGAAAACCAGAACTGGACGGTGAAATACGAGATCGTTCCTAAGGAGTAGGCCCAACGTATCTGCGCCGGATCCGTTGGTTGTGATGAAAGTTGGATACGCACTTGGCCCTGATGGGCCAGAGCATCGTCGGGCGCTTTGCTACGCCTTCGTGCCGCCCACGTCGGGTCAGCCTCCGTCGGCGCGAATCTCCGCCACCACACCGCCGGTCGTCGACGTGTCGTATCCGCCGAGAGCATCCACTTGTGCCCTGAACTCGTCGCCCCGGATCAGAGCCAGCAGCGGCGCCAACAAACCGCTTTCGTAGTGCTCTCTTGGCAGCACTAGGTCGTACTGCTCCGACAAGAGCGGCATGAAATCTAGGTCCATCGCCCTGGCCGCGGACAAGATGCCCAGCCCGAAGTCGGCCCTGCCTCCGGCAACCGCCGCGGCGACGGCCAGGTGCGTATACTCCTCGCGGTCGTAGCCGGCCACCTGGTCCGGCGACATGCCCATCTCGGCCAGTTTGAAGTCGAGGAGCATTCTGGTGCCGGAACCCCGCTGTCGGTTGACGAACGCGAGGTCGTCGCGGGCAAAGTCGGCGAGCGAAGACACGCCCTTGGGGTTCCCTTTCGGTACGATCAGCCCCTGTTGGCGATGGACCAAATTCACGACCACAACGTCGATGCCGCGGACGTAACGCCGAACGTAGGAGAGGTTGTACTCGCCGGTGACCTCGTCCAGCAGGTGGGTCCCCGCCATGTGCGCCTCGCCCCTGCTCACCGCAACCAGTCCGCCGAGACTTCCCACGTTGGACGAGGCCAGCGATTGCACAGGGTTGTCACGATGGAGCATGCTCGCCAGCAAGTCGAGCGTCAGATCGTGGCTGCCAATAGCGACGATGTTGCCGTTGACGTCCTCGACCGGCCGAAGAAGATCAACGGTGACCTCCTGACCGGCGTCCAGCCCTTCGGACAGCCTTGGAACGACCACCAGGCCATCGGCTCGCACCAGCGACGTCACGACTCCGGCCCCGCGTTGGATCGGCGTAGCGATTAGCCGTTCGCCGACACGGCCCAGTCGCACGCGCAGGAACTCGTCCTCGCCCATCGGCGAAAGCACTTTCCGCGTGAAGGTCGCAGCCACGCGTTGACGTGCAGGAACGCGGACGCCCAGCATCTGCTCGACCAGCGGTTTCAGGAACAGGTCGCACGTCAACGCCGCAGAGACCGGATAACCGGGAATGCCCAGAACGGGCGTCCCGTCCACCACGCCGAGTATCACGGGATGGCCGGGCCTGATAGCCGAGCCATGAACCACGAGTTCGCCAAGCTCTTCGACGAGACTGGCGGTGTAGTCTTCCGAGCCCGCGGAGGAACCGGCATTGATCACTACGATGTCGCTCTCCTGCACCGCCTCTTGGATCGTCGCTTTCAGACGATCGTAGTCGTCGGATACAGGCTGCCTAGTTTTGGCTTCGCCTCCCCATTCTTCCACCATTCCGCCCAGGATCAGCGAGTTGAACTCGATGATGTCACCGGGTTTCAGCGGACTGCCGATCTGCACGAGCTCCGTGCCCGTCGGGATCACGGCCACGCTGGGTCTTCGACGCACCGGCAACTCGGCGATTCCGGCTGCCGCGCAGGCGCCAAGGTCCATGGGTCGCAGGAAGTAGTTCTCAGGAAGCAGCAGCTCCGTGGCAACGATGTCCTCGCCGAGCGGTCGAACATGGTGATACGGGGCAACAGCAGACTGGATCTCCAGTGTGGATTCGTCGACCTCGTGAACCACTTCGACCATGATGACGGCGTCGAATCCCTCCGGCACGGGATCGCCGGTGTCGACCCAAACGGCCTGCTCGCCCAGCTTCAGACGAACCGGGGACGTCTCGGTGGCGCCGATCGTGTCTCGAGCGAGCACGGCGATGCCGTCCATGGCCGCAGCGTCGTAGTGAGGGGAGGACACCTTGGCCCAAACTGGCTCGGCGGTTACCTTGCCCCTGGCTCGGTCGAGCGGAACTGTCTCAGGCGGCATGAGCCCCATAGCGCCGGCGCGTTTCAATGCATCGCCGAAGTGCTGTCGCGCCTCCTCCAACGGGATGTCGCTGAGGTAGTATCGTCGTGTGTGCTGGTGTTGTGTCATTGTTTACGCTGTCCACTTCGGGTCAGAGCTTGGGCGGAACGAACCCTGGATCGTTTGGGGTCATTATCTGGATGACATTCGTGAAAAAACTTCTTCAGACGAAGGCTACTTTTATCGGCTGGCTTTCGGCAACGTCGCGGGTTTGTGCCACGTCGAAGGTTGCAACGAGCGACCACGACACTTGCCGTACCGAGCACGTTGGGTCCGATATGTGTCGAGGAAGGTCTGGGCCAATCTCCAGTTTGACGTTGTGACTGCTGGTCGCACCTGAACGCAGTCGAGTTTCCGAGAGGAACACGTCGCTGCTGTGGGGGTACGATTCGTTGTGGTTGCTGGTGGCTTGCTTGCTTCCCGTGACCGTGATCGCGGGGGAGCCTGGACCCGGGCCGCTGCCGGACCTCGTCACCGGGATGGTGACGGTCTGTTCGTAATCCTCCTGGCACGTAAGGTCAACGCGGCCCTCTCGAATCACAACGTCACGTCTGGCACTGAGCTCCAGATCGATGTCAATCACGTCGCCAAGCTTATAGCTTCGGTCTTCGAATACCATGTTGACTTCCAGTGGTCGCAATCGAGAAACCATGACCATCCCTCCAGTCTCATCCTCAGATCCCGAGTGGCATTCAGTGGGCTGATGATCGCAACCTTCTTACCGTGAGTTTGCCAGATAGGGTTCGTCGCTGTCAGATACGGCACGTTCTCGGATGATCCAGACCTCATCTCCTGATGCAACAGACCGCCATGGTGAAGGCCTAATTACAACCAACGGCGCCATTCAACCACCGCGGGGCATGACCACGCTCCGCCTAAATGTCCGTTCTGTATCTCGATTCTCGACGACACTTGACCGAACGTTACTCGGATTTTGGCTGCCAGGCAATCGTAGGCGCGGCGTGGTCAGTACAACCTGACCGACACTTCGTCGCCTGCGTATAGGCCTCCGGCGTCCAGCGGCACCGTTACCATGCCGTCGGAACGTACGAGAGTGTAGATGAGGTTTGACTTGCCGAACACCGGGTCGGCTTGAAGAGCGCCGTCTTGCCTGGACAGCTTGACGGGAACGTGGTCCTCGCGTCCGGTCTGCGACGCGATGTCCCGCACCAACCTGGCTGGAACCGTCGCAGGCTCGGGCGGCTCGGGACACCCGCTGAGCAGATAGATGGTCGGCCGCACCAGAAGGCCGAAGACGACCATGGCCGACACGGGGTTCCCCGGCAAGCCGAAAACGGGTTTGCCGTCAATCACGCCGACGATGGACGGCTTGCCAGGGCGGATCGATATCCCGTGCACCAGCACTCCCGGTTCGCCAAGAGATCCTATGACATCGGCGGTCATATCCCGACTGCTGACCGAGCTGCCCGCCGAGAACACCAGGATATCGGCCTGAGCGATTCCCGAGACGGCCGCTTCGCGTTGCGCCTCGAATTCGTCCGGCGCCAGACCTTGAGGCATAGGAACGCCTCCGGCCTGGGTCACGAGCGATGAGATGGTGAAGGTGTTGATGTCGCGGATGCTGCCCGCCCCCGGCTTCTCGCTGGGCGGCACGAGCTCGTCGCCGGTGGATACGATGGCGACTCTAGGACGCCGGTTGACGTTGACTTCCGTGACGCCCAACGCCATCAGACCGCCAATATCCTGGGGTCTCAAGACGTGGCCCGCGGGCAAGATCGGCTCACTCTCCCGCACGTCTTCGCCCACCTGGACGACGTTCTCGCCCGGCGCCACCGAACGCACTACTTCTATCGTGGTGTCGTTCACCACCTGGGTGTGCTCGACCATGACGACGGCGTCGGCGCCCCCCGCCAACCCGCCGCCGGTGTACGCCTCGGCGGTCTGCCCAGTTGCGAGATTGACGTCGACTGCCCGACCCATCGCCACCTTGCCGACAACCTCCATGTAAGCGGGCATCCCCTCGGACGCCCCGAAGGTGTCCCTTGCGCGCACGGAATATCCATCCATCGTCGACCGAGGGAAAGCGGGCAAGAACTCCGGCGAAAGGACCTCGGAGGCGGTCACCCGATTCAACGCGTCTGCCGTGGCGATCAACTCGGGCTCGGTCCGCGCCGCGACGTTGGCGCGCACCACCTCGAAGGCGTCGGCCGGGGGCAGCACGTTGAAGAACTCTGGCATCGACAAGGTCCTGGGTGGATGGATTCTCTCGTTACAAGGATACGGCACCGGGGCCGTGGGGCCAACCGGACGGGCGATGGGCGCGGAGTGATTTGCGTTGCGACATGCCGCACTCGCCATCCTGAGACCGCAGTCGAAGGATCTGGCCTGACAGCGCACTTGTCTCCCCGTGGGACCCGAGATGCTTCGCTCCTCTCAG
>DCWO01000081.1:27034-29100 GCA_002328865.1 Dehalococcoidia bacterium UBA2160 | reverse complement strand
ATGGCGATGGGCAGAGTGCTCCCATTTACCGGAGACGCGACACCGTCAGTCACGGCGGCTGAGAAAGCAGTCATTACTGCCCGCGGCCCCTCCACGCTCGATTGCCCTAAGCGCAATCCGACAGTGCCCAAAGCCCATCACGGGCATTGGGCACTGTCGTTGCTTCGGGTGTGTAGGCCCGCCTACGCGGGAACGCCTCGCAGCAAGCTGATCTGCTCTTCGACCCAGTCGAGGCCGAGCTCGGCCAGCTTTTCGGTGGTCGGGAGGCCGGTCTCGGAGTCCCAGCCGGACATCTGGTAAAAGGTGTTGACCGCCTGGCGTAGCTCGTCGGGGTCGAGCGGGCTCTCTTTCAGTGCACCTCTAGGTGTGCCGGAGAAGAACCGCTTGGGCAGCGTGTCGTCAGCCGCTGTCAAACCTTCCCTCATATTGAACGCGCGGCCCATGGTCGCCACGCGCTCGCCGACTTGCAACGCCTCGGCGCCGCCGAAGTCCCAACCCGTGAGCATGCGGATGATGTCGATCTCCTGGTTGAACGTCCAGGGGACGAAGTGGCAGAGGATGGCCGCGTCGCCGAACATGCGCCAGTAGTGGTACTTCAGGATGGCGGAGACTTTAGCGGAGCCCATGTCGTCGATCCTCAGCGGCTCCGGGATGCCGATGCTCCGAGCTTTCTCCATGTTCGGTCCCTCTTGGGCGAAAATCGGGTCGTGAATGGTCGCCATGTGGTCGCCGCCTACCGCGTTCACGGCGTAGCTGATCGCCAGGCCGCGCTTGAGCCGGGGTTCGTGCATGCCGAGTTCCAGACCTTTGACATGCATTGCGAATTCCTCAGACCCCTGCCCGATCCTCTCGGCGGCTTTGCGCGTGCCGTCGGCTAGGATGTCGCCGATGCCCTCGCGTTTGGCGATCATCTCGATGGCCTTGAGCATCGCGTCCGCGTTGCCGAATCGGAGCTCGACGCCGCCCGTGTCCTCGATGTTGAATATCTCGTTCTCGAAGCACTCCATGGCGAAGGCCACGGTTGCGCCCGCGGAGATCGTGTCCAGCGAGTAGAAGTTGCAGAGTTCGTTGGCTTTGCAGATGGCATCGAGATCGTCTACGCCGCAGAACGAGCCGAAGGCGGCCAGCGTCTCGTACTCGGGGCCGCCGCCTCTTCGGTCGACGCTGAACCGGTCGTTCTCCAGCTCAACGACCTTCCTGCACCTGACCTGGCAAGCGGGGCAGGCTTCCATGTCCACGCGGACGGTGTCTCGCACCGTGGTCGCCGTGATCTTCTTGACTTCTTCGAAGTAGCCATCGCCCCAGTTGCGAACGGGCAAGTTCCCGATCTCGTTTCCGCCGACCATCGCGGCGTCGTTGCCGGTTCCCGTGTCATGGAAGTCGCGGCCACCGACGTCCATGTAGTTGTTATTCATCCACTTGGCAAGTTCCAGGTACGCCTTCTGATCCGACATGCTGGGCATGGTCCTGCCCTTGATCATCACGGCTTTGAGGTTCTTGGAACCCATGACCGCGCCGAGGCCGCCTCTGCCAGCCGCGTTTCGCAGGTCACCGATCACGCAGGCGATCTGCGACAGGTTCTCGCCCCCGGGTCCGATTATCATCGAGCGCACCAGCCGTTCGCCGACCTCGGCCTCGATGGCGTCGTGAGCTTCGTCGACCGGCTTCCCCCAATGAGTGGACGCGTCCCTGATCTCGACTTCGCCGTTGTGAATCCAGATGTACGCGGGTGAGTCGGAACGCCCTTCGACGACCAAGGCGTCGAATCCTGCACGCTTCAACTCGTAGCCCGCGTAGCCGCCGAGTTCGCTCTTGGCGATTCCGCCGGTGAGCGGCGACTTGGCGCCGATACATATCCGCGACCCGCCCGGCATCGGCGTGCCGGTGACCGGACCGACCGCGAAAACCATAAGGTTGTCCGGAGACATCGGGTCCACGCCCTGTTGAGTCTCGTTCAGCAGGAAATACGAAACGAACCCCGCTCCGCCGAGATACATCCGATAGAAACGCTCTTCGGGCTCTTCAATTGAAATGTTTCCGGACGTCAGGTTGATCCTGAGGATCTT
>DCWO01000081.1:0-26693 GCA_002328865.1 Dehalococcoidia bacterium UBA2160 | reverse complement strand
TTGTAACGCCTTGCACCATACCCTCCCGATTTGCTTGTTCCACCCCGGCGCGACCGCTGTGTCGCCTTCCATATCGTTGCTGCGCAGACGCGCCTGGAAACAGTTTTCAGACGCCTCCAGCAAATTGTACTGCAACAACCGTCGCGTGCCACCTATTAATCGATTCAAGGACAGTCAGCAAGGCGCGCCGGGCAACTGATTTTGACAATGCCTGCGGGCGGGATTAAACTCCCATCTGGTGAATCTGTGCCACGACATGTCGAGGCGCGCGTTCAATCGGAAAAGAGGATAATCACGTCCTGACAGGAAACAGGTTCAGCAAACTGGCGAGTCCAGCCGCCGAGTCCAGATTGGCGGCAATTGCGGCGAAGTCGATGTTGTGGTTCGCTCCAGCGCTGCTGCTGTTGGCCCTGGCGGCATGTTCGGGTTCGACTGAGACGCTGATCTTGGCGACGACGACGAGCGTTCACGACTCGGGGTTGTTGGACGAGTTGCTGCCCGACTTCGAGAGCGAAGAGAACGCGACCGTGCAGGTGCTCGCTGTCGGGACCGGTCAGGCGCTGGCCATCGGCGAACGGGGCGACGCGGACCTGATCCTCGTCCACGCGAAAACGCGCGAGGAGGCGTTCGTGGCCGAAGGGTACGGCACGGTCCGTTTCAATTTGATGTACAACAGCTTCGTAATCCTGGGACCGCCGTCCGATCCCGCCGGCATCGCGGGACTCGGCAGCGCGTCCGAGGCGTTCGCACGAATGGCTTCGAAATTGCCAAACAGCGACAGTAGCTTCGTATCGCGGGGCGATCTTTCGGGCACGCACTCGCGCGAGCTCTCGATCTGGGAAGCGGCCGGAATCGAACCGGAGGGCGATTGGCGCCGATCGACCGGACAAGGAATGGGCAGTACGCTGACCGTCGCGAATGAGTTGCAGGGGTACACCATATCCGATCAAGGCACGTACCTTTCGCGCCGTGACCAGCTCGAATTGACGGTGCTTTCCGGTGACGACCCGTTGCTGTTTAATCCGTACGGGGTGATTCCGATCGACCCGGACCGTCATCCCGACGTGAACCACCATCTCGCGAACCGCCTGGCCGAGTATCTGACGAGTGTCGACACACAAGAACGCATCTCGGAATTCGGCGTCGCAGAGTTCGGTCAACCCCTGTTTTTCGCCGACAGCGAGGAGTGGAGAGCAGAGCATCCATCCGGAAGCGTCGCGAGGTAGACCTTGAACGACATCTGGCAAGGTGTGCAGGAAGCGATCTCGCTGATATTCAGCGCCGACGCCGAGGTCATGCGAATCGTCGCCCTGTCGCTGGCGGTTTCGATAAGCGCGCTGGTGTTGAGCAGTGCCATCGGGATACCGCTCGGCGTTTGGCTGGCGTTCAGACGGTTCGCCTCCAGACGATTGGCCATCGCGTTCCTGTACACTGGAATGGGCTTTCCGCCCGTGGTCGTTGGACTCGTGGTCTTCTTGCTGCTGTCACGCAGTGGGCCACTGGGATGGTCAGGCTGGCTGTACACGCCTAAAGCCATGGTGCTGGCGCAGGTTATCATCGCCGCTCCGATCATCGCCGGGTTCACCATGGTGGCGGTAATGGCAGTGAATCGAAACCTTCGGCGGCAGGCGCGCAGCCTTGGGGCCAACAACCTGCAAGTGACGATAGCCGTGCTACAAGAGGCGCGGGTCGGCATGCTTGTGGCAGTGCTGGCGGGGTTCGGCAGGATCGTGTCCGAGGTGGGCGCGGTCATGATCGTCGGAGGCAACTTGAAAGGATCGACCCAGGTGCTCACCACCGCGACCGTACAGTTCACGCGAATGGGACATTTCGAGCAGGCCATCGCCATGGGAATGATCCTGTTGACACTGACCTTTCTGACAAGCCTTCTGTGGGTGCTGTTGCAAGGCGGGGCGCTGCAGGAATCATGAGCGAAGCAGTTTACAGCCTATCCGAAATCGTCATGAGATACGGCGACCGAGAGGTTTGTCGGGTCGACCATCTCGACGTTCCACCCGGCTCCATCACGGTTGTCATGGGCCCGAACGGCGCCGGAAAGAGCACACTTCTGCGGCTGATGGGATTTCTGGACTCCCCGACATCGGGCGACATACTGTTCCGGGGTGAGCTCTGCACCAACGGAAGCGAGCCGCCGCTCGCGATGCGAAGAAGGGTGACCATGGTGTTCCAAGCCCCTTCGCTCTTCCAGCGGTCAGTCGAGAAGAACGTCGCCTACGGTCTCGAGGTTCGCGGCGAAGAGAACGTCGAAGCCCGTGTGGCAGAGATGCTGGAGACGGTCGGCCTCTCGCACCTGGCTAAGGCGAAGACGTCGACGCTGTCGGGTGGCGAGGCCCAACGCGTCGCCCTGGCGCGAGCCCTCATCTTCGAGCCCGAAGTGTTGCTGCTGGACGAGCCGACGTCGAATCTCGACCCTGAGAGCGTGGGGTTAGTCGAGAGCCTGATCTCCAAGACCGTCAAGGAGCGCGGGACCACGGTGGTCCTCGTGACCCAGAACGTCTTCCAGGCCCGAAGGCTGGCCGACCGCGTTGCGCTGATGCTCGATGGCACGCTGATCGAGGTCGGCGCTCCCGACGACGTCTTCACCCACCCCCAGGACTCACGAACCGACGCCTTCGTACGTGGCGTGATGGTGTACTGATCGCAGGACGGTCGGCGGAGATCTACCAACACCGAGGATGCGTGTATTGCCCCTCCCCTACGACGATGGGTGCGGCACGCTGTCAAACCGCCCCTCGGGCAACCCCGCCTCGACCGCGGCGGGGCGTTCGGCTGTCGCGGAGATCGCGATGTGGCGGCCCCTGGTCGACGACTCGTGGATGGAGTGCATGACGTCGAGGACGTGGTTGGCGAGCTGTGCGTCGACGCGTGACTTGCGGCCTTGGCGCAATGCCGCCGCCATCTCCGCCACGCCCAGTCCGCGACCGCCTTCCGGGTGGGTCAGAGGGACGTCGCTCCACTCCGCCTCTTGGCCGCGCCGCACCTGCACTCGCCCGCCGAAGATGTTCGGGTCGGGCACGGCCAGCGTACCGTCGATCCCGTAGATCTCGATCGTTCGGTGCAAGCGGGACGCCCACACGTCGAAGCTGGTGATGATCGTCCCGATGGCGCCGCTCCCGAAATCTAACACGCCCGCCACGTGGGTCGGAACGTCGACGTTGATCGTCTGCCCGCGCAGCGGCTCGCTGCCGATGGTCCTGTCGGCGAACGCCGCGCCCGCGGAGCCCGCGACCCACTTGACCGGCCCCATCAGGTTCACTAGAGCGGTCAGGTAGTATGGCCCCATGTCGAACATCGGCCCGCCGCCCTCCTGGTAGTAGAAGGCCGGATCCGGGTGCCAGCTCTCGTGCCCGTGGTTCATCATGAACGCCGTGGCTGCCACAGGTTGGCCGATGGCGCCGTCGTCAATGAGCTTGCGGCACGTCTGAATGCCGCCGCCCAGAAACGTGTCGGGAGCGCACCCGACCGCCACGCCTTTCTGCCGAGCGGCCTGGAGGATGAACGTGGCGTCCTCAAGATCGACCGTCAACGGCTTTTCGCTGTAAACGTGCTTGCCCGCACCGATAATGGCCAGGCTCACGTCGGCGTGCGCTTTGGGGATCGTCAGGTTGAGAACCAGCTCGATGTCGGGATCGTTGAGCAATTCATCGACTGCCATCGCCTGAGGCACGCCGAACTCGCTGGCCCTGCTCTCGGCCTTGGCCATGTCGATGTCCGAGCATGCCAGGACCTCTACGCCGGGCATCCGCGGCAGGTTCGTCAGGTATTGGCCGCTGATAACGCCGCAGCCGATCAGGCCCACGCCCATCGGTTTGGAACCAGATTGCAGGCTCATCGGCTCGCCCAGAGCATGCCTCTTTTGGTGATCTCCATCACCTCCGGCACGTCGAAGTCGTCCATCTTGTGGCCGAGCGACGAGTAGAAAACCCTGCCTTCGCCCCAACGCCGCTTCCAAGCGACGGGCATCACGCAGCCCTCGATCCAGGAGCCGACGTACGGAGCAGCACGGCTGACCTGTTGATCGCCTTTGAATGTCGTCGTCGCCAACACGTGGTTGCTAGGGTCCACGTGCATGTAGTACTGCTCGGTCATCATCGTGAAGTCGTCGAGCCCGGCGTTGATCGGATCGTCGTGATCAGTGATATTGACCTCGTAGTCGATGTAGCCGCCGGGATGCGACACCCACTGGCCGCCCACCATGAACTGGTAGTCGACGTTCTGCCGGAAGGAATCGCCCATGCAGCCGTGCCATCCCGATATCCCGACTCCGCCAGCCACCGCCTCCAGCAGATTCGACGCTTGTTCAGGCGTAATCTCCCCTTGAGTCCAGATCGGCACGATGAGTTCGAGCGACTTGAGGAAGTCGGCGTCGAGGTACGCGTCCAGGGTGTCGGACACAGTGACGTCGTAGCCCTGACTCTCCAGCCACGGGCCGAACAGCTCGGCGCATTCCTTCGGGGCATGGCCAGGCCAACCGCCCCAAACCAACAAAACAGATTTCGTCATTGTCTCATCCTTGTTTCGCTTTGGTCTTCGATTCCCACCGGTTGCAATTTCGCCAGCCGCACGTCCTCGGTCCACACTTTGGGCGCCTCGCCGTCTTGTTGCATGAGCACGTTGTATGGAGGAGTGGATTCGTCCGGCTCCGGATAGTCGGTTCGGTAGTGGGAGCCTCGTGATTCGGCTCGGGAAAGGGCGCTGATGGCGGTCAGTCGTGCGACGGTGAGGATGCTGTCGACGTTCAGCCACTCTTGCCAGGCAAGGTTGTACTCGCGGATGTCAGGCACGGTGGCGCGTTGGTGGCGTTCGGCCAAGCCGTCCAGCGTGTCGAGGGCCGACTGCATCCCAGCGCCGTCGCGGACGAGGCCGACCTTCTCCCACATGAGGTCTTCGATCTCCGACCGGATGGCGTAGATGTTTTCGCCGCCGTTCCCAGTCATCGGTTTGAGCGCATCGTCGATGGCGACTTCGATCTGACCGACGGATATCGACGAGCGGGAAGCATCTCGGACGTAGCCTGCCATGGCATCGCCCGCTCTGGCGCCGAAGACGGTTGACTCGGCAACGCCGTTGCCTCCGAGGCGGTTAGCGCCGTGAACGCCCCCGGAGTCCTCGCCCGCCACGAACAAGCCGTCGAGGTTGGTCCGGCACGACGAGTCGATGCGGGCGCCGCCCATGTGGAAGTGGCTCGTCGGCGACACTTTGACAGGCTCTCGTGCTAGGTCGAACCCGACCTCCCTGCATCGATCGGTCATGCCAGGGAATGTCTGCTCGACGTAGTCGGCGCCGAGATGGGACACGTCGAGGAAGATCGCGCCGTCCTCCGTGCCGCGACCGGCCTGTATCTCCTGATATCCAGCGCGCGAAACCAGGTCGCGGGTGGACCGTTCCATCCGCTCGGAGTCGTAACGCGACATGAACCGCTCGCCGTTGGCATTGGTCAGCAGGCCGCCCGCGCCTCGTAGCCCTTCCTCGAGCACCGAACCGGTCAGCACTGAAGCGCCCGCGACCAAGCCCGTCGGGTGGAACTGGTACATCTCCATGTCCCGCATCGAACAGCCCGCTCGATAACACATAGCCATCCCGTCACCCGCCTTCTCCAGCGACGGCGCCGCCACTCGATACATGCGAGCTCCGCCACCGGTGGCTACCAGCGTGGCTGTCGCGGTCGCCGCGAGGAACCGGCCCGTGCGGACGTCCATCAGCAGTGCGCCGCCCACGCCGCCGTCGGCATCGGTTAGCAGCGACAGCGCGCGGTGCTCGTCCAGGGGCGTCACGCCAGAGGCCACCACGCTGTCCTTTAGACGGGACATGATCTCGATGCCGGTGAGGTCGCCGCGGTTGACGGTGCGGTCGAACGACTGACCGGCGAACGGCTTCTGGTAGATGCGGCCGTCGGGCGTCCGGTCGAAGTAGCACCCGTGCCGTTCCAGCTCCGCGATCAGCTTCGGCGCGTCCGAGACCAAGCTCCAGGCAAGCTCTTGGTCGTTGAGATACCCGCCGCCTTGGATCGTGTCGGCGAAGTGCTTGTCGAGAGAATCGGCCGGGTCGAGCACGGCGTTGTATCCGCCCTGAACCATGCGGGTGCATCCGCTCTGTCCGATAGTGCCTTTGACCGCAATGCCGATCTTTAAGTTCGGATCGCGGGCATTTGCGTGGAGCGCGGCCATCAGACCAGCTCCGCCGCCGCCGAGGATGAGGATGTCCAGTGCCATTTCGTCGTACTCATGCAACGCCGCTTACCTCCCGATCCTGAAAGCGCGCTTTAGCTTGTGGGTCGTTACGCGGCGTTTCAGGCGTTGGATGGCGAGAGTCGGTGAGATGCCCTTGGGGCACACCGCGGTACACTCGTACAGGTCGTGGCACCGCCACAGGCCGTGCTCGTTGGCGACGTGGCCGAGGACGTCGTCCGCGAGCTCGTTGCGGTCGTCGGACGCCGCCACGAAGGCTCGGTTCAGGGCAGCGGGACCGGCGAAACCCGGGTCGAGTCCGACGATGCTGCACGCGGAGTAGCACAAGCCGCAATAGATGCACTCGCGTTGAGCCTGGATGGCCTGACGGCTGTCGGTGAACACACCCGGAGTCCCGGCGCCTGCATATTCGGTGTTTGGGGCGACGGCTTGCGCCTTGGCGTGAAACGAGGACATGTCGGTCACGAGGTCGCGCACCACGGGCACGTGTCGGACCGGTTCGACACGGATTTCTCCGTCGCCAATGACTCTGCTGACCAGGGTGCGGCAAGCCAAGCCCTCTCGCCCGTTGACGGCCACTCCGCAGGTGCCACACATTCCGACGCGACACGCCGAGCGGAAGGCTAGCGACGGGTCGGCGTTGCGCTGCGCCCACATGAGCGCGTCCAGCACGCTCATGCTCGCGGCGATCACGGGGACGGAGTACTGGCGCCAGGCGTCAGTCGCAGTCGGTTCAGAAGGGCTTCGCTTGATGCTGAGTGAGATCGTTTCCGTCAACATGTCACAGTAACTGTTCGGTATTGCGGGCGATGTCCAATACGCCGCCAGATCGGAAATTGGACGGCAAGAACTGGTACATCCGCTCACGATCCGGGACGCTGTCGTTCGTCGAGAACACTTGCCTACAGATTTCTGAAATGTCCTGAACGATTCTTTCATGACGATAGTACGCCAACGCTACTGTGTCTAGCTGGATTCGCCCGTAGGCACGATAGAACAGGGTTTCTTCTTCTTGCGGTGTGCGTCCGGCGCCCATCAATCCGCCGCCAATGTACATCAGATCACGCTCCCTTGGCGCCAAGATCGGATCGTCCCAATCCACAATGTAAAATGCGCCGCCGGAATCGATGAGGACGTTGCCCGCGTGGATATCAGAATGGCACACGACGAATTCTCTGTCACTATCCTGGAGCGAGCAGGCAAGTCGTTCGGCGCTCCGAACCAGGTCGAGAATCTCGTCCCGTTTGCACGCCAACAACACCGAAAGCTCAGCCGAGATGGGATCATAGTGGTCGATGCGTTCGGCGCCGTCAAACAACCTCTTCACGTGGTCGCGCCAAAGCGGAGAGTACGCCTCCCGCCGGATGTTTCCGATCAGAGACGGAGGGGCCGCGATCGCGTGGATCTTGCCGAGCGCCTCGCCGAGCTCATGCCAGTGATGGTCCGACAAACGAGCCTCGTAACCATTGCGCCCTTCGACGAACGGGTAAAGAACCACTTTGGAGCCGTCCAGGTCTGCCCAAAGCCGGCCCGATCCGGTCGCCAACGGCGCCATAACCTGCCGGATTCCTTGGGCGCTGAGAAATTTCGGCAACTCCACGGATGTCTCGTCGAAACCGGCCAACCTCAATTTCACGAAGTATGGCGTCGAATCGTTGGCATCGGCTCTGTAGACAGCCGTGTTCCGATCCGCTCCCAACGGAAGGAAAGCAATCTGGGCGATCTTCAGGCCATAATCAACCAGCAGACAGTCGATAATGCTTTCGTCAGGGATGTCAGGTTTTTCAAGCATGGCTGTTCGAGTTATTAACCACCAGGGAAAATGAACCTCTGCGCCTTCACGGGGTCTACAGATTGGCCTCCCACAGACCGCGCATGTCGGAGCAACCGATTCAAGATGCGATGAACGCCCACAGCGACCACGCCGCGTACACGAACGTCGCGACTCCGATCGCCCAGAGCGCCCAGGTCACGGTCCGCGCTCGGCGAGCGGCGGGGGCCCACTCCAACAGGATGCCTCGGATGCCGTTGAGCCCATGGTACAAGACGAGAGCCAGCAGAGCGAAGTCTAGGACGACGAAAGCTCCCTGGGCCAAACGTCGGGCCACGATGTCGAAGACCACCGGTTCGTCTTGGAGGCCGGCTTCGACGTCGGCTATGGGCATGAAGTGGTTCACCCAGCCGTGTATCGCCAACAGCGCCAAGAGCACGACGCCGCTGATTCGCTGGAGGAACCAAGGCCAGAATCCGGGCGTGCTGCCCGACGACGGAGTTGTGATCACAGGACCATTCCTCATCGGAAGATCAACGGGACGCTCAACCATGCCGACGCGGCTACGCCGACCAGTGTGACGGCGACGCTTGCCCAGAACATCTCGACCTGTCGGTTCGCGGCAATGCCCGCATCCAGGAGCATGATGCGGATGCCGTTGGCTGCGTGGAAGAGCAGGATGGCCATGAGGACGATGTCGAGGGCGGCCAGCACGGGATGCTGCGCCACGCCAAGCACTCGGTCGAATGTGTCTGCCCCGGCGCGCGCCGACGACAGCACCAGGATGTGCAAGAACAGGTATCCGACGAGCAGCACGCCGGTAGTCCGCTGCAACACCCATGCCCACCATCCGGTGCGTCCGCGGGTCCGCGAGTCGTTGGTCGCGGGTGCATGGAGCAGAACCGATCTCATCGACGACGCCATCAGTTCGGGCTAGAAGAGTTCTCGGCCAGGGCGCTGTTCCTCGCCCAGACGCCGATAGACCGGTGGCTTGAGTCCTTCGTACAGATCGTCGAGGCGTTCGTTGATCTTGGCGTTCGCTTGCGCAAAATAGCTGGCGCCCTCGGCATCGCCTTCGACCAACAGGGGACCGAGCTCGTCGAGTTCCATAATCCACAGGGCCTCGGAGATGCCCAACTCCTCGACCCAGAAAACGTCGACGACGCGCTTCACCGCTTTGCCGTAGATGGCGCCGAGGCCGTATCCCATCGTCGAGAGACAGACCGCGCCGTGCCTTCGGAACACATCGCTGTAGACTTCTTCGGACATGCCAGCCTTGCCCACAACCATCTTGACCCCGAATCGACCCAACAGCTCCGGCATGTACTGTGCGTATCGGAACCCCGCCGTCGCCTGGAGCGACGAGACCGTGTACTCGCCCGGCGCTGTCTCGCCGCCTGCGGGCGACGACTGGAAGCTCACGTTGGTCAGGCCGCGCAGATCGACCGGCGGCTCGTTTCCGTCCACCAGCATGTGCCGGTAGACGCCATCTCTGGCCGTGAAGACCGGGCCGCTTAGATACACGATGTCGCCTGCTCGCAGGCCGCCGATGTCGCTTTCGGATATCGGGGCGGTCAGGTGATGCTGTCGTTCAGGTTGTAGTTCCATTGGTTGGCGCCTCATACCTATCGCGATGATTGAATACTCGAACCGTCCTGAGCAGCCAGGTCGTTGCGCGAATTTCGCCCTGCATTCCGTCGTCGGGGTGGTTCGACAAGCTCACCACGAACGGGAAAAACATCCCACGGACGTTCGCCTTGAGTCCTGGCACGTCAGGATCCCGGGCTTGGCGGTGCTCATTGGAGGGCCTCGGCGGATCGGCATGATCCTATGTCACGAGACTACACCGGCGCCTTCAGTTCGTCGGGCTGTGCTTCACGGACCCAGTCGATGCCCTCTCGACGATAGTATGGGGTGAACCAGCCTGGATCGTCTCTGAACTCCACCGTACCGTCCGCGTCGATGCGGGCCGTGGCCCGGCGGTAGGCGAGGCAGAACTGGGAGATCGCGACCGGCAGGCCCCCGGTGTGCGTATACGCTACTTCGACATGGACATCCAGCGCGGTCACGTCACCGCCCACGCCCATCACGCCGAATCCGGTCCGGTTGGCTAGCTCCAGCAGCTCTTGCTCCAGCGCAGCGACATCGGGATCCGGATGAGAATCGCCCATCATCCGAAGGCAGGCAGCCTCCTTCGACAGGCTCACGCACTGGTCTTTGGCGCCGCCGAGCCCGACGCCGATCACGACCGGCGGACAGGACAGCCCTCTCCTGGCGAACGCGGCCAGGTTGTCCAGCAGGAATCGCTTCACGCCGTCGGTTCCGTCGGCGGGGAACAGCATGCGATAGTCGGTGCCGAACAAGCCGCCTTTGTGAACCACGATTACCTCGATCCAATCCGCGTCGGGTTCGAAGGAGTAGTCGACGCTGGGAGCGAACACGCCGACGTTGTTGCCGGCGTTCTTGCGGGTCAGCGGATGCACCCGGTTGGCCCGCAGTGGGAGGTCATGGGTCGCATCGGCCACGGCCGCTCGGAAGGCGCGCTCCATGCCGATGAACCCGCCTTCGATTCGGGCCTCGTTGCCTGCTTTGACATAGTAACGAGGGAGGCCGGTGTCGCCACACATCGGCCGGTCGTCGGCGACGGCCAGCTCGGCGTTCTCGAGCACTTGCCCCAGGATGAACCGGGCCATCGTGCCCGTCTCATGCTCGTGAGCCTCGCGAAACGCAGCGACGCCGTCGACCGGCAGCGCGATGGCCGCGCGCCGGTTGGCCTCGTACGCGACATCGTACAGGACTTGTTCTGTGATGCCGTCAGTCACGGGACAGACCAATCGCTTCGAACGAGTCAGCGCCTGCGTCGTATTTCGCCTGCGCAGCTCGCATGACTTCCAGTGCGTCTTCGCGTTGCGCCGCTTGTGCGAAGATCTGCTGCTCGTTTCGCCGCGCCGCCTCCATCGGAAGATCGATGCCCTCCCTCAGGCTGCGCTTGCACGCATCCAGCGCCCATGCGGGCCACTGAGCGATGTGCGTCGCCCAGGCGATGGCCTCCTCGCGGAGCTTGTCGTCGGGCACGACCTTGTTGATGGCGCCGATTTCCAGTGCGCGTTGAGCCGTCATCGGGCGGCCGTCCAGGATGAGTTCCATGCACCTGACAGGCCCGATCAGCTTGGCGAGACGAGTCGTCCCGCCGCCGCCCGGGATGATTCCCAGCGCGACCTCTGGTTGCCCGTACGTCGCGGACTCGGCGGCGATGCGAAGGTCGCACGCCCACGACATCTCCGAGCCTCCGCCCCACGCCTGTCCGTTGTTGGCGGCGATGGAGATCATCGGCCCGAATCCGATGTCCTCAAACGGCGGGCGCGCCGCACCCGCAACTGCGCGTTCCGTAGGCGGGACGCTGAACCGCTCGACGATCGATCGCAACGACCAGTGTGCGATGAAGTAGCCGGGCGTGTCGGAGGCGAGCACGAAAACGCGACAACCGGCTTCCTGCAACTCATCCCTGGCCGCGATGATCTTCGCCGCAAGCTCCGGCGTGCCGAAGTTCTTCGGCGGGTCGGTGAACACGATCAACCCGACCCCGTCGGCCGGCTGCGTGACATTAATGGTGATCGGCATGTAAACGCTCCTTCGGCAGTGTGAGCCACTCGATGCGCAGCGTCTGCGCCGGTCGAGCATACCACAGTGCCGCGACGGCAGGCGCCACTAACGTGAAACATCTGGGGTGGCGTCAATCACGGCCAAAACGCGCATTGACCGACGCACTGCGCCTTGCTAGACTCGGGCCGTCGACACGGATTCCCGCATCGAATGCCAAGCCCCTGCATCCAATGCCTGGGCGGTGCAACGCTGCGGCCACTGTGAATCCCAATTCGAAGCAATCCCGAGGAGTGAGGTGGATATGGGTGAGAAGCTACAACAGGGAGATCGGCTCCCGTCGATTACTCTAACGCTGACCAACGGCGAGACTCTGCGATTGCCGGAAGAGATGCCGTCGCGGTATGTCGCGTTGCTTTTTTATCGGGGCCACTGGTGACCGTACTGCCGGCGGCAGTTGGCCGCCTTCCAGGAACAGAAAACCGAGCTTGAAGCGCTCGGAGCCACTGTCATCGCTGCCTGCGTCGACACCAAGGAGCAGGTCGAAGACGTTGCGAACAACAACCCGGGCGGATTGACCTTTCCCATGGCCTATGGCGTCACCAAAGAAGACGCCGATCTGCTGGGAAGCTGGTGGTCCGAAGACCGCGACGGCTACATCCAGCCGACGGAATACCTCATCAGCCGCGGCGGGGTCGTGTTCGGCGCCATGTACGCGTCCGGCCCGATCGGGCGTATGGGCGCCGACGAAGTAATCCGCTCGATCACCAATCGCGAGAGGCGCGCCCGGGAGCAGGGGACGCAGTAGTGTCCTGAGTTAGAAGTTCGGATGACATGTCGCGAGCCTTCGACAAGCTCAGGCCGAACGGAGTAATGGTCTTTCCGTTCGTGGTGAGCCTGTCGAACCACCTCGACGTTTCCGCTTGCTTTGTGACTCATACACCGAAATAGCGGCTCGGAACACTACCTCCCCTTGAATACCGGCGTGCGCTTTTCGTGGAACGAGCGGCGACCCTCGTTCGCATCGTAGGTGTTCCGGGCCGTATTGCCCAGCTCGACCTCGCGCGCCAGCGAGTCCCGCAGTCCGTGTGAGGCGGAGTATTCGAGCGCGGCTTTGAACACCGCGACGGTCTGCGTCGGCAGGTTGGCCAGCACTCGGATGTACTCGGACGACTCCTCCTCGAAGGAGTCCATTGACCAGACGTGGTTGGCCCATCCCCAGGCCAGAGCTTCGTCCGACAGCATGTGTCGTCCGGTCAGCAGCATCTCCATCGCGCGCCCGCGACCGATGATACGCGGCAGTTGCCATGACGAGCCACCGTTCAGCGCGATCGCGCGGGTCACACGGTGGTCGCCGACCTCGATGTTGTCGGTGCACAGCCTGATATCGCAGGCGCAGGCGAGCTCGAATCCATGCCCGAGCGCCCATCCCGCGATCAACGCGACGACGGGCTTGTCCAGTTCCCGGATGCCGGTGAGCAGTTGATGGTGCACTTTGGCCGAGCTGTCGGTGTCCTGGTGCGGCTCCATGCCTTTGAGATCGTCGCCCGAGCAGAACGCGACCGTGCCTTCGCCTCGGAGCGTCACAACCCTGATCTCGGACCGAGTGGCGGCGTACTCGACGAGCTTTTGCATTTCCCTGAGCATCCGGTAGTTCAGGGCATTCAGGCGCTCAGGCCTGTTCATGACTATGGATAAGACGCCTAGTTGGGAAAACTCCCACCGAACGTGCCGCCACTCGCCATCCTCCAGGGTGGGAACGGGCGGCAAGGCCGGATGCGATCCATTGCCTGATGATGTTGTCATCGGATGTCCTCCTTCTCGATCTGGTTCCTGGTACGGCGTCCGGCGAGGTCTCGGTGAGCTCGCCGAGGAGCCTTCGGACCGCTATGCGACTGATCCAATGTGTATCACAACGCGGCCACCGCCGTCTCGACCGTGCGCGTCGCTTCGTCGTATGCCGTTCCGGGAGCGAACGTGATCGGCTCACCGAAACGGACCTCGACGCGTCCTCGTCGGAGCAGCGGCAGGTACGATGGTTTCCCGAACCTGTCGATGCGCAGGTGCACCGGTATCACGGACACCTGGCCGCCGACTGCCAGCAGCCCGGTTCCGCTCAGGAACGGTTTCATCGGTCCGCCGACCGTCAACTCGCCTTCGGGGTATATTAGAACGGACCAGCCGTTGTCGAGAATCCTGCCGAGGTTTTCAAGGCTGGCGCGCACGTTGCCTTCCTTGGAAAACGGGAACCCGTTGCCCAGGAGCGGAATCGACAAGCCCTGGATGCGATTGGCGAACATGTGGTCCGAAGCCGCGATGGCCAACCTGCGTCTCGACGAGAACGGCATCGCTCTGAGGATGATTCCGTTGTCCAGGTGCAGCGTGTGGTTCGCGGCGAAGAGCACCGGTCCCTCGACCGCGCTGAGGTTCTCGGCGCCGGTCACCTTGAGCCGATATGCGGAGAAGACAATCGGGAAAACCATCGTCCGTTGGAGGGCGCCTCGAACCAGTCGACACCACAGACTCATGCCCCACGAGGGGAACCGGGGCATCGCGCCGTTGGCGGAGCTGCTCGCCACCATATCTTCGATGTTGCGCACGGTCGTATGCGGGCCCACCAGCGCTTCGTCGACGTAGACGCCTAGCTCCGCCTCGATGGCCGACAGGAGAGCGACTCGTCCCAGCGAGTCCAGGTCGAGGCTTTCCAGCGATCTGTCCGGAGCCACCTGCGCCGGAGGCAATCCGGTCACCTCGACGATCAGGGCGGTTACTCCTCGGGCCGATGTCTGTCTTGGCTGCGCGGAGGACGCCGGCGCCGTTTCTGTCTCGGCGTCGTTCTGAGTGATCGAATCGAGCACCAGGCCCTTCTTCACCTTCATCGTGTGCGTTCTTGGAAAGTCCTCGCCGGCCCAAACCGTGTGGCCTCGAATACGTTGGTGGCTGGCTAGCTGGTCGTTGACTCGAGCAACGATTTGCTGGGCCTGTAACGGGTCTTCCAGGATCAGGACGGCGTGGACCTCGACGTCGCTTTCACGCGGTAAGCCCACGACAACGGCATCGACGACCTCGGCGTGCTTGTTCAGCGTCGCTTCGACGTCCTCCGGGTACACGTTCTGGCCGCTGGAGAGGACTATCATATCTTTCTTGCGCCCGCTGAGGTGCAGGTAACCGTCCTCATCGAACGAACCTTGGTCGCCGGTTCTGTACCAGCCGTCGACGAATGCTTCGGCGGTGCGATCCGGCGCCTCCCAGTAGCCAGGCGTGATGTTCGGTCCCCTAACCAGAACCTCGCCGTCATCGGCAATCTTCACATCCACTCCAGGCAGCGGCCGGCCAGCCGAGTCGTACCGTGGATTCTCTAGCGTGTGAAACGTGATGCCCGGCGACGCCTCGGTCGCTCCGTAGCCTTGGAGCACAGTGACGCCCAGCGCCTCCCACTTCGCCCCCAATTCGGGTGAGAGCGGCGCCCCACCGGCGATAATCAGATCCAGTGCCCCACCAAGCTGACCGTGCACTTTTCTGAAGATTCGACGCCGCACAGGCATTGGAACGCGAGCAGCGACCGTCATCGCTAGGCGCCAAAAACCCTCTTTGCCTTGACGGCTGACCTCTCGTTCGATGCCCTTCATGAACAGGTCCAGGATCTGCGGCACCAGAAGCATGAGGGTGACTTTCCGCTCTTTCATGGTCTTGAACAGCACCGAAGGTTGGTAGCTGGTCGCATAGGTGATGTTGGCGCCAGCCTGTAGGGGCAACAGCAAACCGCCCATCTGTTCGAACATGTGGCTTAGCGGCAGTATGGACAGCAACCTGTCCGAGGGCTTGCCGGAGACAAACTGGCTCGCAGAGACAACATTCGACGCCAGGTTTCGGTGAGTCAGCATCACCCCTTTGGGGTCGCCCGTCGTGCCTGATGTGAATATGATCTCGACTAGGTCCGTTTCATCGAATTCCACCGGCTCCGGTGGCGGTTGGTCGATACACAGGACCTCAAGATCGTCCAGCGACAGTTCTGGGACGCCGAACTCGATGTCGCCACGAGGCGTCACGCGAGAGATGAACGCCGCTTTTGGGTCAGTCTTGGCTGCCACGGTCCGCACGAAATCCTCTGCGCTGCGCATGTCCAGCGGCACGGCGATGACACCTGCTCGGACGCATCCGAAGAAAGCAAGCACCCATTGAGGGCTGTTCGGTCCCCATATCAGGACGCGGTCGCCCCTGGCCAAGCCCATCTGTTGGAGCAACGAGGCGACTCGGCCAGACTGCTCCCACAGGCGCGCGTAGGACCATCGTTGGTATCGGAACCCGAGCTTCATAAGCAACGCAGGCCGTGAATCGTACTTCGCCGCCAGATCTTCGATGAAGTCGGTCAGCGTGCCTGTCTGTGCCAGTTGAGCGGAAGTAGAGACAGCCATGATGGCCTCCTGAGGATTGTGCAGCGAGTTACACGCTTACACGCGAGCGTCCATCCACTCTTCGATGTCCGCCAACACTTGTGCTCTTTCCGGTTCGTTCATGATCTCGTGGTATGCGCCGTCGTAGAGCTTCAATGTCTTGTCGTCGGAACTCGCTCGGGCATGGAGCTGCACGCTGCCCTCCGGATCGATGAGTGCATCTGCCGCGCCGTGCATGATGAGGATGGGCGGCGTGACGGCTTCCATTCGTGCCTGGATTCGCTTGCAAGCTCCCATGATCTCGGCGGCGGTCCGGGCCATTGTTCGCCCTCGGTACACTAGCGGATCATTGTCATAAGCGGCAACGACCTCCGGGTCGCGAGAGATCACCGCGCTATCCAATCCTTTCACCGGCATTCGAGGCGCCAGCGCGCCGAGGATAGCGGCAGTCCACTGCAACGGCGCAGGCACGTCGTCCGCCAATCGGACAAGGGCGCCGGTGAGCACCATGCCTTTGACCGCGAGACGGCCGTCGATCGCAAGCAAAGCGGCGATCCCGCCGCCCGTGCTGTGACCCAACAGGAACAGCGGCATTCCGGGTTCCGACTCACTTGCCCGATTCAAGAACGCACCCGTGTCGTCCACGAGGGCTTCCATCGATCTGATCAGACCCTTCGGACCGTCCGAGCGCCCATGGCCGCGGAGATCGTAGGCGTGCACCGCGTAGCCGCTCCGAACAAAGTGCTCGGCCACGTGCGCGTAACGACCGCTGTGCTCGGCGTACCCATGCACGATGGCAACAGCCGCCTTGGCTTCGGAACCGGGTCGCCAGATTTGCTCGAAGAGCATCAACCCGTCGGAGGTTTCGAAGCTGCCTTCTGTGTGACGGATATCCATTGTGCCGCCTTAACCAGATGCCCCGCCGGCCAGCCGTCGCACTGTCTCTCGGGCGTTGTCGCGCAGCGGCGGGAAGTGGCCGAAGGCGACCGTATCAAACTCCAGACCGGCCATCTTGCCGATGGAATCCAACGCCTGTGCCGCGTCCTGGGTCACCATCGCCGCGGGTGGACTCAAGCGCCCCGACCGATACTGCAACGCGTCCCCCACGATCAGCACACCACAAGAGGTCAGCAAAAGGCAGATGCTGCCCGGAGTGTGTGCGGGCGTATGCACGACTCGGATGTCGTCGCCTATGGGCAGGAATTCGCCGTCATCGAGCTCGTGGTCAACGCTGGCGGACGGACCGCTCATGGCCGCGACCATCGGGCGAACAACCGTCGCAAAGAGCTTGTTTTGATGCGGGTCGGGCATCTTGGCATTCCCGTTGATAATTGGCGCTTCAAGTCGATGCGCGGCTACGGTTGCAGAGGACATCTCAATTACCGCCGCCAGGCCACCGGTGTGGTCCGGGTGATGGTGTGTGAGGACGACCAGATTCACTCGGTCCATCGAAGAGCCAACCGCTTCCAATCCGGCGGCGATGACCGGAGCGCTGCCCCGTCCTCCGGCATCGACGAGCACAACTCCTTGATCTTCGACAATCGCGGTCACCGTGGACCCGACCGCGGAGAGTTGGTATACGCCGGCGCTGATCTCAACCGGCGGTTTCGAAAACAGCCTTGTCAGGAATCCCAACCGATATCCGCTCCACCCGTGTTGCTGCCGTACGCGCTCCGCGCATCATACTACGGCGGCATCACGTGTCGGAAGACGCTGTCGAACATCGCTCGGCTTACCGGGAGTCCCGGTTTCACTCTCAGATAAGGTTGAGCACTGCCGTCGCCCCGTAGTAGCCCGCGTAGGCGCCCAACGTGAACTTGATGACTTTCCCGGTCCAGCAAGCCACGATGAAACGGGAGAGCGGGTACTTGGCCGATCCCGCGGCGAACGACACCGCGTCGAACATCGGAACGGGAAGGATGGCAAGGACGAATATAGTGGCGAAACCATGGCGTTGGAACCAGCCGTCGACGACCGGATACCACCTGCTGTTCATCAGTGCCGGGCGAGCAGTGTCTCGCGTGCCGGCGCCGACGGTGAATCCGGTGAGCTCCCCCAACGACGATCCGGTCGCCCCGGCCAAGCCAACGACAACCGGATTCAGGACGGCGCCCGCGGCCATGACGGCGGCAAGCCCTGGCACAGGCACGAACAACGTTCCGCTGGCCACGACGTTCAGCGCGAAAACGCCAATGTAGCCCAGGCCCTGCACATCATCGAGCTGGTTCCTGAACGTCAACGCGACGGCGGTAAACAGCACCATCGGAACGACTGCGAGCATGACTGGAAATGCCCGATTTCTCCGAACCTGTCCCAAGATCGAGGATGTCGATGCTCCCGCGGAGTGGATACGGTCACGAACGACGCCCGTCGCGCTCTGCACCCGCTCTCGGAATCGAGGATCTGGCTGGCCAACGACTCCTTCAGCTTGGATGGTGTTCAAACGCGTCGTCATGGTCGTAGCTCCTGTCCCAACCTGTTCACGGCCGTTGCGCTCGCCCTCATCCAGACAAGACTACGGCCCCCAACAGGGACGACGCGCGTTGCGAACGAACCAAATTTCCGTAGTGGGGGTACTACGGCGGCTCGGGATCGAAGAGTGACTCGCTCGGCATAGCGAACAGGGATGGCCGCACAGATGGGTTGTTGTGAGGAGATTCGGCGGGCGAACAAGGAGTTGCCAACAAGGAGCCGTCAGCCGATCACGTCACAGGGTGTTGAGCACGCGGGGGGCTGTTCGAGCGTCGATGATAGCGTCGGACGCCATAGCGCATGATAACGGCGGCGATCGGAGAGATCGGCGGCCGCATCGCGCCCGCCGGCGCCTTTTCGCGAGTCGCACGACGGCAACCTGATTCGCGGGAGACGTCAGCGCGTGAGTCCGCGTGAGTCGTGGTTAGACTCGCAAGTCTTATTCGCCGCGTGTCGGCAATGCGACCGTAGCCTCGCCGGGGGCGGTGGACTTGCCGTCTTGATCGACAACGTCGACTTTGAGGTCGATCAGGTGCTCGCCGTCCTCGACGCGCTTGTCCGTGACCACGCCGGTGCAGGTCAGGACATCGTCCTTCTGGTTGATGGACCGATACTGGCATCCCACTTTTCGGATCTGCGCCTCGTCGCCTGCCCAGTCGCGAAGCATGTTGTGCAGGTAGGCGAAACGAAGGTTGCCCATGCCGAAGGCTCCGGCTTCGTTCAGCGCTGCTCGGCCGGCGACATCGTCCATGTGAATGTAGACGAACTCGTCGTTGACCGCGGCGTAACGGTTCCAGTTCATGAAATCGGTCTTGCGCGACCAGGGCGTGATCTCGGCGCCGACTTCGATGTCTTCCCAGTAGACGTTGTAGGACATGTCTGTCTCCGATCCTTTAGTAACGAATGCCGATGGATTTTTTGACCTTGACGAGCTCGCCGTCCTGATTGGTCCAGCGTGTCTCGGTTGTCGTGAATAGGGTCAGTCCCAGTCGGGTTTGGCGCTCCGTCCATTCGGTCAAGCCGGTTGTCGACGAGATAACGTCCCCGGATTTCATCGGCGCGTAGTACTCTTCTGTCTGACCGCCGTTCATGCCGCGTGTGCCGACGCCTGCGCCCGCTGCGGTCGCCCTGCCTGAAGTTGGCGGCTCGCGATCGATCGGCCAGGCGAATGGGTTGAAATCCAGAGGAGCGATCACGCCGCCGTGCCGCGTCGTGCGCGCGTAGTCTTCGTCCCAGTGCAACTTGGGGGGCGTTTCGGGCCAGTAGACCGCGATGCCCCACTTGCGGATGTCCGAAAGCGCGATTGGAGGCGCGACGCGCGGTTCGCTGAACACCCCTTTTCGCTGGACCATTTCTTCGGTAACCAGGGTTTCAGGTTGAGTCGCCAATGTTCATACCTCCTACGATTGTGTTTCAGATTCGGCGGGCTTCAGCGCTCGCTCGCCTCAACTGATCGGCCAGGGTTCTCAACGTGTAGCCTTCGTTTCGGACTCGTATATCCATATAAAGCAGGGTCAAACCGATGTATGGGACCGGGAAGATGAATGCGAAAAGAACTGGTCCGATGAGAAGCGCAGCAGGACTCGAAAACAGGGTCAATATTCCGACCACGATACCAATCGGAATCGCCATTCCGATTGCAATCAAAGCGTACACGATACCTATCCCGAACACTCGCCACCAGTTCCCTCGAACGAGGAAACGGCTGCGCCCGAGTGCAGAGATCGGCGTATCGCCCTCGAGCATCACCGCCTGTGCGAAAAAGATCCAAATCACTAAAAGGTAGAACAAGAGTGGGATCCCGACCACGATGATTATCAGAATGGCTGCGCCAACGAGAGCCGCCATGACGATGATCAGGCCGACGATCAGGTTGGCGGACTTCAAGATAGCCTGCTTGAAACAGAGTTCCACGTCCACCTTGCTCGTTGACATCGCCTGGGCGACAGCGTGAATCGAAGCTCCGTTGGCGAGAATCGAAACCACAAGAGCAACGACCGTCAATGCCATCGACAACGCCAAAGGTGTGAACGACGCCACCATGCTGACAAGCTGGGGCGCCATGGCGATTATGACGAATGGCCAGAGGTGGTTTCGGTAGAGAGTGAACGTCTCGGAGACGAGCTGTCCCAGGTCGCGTTCGGGGATGCGTTCGGCGTCATCTACAGCGTCAGTCTCGGATTGGACCTCGGGTTGGTCGGCCAAGGTCGATCCGCATGACCGACAAAAGCTTGCCTCGATCGAGACTGGCTGGCCGCAATTCGGGCAAAACCTTCGCATTTAGCGGTGCCCCCCATCAGTGATGGGGCGAGTGTAGCAACGCCTTTCGGGTCAGTCAACCGCGGTTGAGGCTGCACAACATAATTGGGGAAGACCTGCTCACATCGGATGCGCGCAAGCCCACTGGGCGAAAATCCAGATTGAAACGAACCGGTCGGGAGTGGAGTCGATCATAGGGGGCGTGGTGGCCCAGAGTGGGCATCTACCACGGAAACGGTTCAAAATCGGCGTCGTTTAAGGCGGGTCGGCGGGCTCGCGTGACACAGTGCCGATCATCTCAGGTGGGAGTTCGGTTTCGACGTCTTCGAGGCAATAACTGCTGGTGTCGCCCGGATCGAATCCTATCCTCAGACAGCTATCCGGTCCTACCTCGATTTCGAAGATCTGTCCGCTGCCGGGAACGCCGGCAATGTCGGACGTGTCGCCTCCAAAGAGAGTTCCACCGACCGCCATCGCCAAAGCCATCACGGCCATCAATAACGTGACGCCCAGTATTGCAAGGACACCAAATCTCATGCGCAGGCATCTCCCCGGAAACGCGATCACACACTGCTGACTCATAGCTTATGGCATCGATCTTCGATGTTCTGGGGTGGCAGCCGTGACATTGAGTAGGCGCCTGCACTGGAAGCGGAGCGACGAAGGATCGTTGAGGGCATCCATCGTCACCGGCCAGCGATAGCCAGACGAACCGGCGATACCCGGATACAGACAACCGAAAACAACTCTGATCTGTGCCAACAGGCGCCGATTGCACGCCGGTCAGAGCCGTGCGCAACGCCTGGGACGAGACATCTCAAGCGTCGTCCAACATTGAATCAGCGAATCTGGAGTGCCGATCGGGATACGACGCACGCGGGCGATACTCGAATCATCCGTCCAGGAAGACCGCGAACACCCTCTGAGGAATGAAGCAACCCTCGGTTACCAGCGCAACATTCGCTTCGGTTATCACCTTGGGTTCCACATAGTCGGACAGTTGCAGCAAAGCGCCGGTGTTCAAGTCGCGGGCGAAGGCGCCCGCGCCTTGTCTTGTTGTTGGGCGCACGTCGCACGCCGTCCTTACGGTCCACACGACATGGTGGTCAGTAACCAAAGGCTTGGTCATGCGCCCCGAAGTCTCAGCAATTTGGAGTCTCTCACCCGTCCTGAGATCGAGCAGGTAAATTGTCGCGGCACGCCCTGGTAGAAATCCTTCCCATACTATGAAATCCTGGTAGACTGAAGGACTTCCATTGAACGACCCCGATTCGATTACGGGTTTCTCCTCTCCTGTCGCGAAATCGTACAAGTTTATGTCGACCTTGTTTTCGGGGCAGCCGGTGCAATCTGACTTTGAGGCTCCTTTGATCGGGCTGTTCCGGTTGTCTTCCCACACCACCGTGTCGCCATAGATCGCCGGATTGCTTTGAGCCCCTGGCGCGACTGCCACGGGAAACTCCTGGCCCGTGACTATGTCGTAGGCGTAGATATCGAAGTAAGTGTAGTGCTCTTCGAGTTCGTTCCGGTTGTCCATCCATACCAACCGGCGGCCAGACATCCGCAGATAGCGGCGATTGGCGGGCACGTCGGTTATGCGCTCCTGTTCGCCCATCTCCAGGTTTAGCAAGAAGATGTCGTCGGCGGTGTCTTCGGCAGTGACGCGGGAGGAATTATCCAGGACTAGTTGTCGGCGCTGGTCGGTCCATGCAACGTGGTCTCCGGAGATGGCTGGTTCACGTTTCCGGTGTCCATCCGTAGTGAGTTGGCGCGTTTCTCCGGTGCTGATGTTCCCAAGATAGAACTCGCGGTCCAGGCCCAAGCTGACGTATCTCTCACCGGATACGGCAGATGGCGGATACTCTGGGTCTAACTCTACGATCCTCAGATCGGTCACCGGAGTCGGGATCGCAGTTGGACTCGCGGCGGGAATCGGAGTTGGATTCGCCGCGGGAATCGCGGTTGGACTTGCGGCTGGACTCGATTGGCATGCGGCGGCCGTCAATGCGAGTGTCATTAATGCCCATGCCCAAAACAACACTGATCGGCAGCGGCCCAATATTCCTCCCAGGCTGCGTGACAGCTGACTCGAAGTTGATATCCGGCAGTGTCTACGGAGTCATCAATATGCGACCAACTCAAACTGGTGAAGAAATCGGAAGCGATAAACCGGGCACGACAATCGCAGTAACTCAAGATCGTCGCGGACCGGAAATGGTTTTGTCCGACTGACGAGGACCGGTCGATCAAGCAACGCAAAACGATCAGCGCCAGCGTTCCCAGATACATCGTTCACGACATAGCCAACGCGAACGGGACCGCTCATGTAGGAGCGGCCCCGCTGTTCAGTCTTGCCTGAAATGGACCGAACCGAGGTGGCTAGTAGCCCATGATGGTGCTGCCCCGGGTATCGGCGGTGACAGCCAACTCCATGGGCTCGGTGACGACGTTGACGCAGGCGACTTTGCCTTCCAGAGTCGCTTGGTACGCTCGCTCCAGAGCTGGGCGAAGCTCGTCAGGGTCAGTGACGCTTTCCGCGTGGCCTCCGAACGCCTCGACGATCTTGTCATAACGAATGTCCGGCGTGTATCGCGCCACGCGCTCTTCATATCCTTCGGGCAGACCCATTTTGGCTTCCATGGTTCCGCCAACGATGCCGCCGTTGTTGTTGACGATGAACACGATCGGCGCGTTGTGCCTCACCGCGGTCTCCATCTCCATGCCGTTGAACCCGAATGCGCAGTCGCCATTAACGCTCACGACTGGCACGTCGGGTCGCGCGATCTTGGCGCCTACCGCGAAAGGAATTCCGACGCCGATGCAGCCGTTTGTCCCCGCGTTGAGGCGGCTCGCCGGTGTGTAACTCGGCAACACCTGGCGTCCGGTCGCGAGCGTGATCTGCCCGTCGACGGTGTAGATCGTATCGCGGGGGAAGACGTTCTGGATTTCGTTCATCATCCGATAAGTCCGAATCGGCTTGGCGTCGGAGTTCAACAGGGGTTCGAGCGACTTCCCGTTGGACTCTGCTTTTTCGCGCAAACTTGACAGCCAAGGTCCCTCTTCGGCGCGATCGGCTATGCCTTCAGTTTTGCCTTCCATCTCGGTCAGGAGCTGCTTCAGCACCGCTCCTGCATCGCCCACCAAGCCTACTTCGGTCGCACGATTGGCGCCGATCTCTTCGGGCTCGATGTCGATATGTATGATCTTGGCGTCCGGTGCGAACCGTTTGCCGAAGTCGAACATCCAGTTCAACCTCGCGCCAGCGACCAGAACCACGTCCGCGCCCCGCATGATGTTGCTTCGCGCGGCGCCCATGCTCAGCGGGTGATCGTCCGGGACGAACCCGCGACCCATCGGCGATGTCATGAAAGGCATGCCCAAGGTTTCGGCAAGCTCTTTGAGTTGGTCTCCCGGATCGGCCCATCGCACGCCTTTGCCGATAATCATCGCCGGGCGTTCGGCGTTCATCAGCAACTCCGCTGCACGCTTCACGTCTTCGGGGTCGGCCTGAGGCTTCGCGCCGGTGAAGTATCCCTCCGGCCATTCCACGTCTTCTTCTTCAACCATCGCCGAAAGAATGTCGGACGGCATGTCGAGGTAAACGGGGCCTGGCCTGCCGCTCTTGGCTTTGCGGAACGCCATGCTCATGAAGTAAGGGATGCGCTCGGCACTGTCGATCTGCACCGACATCTTGGTGATGCCTCGGAACATCGGGACGTTGTCGGTTTCCTGGAACGTGCCCGAATAGCGACCGCCTTGCGGTCCGGAGCCGCCCAGAATCACCAGCGGCATGCAGTTGTCGAATGCAACGTGAGCACCGGTCACGCAGTTGGTCACGGCTGGACCCGCTGCGATTACGCACACACCGACCTCGTTCCGAACGTAGCCGTACGCAGCGGCAGAGAACGTGGCGGCCTGCTCGTGCCGGACGCCTATGGGCCTGATTCCTTTCTGGGAAGCAAACCCTAGAATCTCGACGATCGGACCGCCCGGCACACCGAAAACGGTCTTGACCCCTTCCCTCTCAATAGACATCGCGACAAGGTCCGATCCTTCAATCTGAGTCACCGGTGGCCTCCTGTCATTCCTCTACGCTCCTGGTTGACGGCGGTGTTTTGCATTGGGCGGAGCGTTTGTAGCCCGAATCGCCGTTCTGGTCTGTTGCTCGCTAGAGCCGTCTACCTCATTTTCCACTGGGGCCTGCGTTTCTCCGAGAACGCCTTCGGCCCCTCGATGGCGTCCTCGGTGTCGCCCACGATCTGGGCGATGGGGCCCGAGAGCTTCATCGAATACTCGACCGGTAGATTACGCCCTTGGTAGACGATTCGCTTGATGGACTGCACCGCCAGCGGAGCGCACATCTTGATCTCTTCTGCGATTCGGTCGACTTCCTTGAAGAGGGCGTCCCGGTCCTCTACGACTTCCTGGATGAGGCCGATGCGGTAGGCGCGATCGGAATCGATCCGGCGTCCCGTGAGCTGCATGTAGAGCGCCTCGCCCAGCGGGACCATGCGCGAAAGATTGTGCAGCCCGTATCCGGCCAGGATGCTCCAACGAGGTTCGGGAAGTCCGAACTGAGACTTCTTGGTGGCGACACGAATGTCACATTGCAGCGAGACTTCGAGACCTCCCGCCACACAAAACCCGTCGATGGCCGCGATGATGGGCTTGAAGACGCCTCTGTCCGCCCAGGTCAATCCCGTAGTGGCGCCGACGCGACGATCGCCGGCGGAGTCGAGGCTCGCGCGTTCTTTCAGATCCATGCCAGCCGAGAAGGCTCGTCCGCCCGCGCCGGTGACAACAGCGAGTTGCATCTCCGGATCGTCTCGGAAATCTTCGATCGCCTCCACCAAACCACCGCTCAGCTCCCGGTTCAAGGCATTGAGCGAATCGGGCCGGTTCAGGGTAATGTATGCGACGTTGTTTTTCTTTTCGTATAGGACGGTGGATGTCGATATGACCATAGTGCGCTCCGTTGACTGCATATGGGTGGGACCAAGCGTCGTCTCCGGGATCGTTGGCAGCCGGAAATGCATCATGATTGACCTGAGCATTCCGCTTGAATCCGTCAGCGCGAGTGTATTCTGTGCGGCGTCGAGTGTCAACGCGGATAGTGTACAATGAGTGCGTCGACGGTACGACGAAGACAGTCGTGCGTAAAGAACGTCGGCGCAGTTCCGAAAAAGCAGGTTAGACGCCTTGACAGTAGGGCGTCCATCGGCTAACATTGCTTCTTGCACCTTAACAACTGGATAGTGGAAGTCAACCGCAATTTACATAGAGTTTGATCCTGGCTCAGGACGAACGCTGGCGGTGCGCCTAATGCATGCAAGTCGAACGGGCGAAGGGGCTTCGGCCCCCTAGCTAGTGGCAGACGGCTGAGTAACACGTAAGTTACCTACCCCGAAGAGGGGGATAAACTCGGGAAACCGGGTCTAATACCCCGTACGTTCTTCGCACTCCGGTGCGGAGAAGAAAGGTTCCGGCCGCTTCGGGAGGGGCTTGCGGCCTATCAGGTAGTTGGTGGGGTAATGGCCCACCAAGCCTAAGACGGGTAACCGGTGTGAGAGCATGAACGGTCAGAGGGGGACTGAGACACNNGACGGTCCCCTGAGACCGCACCTTAACAACTGGATAGTGGAAGGAAACCGCAATTTACATAGAGTTTGATCCTGGCTCAGGACGAACGCTGGCGGTGCGCCTAATGCATGCAAGTCGAACGAGCGACCCGGGCTTGCCCGGTTAGCTAGTGGCAGACGGCTGAGTAACACGTAAGTAATTTGCCCCGAAGAGGGGGATAATCCAGAGAAATTTGGCCTAATACCCCGTACCTTTCCTTCCAGCCTGCTGGATTGAAAGAAAGGTTTCGGCCGCTTTGGGAGAAGCTTGCGGCTTATCAGGTAGTTGGTGGGGTAACGGCCTACCAAGCCGAAGACGAGTAACCGGTGTGAGAGCACGATCGGTCAGAGGGGGACTGAGACACGGCCC
>DCWO01000169.1 GCA_002328865.1 Dehalococcoidia bacterium UBA2160 | reverse complement strand
GCCTCCAGGGCCACCTTGGCCTTGAACTCCGCTGAAAAATTACGTCGTGAGAGGTGGTCCCCATCCTTTGGACAGCCGGACAGCGGCGTTAAGGTGGACACCATGAGGTTTGATAGGCTGCTGTCCTTGTGTTCTTTGTGGGGTTGGTTCCCCCTGAGACGACCTCTCAACATGAGCGGGGGTACCGGGTTCAGCTATGGATAGCATGGCCCGCTGTGCCCTCGCCAAATTATCCACACACATATTGCTTCGCACAGGCATGGTCATGCGGCCCGTCGCCGAGCGTATTCCTCCATCGGCGTGCGGTCATCGGCAAGGGTCGAGTGCGGTCGTTCCTCGTTGTAGTATTGCAGCCAGGCACCAATGATCTGGCGAGCTTCGGGGCCGTCCTGGAAGTCGTGCAGGTAGACACACTCGTACTTGAGGGAGCGCCAGAGGCGCTCGATGAAGACGTTATCCATCCACCGGCCTTTGCCGTCCATCGAGATCCGTACCCCGGCTTGCTCGAGCACATCGGTGAAGTCGCGGCTGGTGAATTGACACCCCTGGTCGGTATTGAAGATCTCCGGTGTGCCGTACTGGGCCAGAGCCTCCTTCAGGGCTTCGATACAGAAATCACTGTCCAGCGTATTCGACAGGCGCCAGGCGAGCACCGTACGCGTCGCCCAGTCCATGATCGCCACCAGATACTGGAAACCGCGTTGCATCGGGATGTACGTGATATCGGTGCACCAAACTTGATTCGCCCGATCGATCCGTACATCCCGCAGCAGATACGGATAAATCCGATGGCCCGGATGGGGCGTCGACGTCCGCGGCTTGCGATAAATGGCCGACAGACCCATCCGTCGCATCAACCGACGCACCCGCTTGCGACCGACCCGGTACCCCTGGCGTCGCAGGTGACGCGCCATCTGCCGAGACCCGTACCACGGCGTCGACAGATACTGCGCGTCGATCAGGCGCATCAGCTTCAGATTCTGGGGGCTCTCGCCTTTGCCCACGTAGTAGTGCGAGGAGCGCGCCATGCTGACCAGTGCGCACTGGCGTACGATGCTGAGCCGGGGATGATCCGGAGCGATCATCGCTGCCCTGCGACCGTGGCTCATCGACCGAAGGCGTTCGACAAAAAATCGTTCTCCACCGTCAGCTGGCCGATCTTGGCGTGCAGCGCCTTGACCTCCGCCTCTCGATCCGTGACGCCACGAGCGTTCTTCTTGGCGAATACCTCGGGAAGGCTCTGTTTGGCCTGCCGCTTCCACTGGGTGATCATGTTGGGATGCACATCATGCTGGGCCGCCAACTCGGCCAGGGTCTTGTCGCCGACCAGGGCCTCCAGGGCCACCTTGGCCTTGAATTCAGCTGAAAAGCTACGTCGGGTTCCCATGACTCCTTATCCTTCCGTGAAGGGGTTGGGTCCACCTAACATAGCTGTCCGAATTCCAGGGACCACCTCTGACTCGGCACACACGCAAGCCAGGCAGAGACGTGTCTACCTCACTGGCCAGACAACGGCGGCTGAAGTCATCGAGGACGTTGAGGACGCGAATGCGTCTGCCATCCGCTAACTGGTCGGACATGAAATCCATAGACCATCGCTGGTTGAGGGCGGTTGCTGGCATCGGCTGACGGCCACGCTCTTTCGACCTGCGCCGTTTTCTCCGATGAGGGATCTGTAAGTGCTCCTGACGATAAACCCGGTAGATGCGCTTGTGATTGTCCGTCCATCCTTCGCGCCGCAGCAACAACAACAGACGCCGGTACCCCCAGCGTCGCCGGCGCTTGGCCTGGGTCCGCAGAGCCGCTGCCAGTGGCGCATCCGGGCGGTCCTGCGGTCGATAGTGATACGTGCTGCGATGGAGTCCAAGAAGCCCACAGACGCGACGGCAGCTGACCTGAAACATCCCCTGGAGGTGATTCACGGCTCGTCTTTGCGCTGCGGGCGTTACCAGTTTCTTGAGTTGACTTCCTTGAGCATCTGGATATCCAGTGCCTGGTCGGCGACGATTCGCTTCAGTCGTCGATTCTCATCCTCCGCCTGTTTGAGGCGCTTGGCATCGCTAACATCCATGCCGCCGAATTTGGCCTTCCAGCGGTAGAATGTGCCTTCGGCAATGCCGTGCTTACGACTCAGATTAGCGACCGTGACGCCCGCTTCGGCTTCCTTCAGGATAGCGATAATCTGCTCTTCCGTGAACCGCTTGCGCTTCATGAGATGTCCTCCTGGCCTCAACGGTAGGCCGGTGAACTCTCATTGACAATGGTCCAGATTTAGGGGAGCAGGTCAATCCGGTCGCGGATCATGATGCTGGTGGAATCTGGAACGGCAAGAATAAACCTGGCGTTGTTCTGCAAACTGAGGAGTCAGAATTGATACACTATGAACGAACTCTCGACATCGACGCCGCACCCGACACTGTCTGGGCCGTCATCGGTCGCTTCATGCACATTGACGAATTCGCACCGCTCGTAAAGTCCGTGGAAGCACTCACGGACGACGAAGACGGGGTCGGGTCGAAACGGCGCTGTAACTTCGAGGACGGTACCTCGGTGGTGGAGGAGGTGACCAAGTGGGAGCCCAATCGTGGGTACCGCGTCCGTCTGTTGGAAATGTCGGCGATGCCTCTTCACGAAGTGCACGCGGAGCTGTCGATCGAGCCGCTGGAAAACGAGCGCAC
>DCWO01000054.1:7209-11840 GCA_002328865.1 Dehalococcoidia bacterium UBA2160 | reverse complement strand
CGGTGATTGTAGTGCCGATCGACTGCGCTTGTCCTGACGTCCACACGGCAGCGTTGATGGGCATCGTGACAAACGGAACTTTGCTTGCCGTTGCTGGAACCTGTGACATGTCGTGGTTATAGTCCAGGTACCATTTGACGCCAATTTCCTCCAAGAAGTACTGCGAATCCGACCTGGATCTGGTGTGTATAATCACGCCGAACCGACCGTCCACTGCCAACGGCACCGGAGTCGCCGTGAGAGTCGGTGTGGGCGTCGGTGTTGCGGTGGGAGTTGGCGTCGGCGAGGGCGTGGCCGTAATGGTTGGTGTTGGCGTTATCGTGGGTGTTGGCGTCGGCAATGGCGTGCTCGTGATTGTCGGCGTGGGAGTGAACGTCGCCGTGGGCAGGAATACGATGATATTCGTCGGCACTGGCAACGGCCCGGTCGTTGGCGTCGGCGTCAGCGTGGATGTCGGATTCGGTGTGGACGTCGGTCTCGCCGAGGCGGTCGGGGTCGGCGTTGTGGTCGGGATCGGGCTGGGCGTTGGCGAAGGCACAGGTGAGGGAGTCAGCGGGGGCGATGGAGTGAGTGTGGGGAGTGGAACGGGCGTCGGTGAAGGCGTCGCGGTCGCGGTCGAAGTCGGAATCGGGAGTGGCGCAGCAGTGGGCGATTGGGACGCAACTGGAGCGGGCGACGTGGCCGGCGTGGCTGTCACTTTGGGAATCTGGGTCGCTAGCAAGATTGGCCGTGGCGCTTCTGTTGCGACGACAACCATCGTTGGCGTCGGGATGGTCGTAGGGGCGGTCGGCGGCGTCGCCGAAGGAGTTGGCTGCGCCTGTGCGATCGGGACTCGCGTCGGCAGCGGGCTCGGTTTCGGTGTTGGAGCAGGTGTTGCCGTCGGCACCGGCGAAGGGGTCGGCGTTGGTTCGGATTCACCGGCGGTGATGGCGAACAACGAGAAACCCGGAGACTCCGCTTCGAAGAGAGCGTTGTCTCCGTCAAACCCGGCAGGCGCCGTTGGAAGCCGCTGCCAGCCGTCTGAGAAACGCTCGAGCGTGACCGCGTCGGGCTCGTGGCCGTTGTCGGCGAGCCAATCTCTGGGAACTTCGAATTGCAAGTTGACCGCAGTAAGCGTCCCGGATGACGTTGGATCGACGGTGATCTGGAGAATCTGGTAAACGTCGTCCGAAGTCGGCGGTTCGGATTCTGTCGGCGACCCGTCCAAGACATCGACCTGTATGACGGGCGGCGGGCCATCGGATTCGGGAGAGGCGGTCAACGATTGGATGGCGAGTTCGTCGTCTCCAAGCTCCAGCGAGAGCCGACCGCCTGAGGTCTCCTTCATCGTGGCGGAGGCTGAGGCGACCACAGACATCCCCCGTGGGATCGGTGGGTCCAAAGGGCGTTCAGGGGACTTTGAGCATGCAGTCGCCAACACTACAATGGCGACCGCGAAAATGATGAGTCGGTGCACGGATATCAATCCTGTGGAAGGTCGCGTGAGTCGATATTCAAAACTGTGCTACAAGATTCTGAATTCGCGCAAGCCGAGTCGAGGTCACGGAGCGTTTAGACACGTGTAATCGACTTGGGAGATCTTCCAAGTCGCGCGGCCAGTCGTCTAACCCCAGCGCGAAATGTATCGCCCGGTCGATTTGAGCCAACTTTGCGGAGCCCACAGCGCCGACGCGGCGGCTGAGGGCAGCGACTGGCACGGTGTAGAGCACATCCAGATTCACCACTGACTGTCTGGCGAGCCCTTCATACGATCCCAACGGCACCTCGGCTGGAATGCCACGAATTCATGTGGAAACGGTTGAAATCGTTACGAATTCTCGGAAGTTGTAGGCAGCGTTGCGAGACAACAGAACCACTGGTCGCGATCCGACCGGCGCAGCTAGATCGGCCCACCAAATCTCGCCGCGCCTCACGAAGGCGTGTCCTCGGGTTCCCAAGGCATGTCTGCAAGTGCGGCCAACCCCAATTGGATGAAGCCTTCAACGTCCTCCAACGTTTCGGGATTGTCTAGATATCCCTGTATGTAGCGCGCCTCTTGCTCCGCCTCGCTCTCCGCCTTCAGGTGGCGCTCTACGGCGCGCAGCACGTTCGTGCGGCGCGATTCTCCGCTGGCTTTTCTCTCTCGCTCGATTGCGTCCAGGGTTTCATCCGGGAGGCTTATTGCAATCTTGGCCATCTTGCTCCTTTCATACTGTGGTCATACCCAAGTATGACCAATGGCAAAGGTGAGGACAAGGAGGAGCTGCCCGGCCAGGATTCGAACCTGGGTCAGCGGAGCCAAAGTCCGCTGTGCTACCACTACACCACCGGGCATCGAATGTCTTGGCCGGAAAGAGACACGATCATCAAGCCGGGTCGATCGGATTGAGGATCGCCTCACCGAACGACTGTTGAGTGCTGAAGGCGCTGTCGGCTAGCGAGCTTCTTTGTGTTCTAGATCTTCGATCAGTCCGACTCTTGTTGCCACTTTGTGCACGTTTACCGACCAACCCACTCCGAATACGCTCGGAGTGAAGATCCGTTTGTCTTCCGGGTTCCACAGCCGCTTGCGGATTCTACTCGGGGTCGGGAACCGGAAGTCGAACGGAATGTTCATGTACCGTCCATGGGACTGCTTGGTTCGGTAGGCATGAACTACAGTCGCCACGGTGAACGCCATTACGACGACTCTCCATATTGTAGCCAGGCGACGCATTATGACACTCTCCAGCCACCAGGGCCATGCCGGAAAACGCGGGAACCGCAAAACGCAAAATAACTATACCGCAAAAGGGTCTCTTACGCACAATGAGCGGCGATCAGGCATCAGCGATCAGCAGGCAGGCCGAAGCCGTTCGTGGTTGGGTCGTCGGTTGGAGGTCGCTGATAGAATGACGAATGTCTGTCGAAACGGCGGAAGGAGAGGCGTTGCATGGTGGAACGGATCGCTCTGATCGGCGGAGATGAGTTCAGGCAGGGGTGCGAAGAGGCCGACCGCGCTATCCTGAATGCTGTTGGCGCGGCGTCGCCCAAGGTGTTAATAGTACCGACGGCTGCCGTGGAGGGAAGCCCTTCGATGGCCGTGGACAACGGTGTGCGATATTTCACCGATCTGGGCGCGGATGCTGAATCGTTGATGGTCCTCGACTCGTCCGACGCCCGCGACGAAGGGCTCGCGGATGAAGTCGAGTTGGCTGACGTCGTCTATTTATCCGGAGGCAATCCTGCATATTTGTTGGATACGCTGAGCGACTCAACGGTGCTTCGTGCGATGTTGGACGCTTACGACCGAGGCGCCTGGATCGCCGGGTCCAGCGCCGGAGCGATGGTGCTGGGCGCCTGGATGCGTTTTCGCACATGGACCCAAGCGTTGGACATCGCCAAAGGCCTGGTGACGCTTCCGCATCATGAACGCGCCGATCCGGAGACGACATCGGCTGATCTCGTTCGGGACGCACCGAGCGGCTTGACGGCGGCGTTCGGCATCGACGGCCGCACCGGTTGCCTGGCGTTCTCGGACGGCTGGAAAGTTCTCGGACCAGGCGCCGTCACGGTGTACGAAGCCGGGAGTTGGCGGAAATTCTCATCGAGTGAGAGCTTCACACTCAAGCCCGGTTGACCCTTGGTAGGGCAAAACCTATAATGTCGCCAATCCAAGCCCGCCGATTTCGGCAGGAGACGGGAGCGTGCCTTGGCTGAACTTCACCTGACTCCGCAACCCATTATCGACCAACTCAAAAAGAACGACGTGACTCATGTCGTGTGGCTGCCGGACAGCGAGACCAACTTCATGTACGAACGGATGGCGGCCGAACAGAGCATCGACCTCGTGTCCGTGTGCCGAGAAGGCGAGTCCATGGCGGTTGCCGCGGGACTTTGGATCGGCGGCAAGAAGCCGGTCGTGTTGATCCAAAACACCGGGATGTTCGAGTCCGGGGACTCCATTCGGGGGCTGGGACTGGACATCGGATTCCCGATGGTGATGATGGTCGGTTACAGAGGATGGACGCGTCACGGCGTGACCGCGGACTCAGCCGCCAGATTCACCGAGCCGATCCTCGACGCCTGGGGGATCAACTACTACCTCGTCGAAACCGACAGTGACGTCGACCGCATCTCCACCGCGTTCGAGGAGGCGGAACGGATCCAGAGCCCAGTCGCCTGCCTGATGGGCGCTGAGTACGGATAGACCGTCAGTATTTCATTACACTGTTTCGGAGATCATGCAGGCGTTATCGTAAGCCTGTCACGATGAAGGTGGACCCATGATCGACATGAACGACGCCCTGGAGCTGATCGAAAAGCGGAGAGAGGATGCCATCGTCGTACCCACCATGACCGGTGGGCGCGGTTGGGGCGAGATAAGCCAGGATGAATCCCTGGATCTCCCCGTAAGCGGGGCGATGAGCAAGGCTTCGTCCATAGCCCTGGGCCTTTGTCTGGCCCAACCCGACCGCAAGGTCATAGTGTTCGACGGCGACGGCAGCCTGGTCATGAACCTGGGTTCGATGGTCACGATATCGGGACAGGCCCCGTCGAATCTATACCACTTCTTGCTGGAAAACGACGTCTACGCGATAACGGGCGGTCAACCGATACCCAACGCGGGCGCCACCAGTTTCGCGGGGTTGGCCGAAGCTTCAGGCTATGCC
>DCWO01000054.1:0-6853 GCA_002328865.1 Dehalococcoidia bacterium UBA2160 | reverse complement strand
CACGAGGATCGACGAGGTGTTCGAAGCCGAGGGACCCGTGTTCATCACCCTGAAGACGCGGCCCGAGATACAAGGCGGGTCTGTGGATTCACGGACGAGCGCTCGCAGGACGCCGCAGGCGGCAAGAGAGCTCCACGATACGCTGAACGGCTGAGGGCGAACTGAGCGATTTCTTTCAGCGTCGCGGCGAGTTCCTACGCATAGGCATTACCGTTCGGCCCAACGTGTCGGGACCTATCGAACGCCAGTCTCATAGCGAATCACCACACCGTCCACATGGCATGATTCTGATCCAGAACATCGGAGCCGCGCTTTGGGTCCGCCGGCTCATCCGTTGGCGGCTTCGATGTCGAGCACTTTTCCCAACCGGCGTTGGTGACGCTCTTCCCCGGTGAATTGGGCGGACAAAAACGCGTTCACGATCTCGCGGGCGAGTTCGATGCCGATTATCCGAGCGCCGAGGCAAAGGACATTCAGGTCGTCGTGTTCTACGCCCTGATGCGCCGAGTAGGTGTCATGGCAAACGCTGGCCCGGGCGCCTTTGACCTTGTTGGAGGCCACCGAAGCGCCAACGCCGCTGCCGCACACCATGATTCCGCGCTCGGCGTCCTTGGAGGCGACAGTTGTCGCGACACCTGCCGCGAAGTCCGGGTAGTCGTCGGAAGAATCCATGGTGTGAGCGCCCACGTCGACCACTTCGTGACCCTCGGCGTGCAGGAGCGCTGAAAGCTCTTCTTTCAGGTCGTAGCCGCCGTGATCCGCTCCGATGGCAACCCGCATATCAACCTCAATCGAACAAACTCAAGCGTCAGGGACCGCTCGTTGCAGTGTAGTTACACATTCACCGTCGAGTCAACGGTTCGGGCCAGCCATGCGTACGAGATCGTGGCTGCGACACCGCTGGCGTCGCGCCGCGCCTGACCTGCACGCGGAAGTTCTTGCGAACTCCGAAAAACGGTCTGTGGCGCAACCCTGACTTTTTGAAGCTGTGGTCTGCGCAGAGCGTGTCGGTCATGGGTTCGGTTCTGGGCGCGCTCCAGTTCACCGCCATCCTGACGCTGGACGCTGAGCCACTGCACATGTCGGCGCTGACGGCCTTCGGCGTGGCGCCGGCTCTGGTCCTCGGCGTCTTCGCCGGGGCGTGGGTGGACCGCCTGCGCAGGCGGCCGATACTCATCGCGACAGACCTGGTCCGGATGGCGCTGCTCGGATCGATCCCCGTGGCCTGGCAGCTCGACTCGTTGAGCATGGAGCAGCTATACGTGGTGGCGTTCTTCCACGGCCTGATGACCATGTTCTTCGACGTCGCCTACCGATCGTACCTGCCGTCGCTTGTGCCGTCGACCGACCTGGTCGAGGCAAACAGCAAGTTGTCGGCCAGCGCGGCGGTCGCGGAGGTCGGAGGCTTCAGCCTGGGGGGATGGCTGGCCCAGGTCTTCTCGGCCGTGGCCGTCGCGGCCGTGGACGCGGCGTCGTTCTTCGTGTCTGGCTTGCTCCTAGCGTGGATACGCAAACCCGAACCTGAACCGGCGTCTGACGGCGAACGGCCTGGCATGGTCGGAGAGGTCGTCATCGGTCTCCGATTCGTGGCGGGGAACCCGGTGCTTCGCGCCATGGGGGTGAGCAAAGCTGCCATGGGCGTGGGCGGCGGCATCTTTAGCGCATTGATCGTGATCTACGGAATCGAAACGCTCGGGTTTCAGCCCGGCGTCCTCGGGACGATCTTCGCGATCGGCGGCGTCTCCTCGATATGCGGCGCCATGGCGGCGACGAGAGTCACCAGGCGAGTCGGAATCGGGAAGACCTTGGTTCTCGGGCTCATCATATTCGGCGCTTCGGGTTTCCTGATCCCGTTGGCCCGAGGACCGTTGCTGGTGGCGGGAGCGCTGTTGGCGGTGCAACAGCTCTTCGACTTCGCGATCGCAATCTACGAAATCAACCAAGTAAGCATCAGGCAGGGGATCGTGTCGAGCCGGATGCTCGGTCGCGTCAACGCCAGCATCGAGGTTACCTCGCTCGGCGCGCGACTGATGGGAGCGGTCGCAGCCGGTGCACTGGCCGAGGTCGTGGGACTCAGATGGGGGCTGGCGGTCGGGGCCGCGGTGATGATGGCAGGCGGGCTCGTGCTCGTGCGCTCGGCTGTCTGGGGTGTCGTGAGCGTTCCCGGTTCAGATCGGCCAGGCTGAATCGCCCGATCGGCTCGAAGGTGGTAGAATCGCGGATGCCACAACGGTTTCACGCATCGAGGACGCTCATCCGGCGCGCCCAATAATCTTGAACTGTCATCCGGTGGCCGGTCGATGTGAGCAATCAATAACGGAGGATAACGGTGGCAATCACCAGATTGGACCTGAGACACGAGAGTCCCTTCGCGGACCGAGCGTCCTTTGGCGATGTGGGACCATACAGGTTGCTGGAAGGGACGGCACACTTCGCGGTCGATCCCCTCCACCCCAGAAACGAGGCGATCACAGACGTTGAGCTGGCTCCACGGGACGACCAGGGCATGGTACGGTTCTCGTCGGATTTCGCGATGCTCCAACCGGCTGACCCGAATAAGGGCAACGGGCGCATCGCGTTCGACGTTCTGAACCGGGGTCGAAAGACAATCATGTCGTTCAACAGCTCCCCGCGATCCGCTGACCCGGCGGCGCCCGTCGACCCGGGCAACGGTTTCCTGATGCGGCAGGGGTACACGATCGTCTGGTGCGGTTGGCAGGCCGACGTCCCTCCCAACACTCCTCTTATGGGTTTGCATGCGCCGGAAGCGATTGGTCCGGATGGCAGACCGCTGACCGGGCGGATCCTGTGCCAGTTTCAAGCCAACGAGCCGACGAACGTCTTCCTGCTGTCCGACCGCAATCACACTCCCCATGTTCCCGTGGATCAGGACGACCCATCGGCCAGCATGACCGTGCGAGACCATCCCAATGGACCGGCCCAGGACATCCCACGGGACCGCTGGTCCTTCGTGCGGGTCGAGGACGAGCAGATCGAACCTGAACCGAACCACGTGCACCTGGCTTCCGGGTTCGAACCGGGACGCATTTACCAGCTCGTTTACAAGACCAAAAGCAGCACAATCGTGGGTCTCGGAATGGCTGCCGTACGGGATGTCGTTTCGTTCTTGAAGTACGGTTCTTCCGAGACCGGCAACCCGTGCGCGGGCTCAATCGACTACGCGTACGCATTCGGTGCATCCCAAAGCGGGCGGTTTCTCAGGACGCTGATCCACGACGGCATCAACGAAGACGAGCAGGAGCGGATCGCGCTGGACGGCATCATCCCCCACGTCGCGGGCGGGATGCGCGGCGAGTTCAATCTTCGCTTCGGACAACCCTCGAAGGACGTTTGCTACATCATCCCCGAGCTGTTCCCGTTCACCGACACGGAGCAAACCGACCCTGTGAGCGGCGACACGGGAGCGTTGCTGACCCGGCTCCAGGAGCGGAACATGACGCCGAAGATCATGTTTACCAACACGTCTGCCGAGTACTGGCGCGGAGACGCGGCCCTGATCCACACGGACCTTGAGACTATGCGCGACGCCCCCGAATCCGAAAACGTTCACCGATACCACTTCGCCGGAGCTCAGCACGGCGCGGGAACGTTTCCTCCCCAGACGATCAGGCCAATGGATGGACTGAAAGGCCAGCTCCCATACAACTCCGTCGACTACGGCCCCCTCCTACGTGGCGTCCTCACCAGCCTGGACCGGTGGGTGAGCGGCGCGGCGCCTGCTCCTGCCAGCCGACATCCGAGCCTCGAAGACGGGACTGCCGTTGAGTCGCACACTCTGCGTGGGCGGTTCGAGGCGATCCCCGGTGTTGCGTTCCAGCCCGAGGTCTTGCGGGCCATGCGCCTGGACTACGGCGATGAGACGCACCTGGGCAGGACGGTCAAGCTCCCCGCCGTCCAGGGCGAGCGGTACCCAGCCCTGGTGTCGGACGTGGACGAAGACGGCAACGAGGTCGGAGGCATACGCCTGCCCGACGTGGCGACCCCATTGGCCACTTACACCGGATGGAACTTGCGGCACCCCGACAATGGCAACCCCGGCCTGGCGATCGGGATAACCGGCGGACTCGCCGGCTGGACGCTGCCGTTCCCGAGAACCAAGGCGGACCGTGAGGCGTCGGGAGACCCGCGCACGTCAATCGAGGAGCGCTACGAATCACGGGATGGCTACCTGGATCAGGTGCGGGGCGCGGCGTCGACGCTGGCGGACGAAGGATATATGCTCGAAGAGGATATTGAACGAACCGTGGAACAGGCCGCCGTCAAGTACGACTACTGGATGAGCGGCCGCGGACCGTAGACGGTCACCATGGCACAGAAGAAAATAGACCGCAACAGGTCGCGCTGGACTGCCAAACGGGGCGTGCTGAGCATGCTCGAGGATATCGAGGACTCAGACGAATTCGTCTGTTCGGTATACATCACACCGAAGTCGCTCGCGGCGCGGGATTACCCGACTCCGGTCGATTGGCCGCACGTGTCCGCGCTCGAAGCTGCCGTTGACGCTACGGGCAGCCCCGACACCGGACTCGCGGTGTTCGTCGCTGAGACCAGATCGATAGCAGTCGTGCCTCCGTTCCCGCTGACCGCCGATCTGGTCTGCGATGGAGCCGACGTGACGCCGATGCGACGCCTGCTGCAATCGGAGCCGACGGTCGGCGTCGTGCTGCTGCGCCTGGGCCGGTACGCGGTCGGTGTGCTGCGGGGCGACAAGCTCGTCGCGTCCAAGACGGCGTCGCGATACATGAAGAACCGTCATCGGGCCGGAGGTCAGTCGCAGCGGCGCTTCGAACGCAGCCGTGAGCGTCTCATTCGCGAGCTGTACGACAAAGCGTGCGAGGTTGTCGGCGACGTCTTCTCGCCGTATCAGCGCGCAATGGACCACGTCATGTTCGGGGGCGAGAGACACACGCTGGACGGCTTGCTTCTCCGCTGCCGTCGATTGCGGGATGTGGAGGGCAAAACCCTTGGCCGCTTGCTGCCCGTGGACAGTCCGAATCAGAAGGCGTTGCAGGGAATTGCGCGCGAGGTTTGGATGAGCCGGATCATCCGGTTTGGGGACCCGCACGGTGAATCGCCGGAGCGCTAGAGGCGTCGATGGCAGGACGGCCAAGCTGGCGCGTCGAAGTCCTTCGACGCGCTCAGGACGAGCGGATGGGGGTGCTTTCGAGTGGCGACGGGTTCGAGACATTCGGGCGGTGCGGTCTCTCTCAAGTGTTACTGCGCGGTGTAGCCGCCGTCTACGGCGAGGGGCGTGCCTGTCACGAACGATGATTCGTCGGAGGCGAGGTACAGGGCGACGTTGGCGATCTCTTCGGGTTTGCCGAATCGGCCCATCGGGTGGCGCTCCTCTAGGAAGCGGTATACCTCGTCGTCTGCCTTCAACATAGAGGTGAGATTGGTGTCGACGAAGCCGGGGCAGATGCAGTTGACGCGAACGTTCTTTGGGGCGGATGCGACCGCCAGGTTGCGGGTGAACTGCACCACTCCGCCCTTCGACGGATTGTAGGGGTTGAAACCACCGTCGAAACCAGCGGGGTAGCCGACGAGGCCCATGATCGACGCTAGATTGATGATGGAACCGCCGCCGGTCTTCTCCATCTCGGGGACCGCGAACCACGAAACCAGGTAGGTCCCCTTGAGGTTTACGTCGAGCACTTTGTCCCAGACGTCTTCGGAAGATGCCTCGGGAGGCAGGGCGTTTCGACCGGACACTCCGGCGCTGTTGACGAGCACGTTGAGCTTGCCGAAAGCTTCGACCGCAGCTTGCACCATTCGCTCGGCGTCGGAGCTGTTCGACACGTCTCCGATCACGACCGCAGCTTCACCGCCCTCGGCCTCGACGGCTCTGGCGGTCTCGTCGGCGCTGGCTCTGTTCATGTCGGAGACAGCGATCTTCGCGCCCTCGCGAGCGAAGCGGACCGCAGATGCGCGTCCGATGCCGGACCCGCCGCCCGTGATCAGCGCCACTTTGTCTGCTAACCGCATCCTGTGTCTCCTTGCACGTTGTTGAAGCCGTGGCGGCGACTCGTGCCGGTGCAATCGATCCCGGGCGAGCCCACTATGCGGCGCCGCCCAGGCGTGCTAGAGTCGAAATCTTCTACATGGTACATCAACGTTGCCGTCGCGGCTGCTTTCATGGCATGTCCTCGCCAAATCTCGTCCGGGACGCGACGGCTCCGCCGTATTCGCGACCTGCGAGCGGTAGGCGATTGAGCACTGCCGCCTGCTACGGTATAATCGGTCAGAGGTGGGTGAGTAAACGTGCTTGCTGCTGGTTTATATACCGAATGAAGCCGGAAGTGTAAGGAGGGCCAACGCCATGGGCATGGTCAAAGTCCAACTTGTAGACATGGTGAACGGGGAATCCCTGACCACACCGGACCAGCCAGCCGAGCTCGATGACGCCATCGAGGCAGCCGAGTTGGTTCAGCAGATACTGAACTTTGTGGGACAACTCCCGGAAGGTCATCTGGTCGATCCCAAAGCGACCAAGATCGTGAACAAGTCCAGACGCGCGGAGTTGAGCTCCAATCAGACTCTGTCCGACGTGGGCACGGAGACCGGCGACACTCTGGCGTTGTACTACAGCACGGTATTCGGCCGGGCCTAACAGCCGGTCGTACGTGACCAACTCGCCAACCGGCGGATCATTGCTGTTCCATCCTACCCGAGCAGACGCTCAGGCATGGTTGAATCTCGAACCACACAGAATCCGGGTATTGTAGGAAATCATGCGTTCAATCAGGGACCAACGCCTCAGCAACGACTACGAAGAGCTCATTCGGCTGGCGCGGCAGCTCAACCAGGGCGGCCGCACCAAACTTGAGGTCAA
>DCWO01000122.1 GCA_002328865.1 Dehalococcoidia bacterium UBA2160 | reverse complement strand
GCTGCTCACATTGCGGCGCTCAGTGGTACAGTTTTGCTCCGCCCCACTGGTACGCTTTCACTCCGCCCTTGGCAGATGAGTCCATACTACGACCTGGTCAGCCCGGTGTAATCGGCGAGAGGCCTGATATCGCCTAAAACGATGGATTGACGGTGGGATGGTCATCAGGAGGATGAGACGTAGTACCGGAGTATGATCGGAGCACAAAAAGAGACGGCGCCCGAAGGCGCCGTCTCTGCCGAAAGTCGATCGAGGCTGGCCGCGCGGTCAGCCAAACAAGTCGGTTAAACGGGCCGGAACCTGACCAGCGTGTGCTCAGGCGTTACGTCCTCGAAGACGGCTTCGACGCGCAGGTCGATCGCGGCGTCTTCGATGTCGCATTCCACCAGGTTCGCCGGGATGCGTGTCCCTTCATCGAGTTGGATGATCGCCCACACGTAGGGCGTGTCCGGCTGGAAGGTCGGGTTGGCGGCCTGGTATACGATGGTGTAAGAAAACACCCTTCCCTTGCCGCTCACCGGGACCCATTCTGTTTCGCTGGCGTCGGCTAGACAGATGGGGCATACCTCCCGCGGATAGAAGTACAGGTTGGCGCAGATCTTGCAGCGTGGCATGACCAACTCGTGGCGGCGCACGGCTTCCCAGAACGGTTTGGACACTTCCTCATTAATAGGGCGTGGCAGCGGTTTAGTGTATTCGGTTGTCATAGCATCGCCTTGTGTCTGGCAGATTCAGAGTGTAGTTACAGTGTTTCCTCGGACCCGAGGACCAGCGAGCACATTTCGCTCGCCGTGCCCCCTCAACCATTCACCATTGCGAGGTCGTTTTTGGGCACCTGCCTTGGCCCAGCCCGGCCCATGATCTGTCGGGACCCTTCGATCACGTGGCGGAATCCGCCAGCCAATCCGGGTTGGCCGCCCGAGAGCTGGCCGCCGTCGGTGTTGACTGGGAAGCTGCCCTTATACGTCGTATCGGTGGACTCATACCACGGTCCGACTTCGCCCTTCTTCATGAATCCGGCATCTTCGAGGCACACGGCCACGAGGATGGTGTATCAATCGTAGAATTCGGCGAACTCCATATCTTTGGGGCCGTACCCTGACATTTGGAATGCCCTGGCGGCGGAGCCCTTGACCGGAGTCGTCGTGACCCGTTCCGTCTGCCAGATGTTGGAGTTGGCCTGCTCCATCCCGGCGCCGAGCACGTAGACGGGACGATTCGGAAGAGAGTTGGCTCGGTCCGCCCTGGTCATGATCAGCGCCGCGGCGCCGTCGCAAGGCATCACGCTCTCAAGCAGTCTCAGCGGGTAGTTGACGTACCGAGAGTCAAGCACATCCTGGCGGGTAACGGGCTGGCCGTGGAAGACGGCGTTCTCGTTTTCTACGGCGTTGAATCGCTGGTCGGCGGCGACTTTGGCCATCTGTTCCTCAGTGGTGCCGTATTCGAGCATGTGCCGCGTGTATATCTGCGCGTAATAGTTGCCCATGCCGGCGGATGGACCGTGTGGGTCCTCCCATTCCGAGCGAACGCTGCCGCCCCCACCGCCTGGCGCCGCCCGGTCCATTCGCGAGTTGCCCATGACCACCAGCACGGTGTCGCATAGGCCCGCGTTGATCGCCGAAGCAGCCGCGGTGGTGGCCGATGCTCCGCTTGCGCCTTGCATCGATACGCCCGACGCAAAAGTCGGCCTGATGCCGATGTATTCAGCCATCGCAGCCGGAGCGGTGACTCCGTCGGTGACCAAACCGTTGACGTCAGTCTTGGTGAGCCCTGCATCTGCAATGGCTTCGCGCGCTGCTTCAGCGCACAGGCCGATCATCGTACGGTTCGGAATCACTCTCCGAGTCGGCACTTCTCCGATGCCCACGATGGCAACTTTGCCCTTAAGGGTCATCGCATTTCACCTCCAATAGTCACTGAGGGCATTGTACTACACGCTCAGGCGGACGCAAGCCCTGACTGGCAGGGATTGCAGCCGATCGGCGGATAGCGATGAGATAGAATCCTGATGATCAACGGTAATACATTGGGAGGACCGGATACGACCATGCTCGCGAGAATTGGGCTTTATCACCTGGAAATGACAGACGCCAGTCAATTGACGCCTGGACGAGCCGACGCGGCCGACCTGGCATTCAGGCAGGCCGGGATTCCATCACCGGAGCTGAACCGCTATATGTACACGGCGGTCGGCGGTGACTGGTATTGGATCGACAGGCTGGGTTGGAGCTACCAAGAGTGGCTCGATTGGGCTTCTCGTCCCGAGGTCGAAACCTGGGTCGCATACGTCAAGGGCACGCCAGCCGGTTACTTCGAGCTCGACGGCGTGGCGGGAGGCGATGTCGAGCTCGCGTACATTGGCCTGCTGCCTCAATTCATCGGCAAGGGGTACGGTGCGCCGCTGCTGACAGTCGCCACGGAGCGCGCATGGGCTATCGGAGCGTCGCGCATATGGTTGCACACGTGCACGTTGGACCATCCCGATGCCCTGAAAAACTACTTGGCTCGTGGTTTTGTTATGTACGATCAGGGAGAGTACGAGCAAGAGTTGCCTGATCGGAGGCCCGGACCATGGCCCGGAGCGCGCGAGTGACGGGATTCGCGTTGCACGGATATGTCCTCACACGGGCGGAGTCAGTTTCGCGTCGATGATCTGTTCGCACCAGCGAGCCGCGGCCAGCAGAGTTTCGTCGGCAAATGGCGCGGCTGCGAGTTGGACGCCGAGAGGGAGACCGTCGGCGTTGAGCCCAGACGGGAGGGTGATGGACGGGAAACCGCCGAAGGTGAAGGGCGTCTGGAACATGGGGTTCCCCGTTGTGCCGAGGTCGTGGGGAGCCGGTTCGACGGTGGACGGCGACAGCATTGCGTCGTAAGGCCGCAGCGCCTGCTCCAGCTCTCGCCGGAATCGTCGCCTTACGCGCTGGGCTTGCACGTAAGCGACCGCCGGGGTGAGCATGCCCTGTTCGATCACGCCTCGGATGTTGGGCGAGTACTCGTCGGCGCGGGCCTCGAACCACTCCTGGTGCACGGCCGCGGCCTCGACGGTCATGAGCACGCGGTGGGCCGACAGCATCGTATCGAAATCGGACGGGAGGTCGAAGTCTTCGATCAACGCGCCGGCGTTGGTCAGCTTGTCGGCGATGGCGTCAGTGTGGGTTCTGACTTCGTCGTTTGCGTTGTCATCGAAGAATTTCCGTATTCGGCCGATACGCGGCGGGTGTCGCATTGAGGCGACCGCGTTCAGGTAGTCGGGGACTGGCCGTGTTGACGACGAGAAATCATTGGGATCGTGCCCGGCGAGAACGCTGAGCATGAGCGCCGCGTCCTCGACGGTTCGCGTGAACGGCCCCATCGTGTCAAGCGACCACGAGACCGGGACAACGCCGTAGCGGCTGACGCGACTGAACGTGGGCTTCAGTCCGACGATGCCGTTGAACGAGGCGGGACGCAGGATCGAACCCGCGGTCTGCGACCCCATGGCGGCTGGAAACATCCCAGTGGCGACGCCGACCGCCGAGCCTGAGCTCGACCCACCTGGGGTGTGCTCCGCGTTCCACGGGTTCCGGGTCGGGGGCGGGTCGCCGCACGCGAACTCGGTGGTCACGGTCTTGCCCATGATGATTGCGCCGGCTTGCTTCAGTTTGGCGACGGTCGTGGCGTCGTAGTCGGGCACGAAATCGGCGAGGATTTTCGAGCAGGCGGTCGTTGTGACGCCCTGGGTGTAGTAGATGTCTTTGATGCCGACCGGAATTCCGTGAAGCGGTCCGCGCGGTCCTTCCGAGGCCAGCTCTGCATCGCGCCTTTCCGCCGTTGCCAGGACGTCCGTTTCGTTCATCGTGACCCATACGTTCAGGTCTGGTTCCAGCAAAGACACGCGGGCCAGCAAACTCTCGATCAGTTCGACGCAGGACAGGGCGCCGTCTCTGATGTTCTTCGCGGCCTCGGTTATGGTGAGCTCGTGTGGTTGGGTCATGTGACGCTCCTTTTCAGGGGTGATTATACATCTGGCCGGACTGTCGTGGTGATATGATTCGTGCGACAGCGATACCAACCTTGGAGGCGACAATGCCATCGTTGACCGACGAGCAATTGCATGACTTTCTTTCAACCGGCGATCTCTTGATGAGGCTCGCGACCATTACGCCCGAAGGTTGGCCAGCGGTGAATCCGCTCTGGTACTACTACGAAGACGCCGCCTTCCTGCTGGGCGGTCGAAGGCAGGCGCAGTGGGTCGAGAACATCCGCCAAAATCCGCGTGTGTCGGCCTGCATCGACACTGCCGAGGCGATTCACTCTCGCGCCCTGATCGAAGGCACGGCAGAGATCGTTGACCCGGCGTGGCTCGGCGATTGGAAGGCGTGGGCGGTTCGGTACATGGGCGAGGAAAGAGGCGGCCGGTATTACGACGACACCAAGCATATTCCGCGAGCGTTGGTGCGAATCACGCCTCGAAAGATCGTGACGTGGAGCGGACCGGGGTGGCACCCGCGGTACCTGGAGTAACGCTTGGAAATGTGACGTAACCAAGGGCGGCCAAACCAACCCTCAACTTTGGTTTGACGCACGAATGGGGCAGGCACGCTGCCGTCGGGGTGGTTCGACAGGCTCACCACGAACGGGGAAAAGTGCTAAGTCTTGACTCCCCCGGCTAGTCGTTCTCGAGGGAATAGACGCGGTACGCGACGCCTCGTTCAGCCCGTTTGCCTTCGCCGACGCAGACGAGACCGTTTAGCCACGTGTAGCGCTCGTCGCCGGTTTCGAACCGTGGCGTAGTCATGAAGTACATGTCGCCGTACTCGGAGGTTTCCCCTGGCGATGCGGCGGGACTGTCGCCTTCCGGTCTGGCCACTCCGTAGTATTGGACGTAGATCAAGGCGCCGTCGTCGGTCTCCAGCGTAATACGGACATCGAGCCTGCCGGTTCCGTCAGGTTCTCTTAGCAGCCAGTCTCCGCCGCCTGCCCAGATCGTCCCTTTCAGGCGCGGGCCTTCGAAACTGCCGCCGGTGACCACGGCGAGCCCTCGCGTGCCGAACGGACCGTCGCCCGCGAAACGGAGCGGGCGCTGGAGGTCGGCGGTGTATTCCATCAGGAACTGTAGTTTCACGGGGAATCTCCTTACCAGATGGTCATCGAGTCCAGAAAGAGCTGACGGAGGTCTTGCTCCGATACCTCTCTCGGGGCGAGCTTGATTACGCGGTGTTGGGGCATGGCGCCCGCGGCGAGTTCCGTGGCGTCGTCTGGGCCGTAGCCGACGGCGGACAGGCCGTTGGGAACGCCGATCTCGCGCAGGAGGTCGATGACGGCGTCGGCCAGGACTTCGCCCGCGTCGTCGGGGCCCGCATCAGAGATGTCCGCGCCCATGAGCTCGGCGGCGCGCAGGTGCCGTTCCGGGTTGGACGACGCCGTGAACCTGAAGACGGCCGGGGCGTTGAGGATCACCGACATGCCGTGAGGGATGATCGCGTGGTCGTCCGGGTACCCGTCCGGGACGTACTCGCGGACCATGCCGGAGACAGGGTAGGACATGCCGTGCGGAAGGTGTACGCCCGCGTTTCCGAAGCCGACTCCCGCGAAGGTTGCCGCTAGAAGCATGTTCGAGCGGGCCTGGTCGTCGTCCGGGGTCTGGACCGCTCTGACGATGTTGCGCGACACCATCTCGATGGCCCGGATCGCCCACACGTCGCTGATCGGATTGGAGCCTTGATACGCGGGCCGCATCGCGGGGCCGTCCGGCGCCTCACGCTGGTGGTACGGCAGGGCGGTGTAGGATTCGAGGCCGTGGCACAGCACGTCGAAACCACTGCACGCGGCGACCATTGCAGGCAGATCACGGGTGTTGTTGGGGTCGACGATGCCCATGGTCGGCCGGATCGAACGGTGTGCGATGCCGGTTTTCGCATGCATCTCCAGCAGGTCGAATATGGCGATGCCGGTGGTCTCGCTGCCAGTGCCGCTGGTCGTCGGGACGGCGACATGGGGCTTGAGCGGGCCTGGGACCGGGACGCCGCCGCCGATGGGCGCGTTAACGTAGGTCAGGAACTCCGCAGGATGCGTCGAGTAAAGGTTCGCAGCCTTGGCGGTGTCCATGCTGGAACCGCCGCCGACGGAGATGAAGGCATCAAATGCGCCTTGCGTCGCTGCCTCAACGGCGAGCTTGAACGACTCGTCGGTCGGCTCGACGCGCACGCGGTCGAACAACTCGGCGTCCACTCCGGCCTCCTTCAACGAGGCCATGACCACCGACACCGGTTCAGTCTGCGCCATTTTGGGATCGGTGACGACCATGACGCGTCGAGCGCCGAGTCGGTTCATCTCGTAGCCGATCTCGGCTGTTGCCCCGACACCGAACTTGATGCTGGAGGTGTCCATCGTGAACGCTGTTTCGAATCTTTCGTGTTCCATGGCGTTCCTTTCGATCGCTCCGGTTTGACCATGCGGCAATTCCGACGACCGCCTGCCCAGCTTGCCTTACGACCAGTTGGTTTCCTGGCGGGAGGCCACGCTGCCGTCTCCGGCTCTCCACACGGCTGCGTCGTCTCGCCACGGGTTGGCTTTCAGCCAGTCTTCGTCCATGTTGACGCCGAGGCCCGGGCCTTCGGGCAGTGGTAGGAATCCGTCCTTCTGAACTGGGAAGTCTCCGAAGCACGCGTCCTGGAACCACGGATGCAGCCCGCCTTCCTGGATCATGAAATTTGGCGTGCACGCGTCCAGTTGCAGGGAGGCGACGGTGCATATCGGGCCGTATGGGTTGTGCGGCTGGAATCCGACGTAGTGAGCCTCGGCCATCGCTGCGATTTTCTTCAGCTCCAGAATTCCGCCGGCCTGGATGATGTCGGGTTGGATCAAGGCGACTATCTGCCTGGGCAGCAGGTTCGCGTAGTCCCATTTGGTCAGCAGCCTCTCGCCGGTCGCGATCGGAATGCTGACGGATTCGGCCACTCGCTGGAGGGCGTCGAGGTTCTGTGGCGGCACCGGCTCCTCGTACATGAACGGCCGGTACTGCTCCATGGCGTTGCCGATTCGGATCGCGTCCGAGGGCGCCAGCCTGCCGTGAACCTCGACGAGGAGCTCGACGTCGTCGCCGACCGCTTCTCGGACAGCCTCGAGTTTCGCGATCGCCGTTCTCTCCGCTTCGATGGGGATGAACAACCCTCGATGATCGAAGGGATCGCCCTTCAGGGCCGTTATGCCCTGCGACGTGAAGCTGAGGGCTCTTTCGACGGCGGCCTCTGGCGTCGCGCCGTCCCACCTGCCGTAGCACCAGATGCGCTCCCGCATCTTCCCGCCGAGCATCTCGTAGATCGGCACGCCGAGCGCCTTGCCCTTGATGTCCCACAGGGCGATCTCGATCCCGCTGATCGCCGACATCTGGACGACTCCGCCCCGAACGTGGAAGTGGTGGTAGAGCGTCTGCCAGTGCTGCTCAATCCTGCCGGGGTCCTTGCCGATGAGCTGCTGCCCGAATTCCTCGACCATCGCGGCGACGCTCAACGGACCGGCGGTGGCCTCGCCCCAACCGACGATGCCCTCGTCGGTCTCGATCTTGACAAACATGTAGTTTCTTGCGCCGAAGGCGGTTGAGGATGAGGCCGGGATTGCTTTTACTGAGGTGATTATCACGTTTTGTCCTCCAGGTCATCAAAATGTTGGTGTCTGTTGGTTTCGGGAACCTTGCTGGCCCGGACCATAACTGAGGGACGCAAGGGACAGGAGGGACGAAAGATCTCTCGAAACGCGGTTGCGGCAGGTTGAATTACCCGGGGTCGACGCCGGTTTCGGCGGCCCATGCTTGGAGGCCGCGGCGGAAGGCGAGGGCGCCCATGGGTGCGAGGACGGCTTCCATCGATTCTAGAATCTCGCGTGGGGTTGCGCCCTCGCGGAGGGCGAGCCTGACGTGCTCCTGGATCTGCTCGACGTCCGCCCGCAAGGCCGTTTCGACGACGATTTGCAGCAGCTCTTTGGTTTTGCGGTCCAAGGTGCGCTGGCCCGTGTAGGTGGCCTCGATGAAATCGTTGTACTTCTTCAGCCACTCGAAGTCCGCGGCAGCCATGATCCGGTGCATCTCCAGGGTGTAGCCCCTGGTCCGCTCTGCTTCTTCGAGGTACTGGCGGGCGTCGTCTGTTAGGTCCATGGCATCCCCCTGATTGCCTGCTTGAGATTCGTCGCACATTCTAGCAGAGTCCTTGGGATGTCAATGTTTCGCCATCGATTTTGACACTCTAACTGGCCAGGTGTACGGTATCGCCAGTCTGAGCAGAGGATGCGCTTCAATGTCTAGATTCCTGATCGTGGTTTTCGACGGACTTCAGCCGTCGCAGGTTAACGCGAATCTGATGCCTAACCTTTCGCGGTTCGCGGAGCAGGGGGTGTTCTTCGCCAGAAACCACCCAGCGTTTCCGACGGTCACGCGACTGAACGCCGCCTCGATGGTGACGGGTCGTTTCTCCGGCGGCCACGGTCTGGCAGGGAACCAATTGGTCGCGCGGGATTACGACCCGAATCGGGTCCTCGACGCGATGGAGCCGGATCTGGCACGGTTGGCCAATGCCACCGGCAGAGTTCTGCTTGCGCCGACACTGGCTGACATCCTGAGTGGGCACAGTCAGGAATATATCGCGATTGGGGTTGGGACCAGCGGCAACGCGTACGTCCACAATCCGACCGCTGATGTCGCGGGCGGCGCCACGATCCATCCGGAGTTCACGCTGCCTGGGTCGCTGTACGACCGGCTGGCGTCGAGGTTTGGGCCCTGGCCTGGCGAAGACCGGCCGAACACCGCTCGCTTCGTCCACGCATTACGGATTCTGAAGGAGCACGTATTGTCCGAACGCGAGCCGACCGTCGCGCTGGCCTGGTCGTCCGAGCCGGACAAGTCTCAGCACTCGGCCGGGGTTGGCTCGGAGTTGGCAAACCGGGCGCTGCGTGAGGCCGATGCGGAGTTCGGCGGCTTGTTGGCGTGGCTGGAGGAGGCGGGCCGGGCTCAGGACACGAACATTTTCGTGATTTCCGATCATGGCTACTCGACTATCACGAGGGCCGTCGATCTGGCCGCGGAACTGAGATCGGCGGGCTTCGCTTCCGGTGGCGAGGACGGAGGGGTGCTGGTCGCGGAGCAAGGCGGCTCTGCGCTGTTCTACGTGCACGAGAGCGACCGAAATACGACTGATCGCCTCGCATGTTGGCTGATGGAGCAGCCCTGGTGCGGCGCACTGCTCGCCTCGGAGGCAGCCGGACCGATCGAGGGGACGGCGGCTGTTTCGCTGATTGGGATGGACGGACCGCGCGCGCCCGAGCTCGCCGTGGCGTTCAGATGGGAGGATCGGGCGAACGATCATGGCTACCCGGGGCATGCGCCGTCCACGTCGGGCGCCGTGGGGCTCGGCCAGCATGGCGGCATGAGCAGACACGAGATGCGGAACACACTCATCGCCAGAGGCCCGGCGTTCAAATCCGGCGTTAGGTTGGAGTCGCCGAGCGGCAACGTTGACATGGCGCCGACGATCCTGAACGTCCTCGACATCCCAGGCGGCGATGCCATGGACGGCCGGGTGCTTCGCGAGGCGCTGACGGGCGGGCCCGACGGCATCGACTGGACGACGGGGAAGCACGACGCTGAGCGTGAACTCGCGAATGGCGTGTACCGGCAGCGCATCGAGGTGTCGACAGCAGGCGGGAGCACGTACGTCGACGAGGGGAACTCGACGTTCGGGTGACACGAGGTCAGGATGCGGAGATTACGGATTGCAGGTTCGCAGTAAATACGATTATACTGCATCAGTAGTATTTCTAACGATGCGGAGGCTTTGCGATGAGCGCGAACAAAACGCGTTTCACACTAGATATGGATCCGATGTTTCAGAAGAGGTTGAAGGTGATTGCCGCGCTCAAAGGAGTATCGATGCGGCAGTATTGCCTCTCGGCGGTGAGCCAGGCGCTCGATAAAGACGAGGCGATAGACGAGGAGCGGCCTCGATTCAACGAAGAGACACTCGATCGCTTGTTCGCGCTTCGGGACAAAATCTTTGAGGGACGTAAACTGCCTGGCGATTCAGCCGATCTTCTCCGCGAAGCTCGCGAGATTAGGGCTCGGGAACTTGGCTAACCAAGTGGTAGTTGATACGAGCCTCGTCGTCAAGTGGCTGATCGAAGAGTCCGACAGCGATAAGGCTAATCAGCTGGCCCGGCTGTGGGTTCGCAACAACGTTGAGCCAGTCGCGCCTTACCTGTTGCCGATAGAAGTCGCCAACGTGTTGTACCAACGAGTGAGGCGAAGCCAACTTTCGTCTGAGTTTGCAGGTCTACGCATGGATGATTTCTTCGACTACGGTTTGCAATTCATCCAACCTGTCGGGTTGCACCGCCGAGCAATCGAATTGGCCACGCAGTCACAGCAAGGAGCGGCCTACGATGCCCACTGTCTGGCGCTGGCTGAATTGCTTGGATGCGAGTATTGGACCGCAGACGAGCGTTTCTACAACGCCGTCAGCCCGGCTTACCCTCAGGTCAGGCTGCTGAGTACGTTCACTGGCTAGGTCTACGAATCTTTTGCAGGAGGAACCGCTTCAACCATGACTCGCATCCACGTACTGGGAGCAGGAACGCCGACTCCGACGCCCACCAGGTTCGGGAGCTCGTTTGTCGCGGAGGTCGAGGGCCAGCAGATCATGATCGACTGCGGTCCGGCCGCGACGCATAAGCTGGTGCAGGCCGGGTTGTGGCCGACGGACATCGACTACCTGTTCTTCACCCACCACCACTTCGACCACGACATAGATTATCCGTGTTTCTTGTTGTGCCGTTGGGACCAGAGCATCGGCAAGGAGAACCGCCTCCAGGTCTACGGGCCGAACCTCACCGAGCGCATCACCGAGGGAATCATCGGCGAGGACGGCGTGTTCGCACACGACTGGAAGGCTCGCGTCGGACATCCTCTGAGCCAGCAGATCTTCGTGAACAGAGGCGGAACGCTGCCAAGGCCGCCTCCGGACGTGTTCGCCAAAGACGTTGGGCCAGGCAAGGTCTACTCGGGCAAGGACTGGGAGGTCACCGCCGCGAACGGGGAGCACGTGCAGCCGTATCTAGATTCGCTCGCTTACAGGCTGGATACGCCAGACGGCAGCGTCGTGTTCACCGGCGACACCCAGCCGTGCGACACGGTCACGAACCTGGCGAAGGACGCCGACGTCATGTTGTGCATGTGCTGGGACGATCAGGACACGATGGACGACGACGGTGAAGGTTCCGGTCAATGCGGCACGATCGGCGCGGCCCGGATGGCGCAAGCTGCCGGCGTGAAGAAATTGGTGCTGGTGCACATCGGCCCGAACCTGTCAGGCCATGGAGTGATGGAGAAGGGGATCGGAGACGTGAAGAAGCTCTACGACGGAGAGTTGCTGTTCTCCGAGGAGCTTATGTCGTTCGAGGTCTGATCTTCGGCGCCGACGCCTCTCATCCGCTCCCACTCGTGACGCCAAACCTCCATGTAGAGGAAGTTGAGGCCGCCGCGGCGCACTTCCTTCACGTCTCGGAAACCCGACTTGCGGAAGGACTTCTGAGCGCGATGGTTCCACGTGAGCGTATGTAGATACACCCGCTTGAACGAGTAGGCGAGGAACATGTGGTCCAGCAACAGGTCAACCGTTTCGGTGCCGAACCCTTGGCTCCAGTAATCCTTGTCGCCGATCATGATGCCGAGTTCGGCCTCACCTGCGCGCATGTCGATGTCGTAGAACATGCAGTTGCCGATGTGCTTGCCGTCGGTGTCGTCGACGGATAGCCGCTTGGACCGCATGCCGGGCAAGTTGATCTCGTCCCGGGAGTAGCGATAAAAGTCCTCGTAGGACATGTTCAGAGGTCGAGTGGCGTCCAACTCCGCCAATTCGGGGTCGGTGCGCCAGCCGTAATCGTCCTCGATATCCGAGATCGCTTTTTCACGCAGCACTACGCGTTCGCCGGCCACGTTGACGTTGTCGCGCTCAGCCGTCTCGGCGCTCCTGCGGGACCATGGAAATCCCTTTTTGAACAATGTTTACCTCGTTGTCGTAGGTAAGAATGTTCAGCGCCTCGTCGATTGGCGCCCATCTTACTGTGTCGAATTCGTGGTCGTGCAACGAGATGTCGCCGCCGACGGGGGTCATCAGGTAGAAATGAACTGTTTTGACGCACCGGACGCCGTCGAAAGCCCGCACGAACGTATAGCCGATTGAGTCGATAAACTCTTCAGCTTCCACCTCTAACCCGGTTTCCTCTCGGACTTCTCGAAGCGCGGTTTGTTGCTGGGTCTCTCCGGCGTCGGGCGTTCCTTTGGGCAATGCCCAGAGCGGCGGATAGTTCCGACCGCATATCGCTATTTCGGTGTTCCCATCTCTGACGCGATGCACCACTCCGCCGGCGGAGACCATCTCGTGTACGCGTTGCCGTCTTTTCATCGATGCCTTTCCACTCAGTCAGACACTAAGTTTAGGTTGACGCTCAAGAGTGAGTCAAGGCGGCGGCAGGTCAACCGACCTGTGATACATTGATGCGCGCCACCGGCAATCGGGGGTGCACGCAGGGGAAGGGAGGGCCTTTCGATGATCGACAGCACCGAGTTCAGAGGCAAGGCAGCGATCGTTACCGGAGGAGGCCGCGGAATGGGCGCGGCAGTGGCCGAACGCCTTGGCCAGGGCGGCGCCGCGGTTGTCGTCAACGACGTCGACGCCGCGTCCGCGTCCGCTGTCGTCGAACGTCTGCGGGCATCGGGGACCGAGGCGATCGCAGTCGGCGGCGATGTTGTTTCGGGAACAGATGTCGAGCGTATGGTCCGGGAGACGGTGGACCGGTTTGGAGCGGTTCACATCCTGATAAACAACGCCGGCGTGCTGAAGCCGACGCCCGTGATCGATATTGAGGAAGAAGAGTGGGACCTGGTTGTGGGCGTTAACCTAAAAGGGACGTATCTCTGCTCGCGCGCGGCGCTCCCTTCGATGCGCGCGGCAGGTTGGGGTCGCATCGTAAACTTCTCGTCCACCGCCGGCAAGAACATCAGCACCGTGGGCGGCGCGCACTACACGGCCGCCAAGGCGGGGATATTGGGCTTCACCAGGCACCTCGCCAAGGAGTCGGCAGAGTTCGGCATCACGGTGAACTCGGTGTGTCCCGGGTTGATCGACACCGAAATGGTTCGCTCCACCATCGATCCGGAGCGGGCCAAGGCATATGCCGACAGCTTCCCGATCTCGCGCCTCGGGGAGCCGTCCGAGGTGGCGGAGCTCGTGGCGTTCCTTGCATCGGACCGGGCGTCGTACATCACCGGCGCCTCGCTGGACATAAACGGCGGCGACCTGATGATCTGAGATGGGTAGGCGGGCGGGCGGCTCACCGCCTTCAAGACACGGTCTCCCGGCACAAGGCATCTATTATGGCGACTGGTTGCTTTGGACCAACAGGACTGCGTCCGGAAGCGGTCCGGGGCGGAGGCCGGTGTGGGGTTGCCTTGTGACACGTGACGTTGTATTCTAGCGACGCCTGAAGGCGGTGTTTCGTTGACGCCGGGCAACCCCTGGTCAGACGGTCCGCCACGACTATATCGCAACTAAAATAATAGGAGGTCCGGTTCAGCATGGCTGATATGTCAAGATCGGTCGCCATAGCAGGCGTAGCCGAGTCAGATGAGATCGGTAAGGTAGAAAACAAGTCATCGTTGCAGCACCACGCCGAGTCCGCGTACAACGCATTGGAGGACGCCGGCATCAAGATGAGCGAAGTCGACGGCCTGCTGTCAGCAGGCTTCTCGACGCTCACGCTCGCGGAGTACATGGGCATCGAGCCCAAGTACACCGACACCACGGCCGTTGGCGGCTCGTCGTTCATCATCCACATCGCCCACGCAATGGCGGCGATCAACGCCGGGTATTGCGAGGTGGCTCTGGTGACGCATGGCGAGGCCGGACGGAGCGCTCGCAGCCGAGGAGGCGGAAACGCCTCGGAGCCGGGCCCTCAATTCGAGACCCCGTATGGCTACATCGGCGCCCCGATCAACTACGCCCTCGCGGCCAGACGCTACATGCACGACTACGGCGAGGAACGCACTCGTCAGGCCATGGCTGAGATCGCGGTGTCGACCCGCAAATGGGCATTGATGAACCCCAAAGCGTACATGAAAGACCCCATGAGTTTCGACGACTACCACGCCTCCCGATGGGTCGCGTGGCCCTTCCACTTGTTCGACTGCTGCCTGGTCACCGATGCGGGCGGCGCGTTTGTCATCACGTCAGCCGAGCGCGCCCGCGACATGGCCAAGAAGCCGGTGTACGTTCTCGGCGCGGCCGAGGGCCACGACCACGGCATGATAAGCCAGATGCCCGATCTGACCAGCACCTGGGGACGATTCAGCGGTCCGAAGGCGTTGGAGGGCGCGGGCCTGACTCACGCCGACATCGACCTGAACATGATCTACGACTCGTTTACGTATACCGTCCTGGTAACCCTGGAAAGCCTTGGCTATTGCGGCCCGGGCGAGGGCCCGGACTTTGTCGCGAATCAGCGCACTGCGCCCGGCGGAGACTTCGCTCTGAACACCAGCGGTGGTGGGCTTTCGTATACCCACTCCGGCATGTACGGGATGTTCCTGGTTCTGGAGGCTGTCAGGCAGCTTCGAGGCGAGACCGGCGAGCGCCAACTCGACAACCCTAAGACCGCTTTGGTCAACGGGACGGGCGGTTCGCTGTCGTCGACCGGCACGGTCATTCTCGGGGTCGATTAACCCGCATCAGCGGGTTATCGGCAGGAACTCATCGAATAAACGCCTGACCAGGAGAACATAATGACACAAGGTTACAACAAACCCCTGCCGACTCCCCAGGGCGAGTCGGACTACTACTGGGATAAAGCCAAAGAACACGAGCTCTGGTTGCGCAACTGCGACGACTGCGGCACTCCTTACTTCTACCCGCGCGACATCTCGCCGTGCTGCTTCTCGAAGAACACGTCGTGGGTCCAGGCAAGTGGCAAGGCCAGCCTGTACACGTTCGCCATCGTCCATCGTGCACCGCACCCGGGCTTCCGCGACGACGTGCCGTTCGTGCCCGCGATGGTCGAGCTCGAGGAAGGGCCGATCATGGCGACGAACGTTGTCATCGACGACCCGACGCCGGAAAACTTGTCTATCGGCATGGCGCTCGAGGTGGTTTTCGACGACGTTACCGATGCGATCACGCTTCCCAAGTTCAAACCCGCATAAGGGGTAGGAGCGAACTCAGCAGCGACCGATAGCCGTCTCGCCGTGCACGTTTGCAGTGGCGAGGCGGCTATTTGTGATTTTCAGGGCATCGGGATCAGTGTTAAGCCGATGGCGAATCGTCGGATATTGGCGGCGCACACCGCCAGATGCCGTCGACGGAACCGGCGCGAAGTTCAACTCCCGTTGGACCGCTCAAGATGATGTCGATACAAACAGGAGGATGTCATGAAGTTCGTATTGTTCAATGACGGGCGTCCGGGCCTGCTCCGAGATGAAGGCGTGATCGACATCAGCCTGGCGGTCGATCCTGGCGGAGCCGTTCGCGGGCAGGAGGCGATGGAGGCCGTCATCGTTCGCATAGAAGAGCTTCGACCGGAGCTGTCGCGTATGGAGCATGAAGGCGACGTGATTGGACTTGCCGACGTGACTCTGGAGGCTCCGCTGCCGCTCCCCAACAAGATCCTGTGCATGGGGGGAAACTATCGGGAGTTCGGCGCCAGGAACCCGGAGCCAATGTGGGGCTTCCGGAAAGCACAAAGCGCCATTATCGGCCCAGGCGGCGCCGTCGAGCTTCCGGACGTGGACGCCAACATCTTCCACCACGAGGCGGAGTTAGTGGCGGTATTCGGGCGCGGCGGCAAGGACATCAAACAGGCCGACGCCACGGACTCCGTATTCGGATATCTGTGTGGAGTCGACGTGTCTGCTCGCATCTACACGGGCGGTCCGCGTCCTCCGAGGCCCACGACCGAGTTGCCGATCGCACCGCACAAATCCTACGACACGTTTGCTCCGATCGGTCCCTGCATCGCGACCAAGGACGAAATCGTTGATCCGCACCACCTCCAAGTGCAGTTGCGGGTGAACGACGAGCTCCGAGTCAACTACAACACCGACGACCTGGCCCACTCTATTGCCGAGTCAATCGAGTTCGCGACGGCGATGGAGTCGGTTGCCCCCGGTGACATGTTCTTCATCGGGACCAACCACCAGGGACTCGGGGCGATGCAGGACGGCGACAACATCGAAATCGAGATCGAGAGCATTGGCAGATTTTCGTTCCAGGTAACCGACCGGCTCAAACGGGTTTGGGCCAGAGGCGTGGACGAAGCGACGGCCACGGACATACGAGAGAGCGCCGGCGGTCCGGGCGCCAAGGTACGGCCGCTGTAGATCCCGTCTAGATCGGCGCGACTGGCCGACCGGACTCGAAAGGCTACCCTTCGGGGTACGCCTCGCCGAAGCGCTCTGAGTGGGCCATGCCGGACAGAGCCTCGCGTCGTCGCCGTGTGCCGCGGACGTTGTCGTCTCGATATCCGAAAGGCAAGACCGTGATGAGGTCCATGCCTTCGGGGATGCCCAACAGTTCTTTGATTTTGCGGTTCTGCTCTTCGACCCGCAGGCCAACGAAGCAAGTGCCCAACCCCTCGTCCCAGGCGACGAGTTCCATCTGCTGAAGGGCTCGTCCCGCGTCCAGTTCCGATCGGTCAGCGTTGTCCATCGCGATCGCTATGGCCATCGGCGCTTCCGAAACGAAGCTGCCGCTGGTCGCGATTCCGCCGATCTGCCTGAGCATGTCTCGGTCTCGAACCACGATGAAGTGCCACGGCTGCAGGTTTCGCGAACTCGGCGCCCACTGGCCTGCCCGAAGCAGTTTCATCACAACATCGTCCGGCACCGGGTCGGACTTGAATTGACGCACGGTTAGCCTCGTCTGCACCGCGTCAAATACTTCCATCATCTGCCTCCTCGCTCCTTGGCATGTGTCCTCGTGCATAGGTTACCAGCAATCGAACAGCGATCAAAGCCGCGCCAGAGAAGTCCGAAACGGCTTGTTGACGAGCAGTGCAGGCCGTACAATCCTCGGGCATGCAACCTGACGAGCACGATCACATAGAGTTGCCTGACAGAGCCCGACAGCCCTACCCGGGCAATCGCGGATTGGTCTTGGGCAACATGTCCATGGCGCACGGCGTATCTCACTCCGCGGACCAAGGGTTCCCGGTGCTGATGCCAACCATCTCGACCGCGCTGGGTTTGAGCGACTTCCAGGTTTCGGTTTTGTGGGCATTTCGATTCGCGGGCTTCGGCATAGTGAATCTGGGCGGCGGATTGGCGGTGGACATGCTGAAACGCCATTGGGGCGTGATGTTGACTGGATGCATGCTCATGGCCGGGTTGATGTTCGCGTTGACAGGCGCCGTTCCCAACTACGAAATTCTGATCGTCGTGGTGTTTCTGGGGTCTATTCCAGGCGCGTTGTGGCACCTGCCGTCGAGCGCGTCCCTGTCGCAGATATTTCCGGATAGGCGAGGTTTCGCGTTGTCGATTCACGGCTTCGGCGCCAATGTCGGCAACGTGCTCGGCCCTGTGATCGCCACGGCCATGCTGGGGTTGCTGGGATCGTGGCGACGCGTGTTCTTTTCGTATGCGGCGCCCCTGCTGCTGGTCGGCGTCGTTGTGTGGTTGACTCTCCGGAACGTAGGGCGCTTTGGCGTCCAGGAACGTCGCGCACTCAGAACTCAGTTGCGGGATGTGTCGGCACTCATCAAAAAGCCGGTCGTCATCATGCTGGTGCTCGCGGCGACGCTCAGGGGCATCGGGCTGGACGCGGTGTTCGCGTGGTCGCCCTTTTATCTTGAGGAGACGCTCGGGAAAGGACACCTGTCCGCCGGCATCCACTATTCGTTGCTGAGCGGCATGGGGATCGTCTCCGCGCCGATTCTCGGGACGTTGTCCGACAGGTTCGGCAGGAAGGCCGTCCTGGCGCCTGGGTTCGCGCTGGCGTCGGCGCTCGCGTTGCTTGTGGGAGTCGCAGGAGACGGTGCGTTCTTGGTCCTGGTGTTCGCCGGGATGGGGTTATTCAGCTTCGCACTGCACCAGGTGATCCAGGCCGCGGTGCTGGACGTGGCAGGCGAGGGAACCGAGGCGACGGCGGTGGGATTGATCTTCGGCCTGAACGGCATTCTGGGGGTCGCGTCACCGTTCCTCGCATTTCTGGTGATCGACAACCTCGGCGGCTACGGATCGGTGTATTGCTATGCCGGCGGATTGACCGTCGTGGCAATGGCGCTGGTGTTACTCGCGCCGATGAATCATGAGCGGGCGAATGTTCCGAGTCGGAAGCTCGTGGCATGAATCGCGTTGTGTTGGAGCGAACGTGTGGTTCGACAGGCTCACCACGAACGGAAATCCCAACACAACGATCGCCCCGACGCATCGGGACGTTGGCGAGCGGAAGAAGCAGCGTTGCGGGCGAACTCCGCGCCTGGGAATGCGTATGCTGCACCGGCGCCAGCGGGCTAGCGATTCGGGTTACGCAGCGCCTCGCGCACGGCGTCGCCGACTTGCGCCGTGGAGTTCCTGCCGCCGAGGTCACGTGTCACCGCCCCTGTAGATATGGCGGCTCGGACGGCTTGCTCGATGGCGTCGGCGGCTTGCTGGTGGCCGCGGAACTCGAGCATCATGCGGGCGGCCATGATGCTTGCGATTGGGTTTGCGATGCCCCGGCCAACGATGTCGGGCGCGGTGCCGTGGACGGGCTCGAAGTAGGCGAACTCGTGCTCGGGATTGAAACAACCCGAGTAAGCCAGCCCTCGGCTGCCCTGGATGGCGCCGCCCAGATCGCTGAGGATGTCTCCGGCTCTGTTTTCGGCGACGATTACGCTCAGAGTCTCGGGCGCCGTGACGATGAGGTACGCGAGGGTGTCGACGTGCACGTGACGCGCCTCGATGTCGGGGTATCGAGCCGAGACGTCGGCGAAGGTGCGAGACCATAGGCCGTCGGGCAATCCTTTCTCGGCCATGGCCAGATTCGTTCGGCCCAGACGTTGGGTGTGCTCGAATGCGAACTCGAGGATGCGGCTGACGCCCTTGCGGGTGTTGTATTCGGGCCTGATTTCGACTTCGTCGGGTGTGCCCACCTTGAAGTTGCCCGCGGTGCCGGACTCGTAACCCTCGGTGTTTTCGCGGATGACGACGAAGTCGATGTCGTCGCTGGTCTTGCCCTTGAGCGGGGTCAGGTCGTCGCTGAGCAGGCGGGAAGGGCGGACGTTTGCGTACAGATCCAGTCCTCGACGCAGACCGTGCAGGACGGGCTGAGCGCTGATTCCTGTCGGCACTCGTGGGTCGGTTCCCCCGGCTCCAAAGAGGGCGGCGTCGAACTTGTCCGGCAGGCTGCGGATGAAGTCATCGAAGTCGTCAGGGACCGCCTGGCCGGTTCGCAGGTATCGTTCGACGCCGAAGTCGAACGTCTCGTATTCGAGGGAGTATTCGTAGATCTCACTGGCTGCTTCGAGTGTCTTGACCGCTTCCGGGACGACCTCGCTGCTGATGCCGTCTCCCGGTATTACCGCTAATCTGACCATTGCCGTCTCCAGAATCGGAATTGGTGTGTTCGCGTGGAATATCTTACCGGATGGCACGAACCGGCGCTACAGCAATCGCAACGCCTGCTGGCATGTTCGGCGGACCATCCGACTTGATGACTGATTTCGAACACAAATGGGGCCGGCCCCTAGGAAAAGGACCGGCCCCGCTCAAGTTCTATGTTGTCGTCAGGCGCCGTACGGCATATGATCAGCAGTCAGCGTTGGCCACTTTATCGGACGCCCCATCAACCCGGCACCGTGGAGTTGTACTGAGGGGTGCCGCTGGCCGGATGGTTGCCCTTAGGCACGCTCACCGGCAGTGATTCTGAGCAGATTGTCACGTCATTGCTGTCGAGAACTCGGATAATGACGCCGTAAACGCGGCCGTCTCCTTTGGCATCGCGCTCGGCTCGTATTACGAAGCCATCGGGGCCAAGAATTATGGCGTCGGGAGCGAACTTGCCAGTACCTACCAGCTCATCCTGATAAATACTGAAGATGTCCAACGTCAAGCCGTCGCCGAGATCAGACATGCCTTGTACGTCGATTGGGACGTACTTCTTGTTGTTCTTCGTGATCACATCAACACTGAGCGATGCGTTGGAGCAGACGGTCTCGGCATTGGCGGAGCGTGTCTGCAAACCGCCCAAAGTTAGTACCAACGCGGCCAACAAGCCGATCGCTAGGGTCCATCGCGATAGTCCAATTGTCAACAGTTCCGTCGTCATGCTCGCTCCTCGTCCCGCCCACGTAGATTCGTTCGTTTTCGCGCTGTTCGTGCACTTAGGAACCGATCTGCCCAACTGCACTGGGGATGTCCCTGGCATCTGACTGCGTCTTGGATGGCCCTGGTGACCCATTCCGATGACTCGGTCGATGCGCTGCCTGGCTCTAGGATTGCCAGATTTGATTGTTCGTAGGTGGCCGTATCCAAGTGCTGATACTCAATTCGTTTTCAGGGCCTGCACCGTTTTCAATCTCATTTAGATATTAGCAACGCGCGACTCGCGGTCGTATCATCTGGCCGACAATACCGTTAACGAGCGGTTATGTGTAGCATAATGATTGGTTGACTTTCGGACAGGCATCGGCGGTGGAGTGGGCGAATCTGGTCAAAAAGTTGGGCGTCGACGGGCAGTCGATCGATGTAGGCGATGGAGACGGCAGGGCGGGAAGGGACGGAAGCGACGGAAGCGACGCGAGAAACCTCAGGGACAGATACCGTTGGGAGGGGATGCTTTGCGGGGCGGTTTAGGCGATTCTGATGGGAGGGCGCCGTTATGGGATATGCGGAGCGTAGTCCATGCCTATGTGGCCTTGTCGCTCGAGGCCGGCGTACTCTTCGTCTGACAGACCGAGCAACGTCTTGTAGACGTACTCGTTGTCTTCGCCGAGGCGAACCGGACCGCGTTTGATGCCGACGGGGCTCTCCGACATCTTGAACGGAGCTCGGGGGTACAGATGCGCGCCGACGTCTTCCTGGGTCGCCTGCTCGAACATGGCGCGTTCGGCTAGGTGCGGATCGTTGGCGGCGTCTCGCTGGTCCATGACTGCCCCCGCGGCGACTCCGTGGCTTTGCAGGGTGTGCATCGCCTCGTAAGGGGTGCGTCCCTCCGACCAAGATGCGATGCAGCGGTCGAGATCATCGTGGCGCGCGCGTCGCGAGGCATGATCGGCGAACTGTGGATCTGTGGTCCACTCAGGGTTTCCGACGGCGGTGCAGAAGAGCTCCCAGTCGCGATCGTCGAAGATTGTGACGGCGACCCATCGGTCTTCGCCCGCGCACGGGTACACGCCCTGGATCGCGGTTGGGTGCCGGTTGCCGAGCGTGGACTGGCTTCGTCCGTTCATCGAGCGATCCATGAATGCTTCACCAAGGAAGGGGAGGGCGTTCTCTGCTTGGGACAACTCGACGAGCTGTCCTTCGCCGGACCTGCTCCGGTAGTTCAAAGCTGTTGCAACGGCGAAGGCCCCGCCCGCGCCGGCGGCGGCATCGGCCATGAACACTTGCGAGGCGGCTGACGGGTCCATGTCCGTATAACCGCGCAGGAGACTGTGCCCGATCACTCCTTCGATGTGAATGCCCAACGAACGATGATTCTGATACGGCCCGTCGTTGCCGTAGGCTGGCATTCGAAGCATGATGAACCGCGGGTTGATGCGGTGCAATTCGTCGTACGAGATGCCGAGTTTCTGCATCGTCTCGGTGGGGTTGTTCTCGACGAGAACGTCGCTGACGGCCACCAGGCGCCTGAAGACGTCCATGCCTTCCGGTTTTAGCAAGTCGACCGTCATGCTCCGCTTGTTGCGCGCGTGCGCGTTGAAAAGGGGCATGCGGTTCCACGGTCGAGCTCCGGCGATTCTGTCAGGCGCCCCGCCGACATGGGCAGCCGCGTTCTTCATGAAGCCGTCGGTGGGGTGAGCCATTGCCGTGCGTGTTGGCGGGCCCATCGTCTGAATGGACTCGATTCGTATCACTTCAGCGCCCATATCGGCTAAGAGTGTCGTGCAGTAGGGCCCTGCCCAGACGACGGTCATGTCCATGACGCGGACGCCCTCCAGGGGCAGCCGTGTGGTCATCGGGCGTCCCTTCGAAGGTTGGTCGATTGGATATGCTTGATCGTGCCGTTGCTCATATGACGCCTTTCGCTTTCATCCGGTCGATGGCGGCTTGAGCGTAGCCAAGCTCCGCAAGAACCTCGTCGGTGTGCTCTCCGAGCCTGGGCGCCGGGCGTCGGACCGACCACGGGGTCGCGTTCAGTACGACTGGTCGCCCCGGATAGGTGAGAGCGCCGGCCTCGGGGTGATCGATCTCGGCGAACGCGCCTCTGCCCTGGAAGAACGCGTCCCGCATGAGGTCGTCCATCGTGTTCAGAGGACCGCTCAGGACTCGGAACTCTTGGGCTGCTTCCCAGACTTCCTGTTTGGTCCGCGTGAGCACCCAGGGATAGAAATAGCCGTCGAATTCCTCTTTGAGTTCAGGGTCGGACTGCGCTTCCGATGTGTACCATTTGGGATCGAGCAATCCCTCGGGGCTGCCCAGCATCCTGACGACTCGATCGAACCACACCAACCCCGCGGTGATCTGGACGTAGCCGTCCGCGCACGGATAGACGCCGCCGGGAAATCCGGTGCCTGACGCCGCGTCGAGCGATTCCCGGGAAGTGGTCTCGTCTGTGTACTGATATGCTAATAGCAGGCTCAAACGCCGGTCGATGGAGCCCGCCTGAGTTTCCATGATGGATATGTCGACGTGCTCGCCCGCGCCTCGCTGACGAGCGCCGGTGACCGCGGCCAACGTAGCGTAGGCCGCGACCGTGCCCGCCTGATACAGGCCGACCGTGCCTCCCATCTTGATGGGCTCGCGTTCTGCGATTCCGGTCGAGATCAACTCGCCGCCCATGCCGTACAAAATGAGCTCCGAGGCGCGCCAGTCACGATACGGGCCGGTCTGCCCGAAGTTCGAGATCGATGTCACGACGAGCGAAGGGTTGGCGGCGCTCAGCGAACCGTAGCCCAGCCCGAAGCTCTCCATCGTGCCGGGGCGGAAACTCTCGACTACGACGTGGGATCGGCGCGCCAACTCGATTGCGGCGGCTCGGCCTTCCTCGGTGTTCAGGTCTAGGGTGATGCCGCGCTTGTTGGTGTTGAGGTGGAGGAACGTCCCGCTCTTTTCGGGATGGCTGACATCGCCGGGGAACGGGCCGAGTCCGCGGGCGCCGTCTCCTGTGCCTGGCTGCTCGACTTTGATCACGTCGGCGCCGTAGTCAGCCAGTAGCTTCGTGCTGTAGGGCCCAGCTATGTTCTGCGTAAAATCCAGAACGGTGACGTCGGACAGGGCCATCTCGGCCATCAATCACCTCGCATTGCAGACTTTGGCGCCGATCTCTCATTCGCGCTGGATGAACTCCGCCGTGAAACGGGGAGATACAGTCGAACGGGGGTTTGTATGAACAGAACAAACGTGCTATAATGGGCGTTCTTCATCTTCGCAGCCTCGGCCAGAACCTCGGTTCGGGCAATGAATGGAGCGCCCAGATGTTCGAATTCAGATCATGCCCACGATGCCTCGGCGACATGATTTTGCAGCGCGATGTGTTCGGCGCGTACAAACGATGCTTCCAGTGCGGGTGTACCGTCGAACTGGAGGCGCCGCCTCCCCGAAAGCGGCCCGTTAGGCTTCGATCGGAAGACGACGAGGATCCTCACGCGGCATAAGGGTCAGACGACCGCTTCTTCAACTCTCTCTCCTCCGAACGGCGATCGCAGAGATATTCGTCTCTAGGTTCGGCCAGTTCCGGGACTGGAGGCGAGTTTAGCAGTGCGTGTGCGTAGCGTCAACGCGGCTATCGGAGTCCTTCCAGCAGGTGCACCGTCATGTGCTGAGCATCGACGTCCACCTCGGTGACCACCTGAGCGATCGCCGGGATGAGCAGATCCGCGGCGCCTTCGCGGCCGACGACGTAGACGTCGTTGCCGCCGGTCGAGATAACATCCCTGATGTGGCCGAGATGTTCGCCTTCATCGGTGTGCACCGCCATGTCGAGGAGATCGAAGTGATAATACGTGCCCTCGGGAAGTGCGGAGAGTTCGGCCTGGGGGATCGTGAGGAACTGTCCTCGAAGGGATTCGGCTTGGGATCGGTTCGACGCGGCGTCCAGTTTGACCACGTATGCGCCTTTGTTGGCGCGCGAGAGTTTGACCTTGACCGGCCGGGAGTCGAGATACAAAGTGGAACCGGGAGCGAATCGATCCGGGAAATCGGTGTCGGGTTGGACTTTGACGTGGCCGCTCAATCCCCATGCGCCGGTAATGATGCCGACGACGACGTGGTCGCCCGGAGGCGTAGGAACAAGAGTCTGGTCGGTCCGAGAGCGGCTGTGCTTCAGACTATCTCCAGCGTGGCGCGCGTGCCCTGTTTGACTGCTGCTACGCGCAGTAAGACGCGAATGGACTGAGCCACCCGCCCTTGTCGCCCTATGACCTTGCCCTTGTCGTCGGGGGCGACTTCAAGTTTCAATATGATTCGGCCGTCTTCCTCTTCTTCAGTCACGTTGACTTCGTCTGGGTAGGCCGCTATCGATCTCGCGATGTACTCAACGAGTTCTTTCATTCACCCTTGACTCTTTCCATGGTACCGAGTCGCTCGAGCATCTGTCTCACGGCATCGGAAGGTTGGGCGCCTACTCGAAGCCACTTCAGCGCCTTCTCTTCGTCGATGACGACGGTGGGGGGATCGGTGCGCGGGTTGTAGTGGCCCAGGTACTCGACGAATGCGCCGTCACGGGCGGCGCGGGAGTCAGCCACAACCACTCTGTAGCTTGCCTGGTGTCGCATTCCCGTGCGCCGTAGTCGAATCTTCAGCATCTAATCTTCTCTCGAATTCTTTTGCATTGACCTAATATAGTTGGTTGGGAGCAACGGAGAACCCGTGGCAATCCGGACTGCCGAATCTCAGCACCCTGTTCTCACACCGGTTCTCGTCTTGGATGTTAGTCGTTTTTGATCTGATGAAGCTGATGCATGATGCGGGACTTCCTGCGAGCGGCGTTGTTGGCGTGCAGAGCGCCTTTCTGTGCAGCTTTGTCCAGCGCAACGGATGCGGCTCGAACGGCTTTCTCCGCCGCCTCGACATCTCCGGCTTCGATCTGTTGTCGGGCCGCTCTGACCTGTGTCTTCGCCTTGGTCTGAAGCGGCAGGTTGTGGGCACGTTTGCGTTGTGCACCTCTGGCTGATTTTTCGCTGGGCAATTGAGTGGGTTCTCCTTATTGACAATGTGCGACGCGGCCAAGTCTAGTGAAAGAGGCAGCGCCCTCGGTTCAAACAACGAACCATTCTACCACGAAAAGGGTGGATTCAGGAACTGACCCTGGTGACGCCGATCACGCCCTTGACTCCCTCCAACCTGAGGAACACCCGGCTGAGCTGGTCGATGCCGCTAATGTGCACCGTGAGGGTGATGATGGACATGTCGGCATATTCCTCGGAAACGATGGAGGCGATGTTGACCTTTTCCTCGGAAACAAGGGAAGTGATGTCGCCGAGTAGGCCGACTCGGTCCCACGACCTGACCTGGATTCGAACGGGGTAGAGGGTTTGGGTTTCACCCCAACCGACCTGGACCAGCCGCTCTTTTTCGCTTTCGTGAAGGATGTTCGGGCAGGTTCGACGGTGGACGTTGACTCCGCGAGAGCGGGTAATGTAGCCGATTATCTCGTCGCCGTGAATTGGGTTGCAGCATCGGGCCATCGAGGTCAGCAGGTCGCCCACGCCAAGCACTTCTATCGCTGAGGTCGGCATGATCGAGGGCAGCGGCATGGCGTCCTTGATCACGACGACGTCGTCCTCTTCCTGCGTCGTCAGCTTGCTCGCGACCAAGCCCACGGTGATCGAGCCATCTCCCAACGCCGCGAAGAAATCCTCGACCTTGGCAACGCCCATCAGCTTGGACACGTCGGCGTCTGACATCGTCGTTGTGAGCCGCTTGAGCTGCTTCTGGTACAGGTCCCGGCCTCGTTGTATGTTGGCGCTCCGCTCCTGCCGGTTGAACCACTGCCTGACCCTGGCCCTGGCAGACGTCGTCTTGATGTAGCCGGCTTCATGATTCAGCCAGTCCAGGCTGGGGCTGCGAACGGTGTTGGAGGTCAGTATCTGGACAGTGTCGCCGTTCTGGAGCTGATATGTCAGCGGCACCAACCTGCCGTTGACCTTGGCGCCGATGCATCGGAAGATCAGGTCGGAGTGGATGCGGAACGCGAAGTCGAGAGGCGTGGCCCCGGCGGGCATCTCCTTGAGGTCTCCCAGCGGCGTGTACACGAAGACCTGGTTCTGAAAGATGTCAGTCTTGAAGGACTCGACGAACTCTTCGGCCTCCGACACGTCCCGTTGCCACTCCAGGAGTTGCCTCAGCCAGGTCATCTTCTGGTCGAATTGGGAGTCTGTCGCTTTGCCCTCTTTGTAGAGCCAGTGAGCAGCGACGCCGTATTCGGCGACGCTGTGCATGTCTTGGGTCCGTATTTGGACTTCGACTGGATTGCCGTCTTCGCACAAAACCGTTGTGTGGATCGACTGGTAGAGGTTGTCCTTGGGGTTGGCGATGTAGTCGTCGAACTGGCCCGGCAACGGCCGCCAGCGGTTGTGTATCACGCCCAGCGCTGCATAACAGTCCTTCACCTCGTCCACCAGCACGCGCAGCGCGAAGAGGTCGTAGATGTCTTCGGCGGTCTTGCTGTCGGCGGCGTATTTCTGCGCTTTCTTGTGTATCGAGTAGATGTGTTTCGGTCGACCTGTCACGTCGGCCCGAATGCCCTCCGCCTCCAACTCGGCCCGCAGGATGCCCAGAATGCGCCACACGTACTCCTCGCGTTCGACGCGCTTCGTGTTGAGCATGAGCGAGATCGACTTGTAAGCCGCGGGATCGAGTTGCTGGAACGCAAGATCTTCGAGTTGCCACTTGATCTCCCAGATGCCGAGGCGATGAGCCAGCGGGGCGTAGATCTCCAGGGTTTCTTGCGCCTTTTCCAGGCGCTTGGCGGGGTCTAGGGCGTCGATGGTTCGCATGTTGTGAAGACGGTCCGCCAGCTTGATCAAGACGACCCTGATGTCCTCGGCCATCGCCATGAGCATCTTACGAATGGTTTCCGCCTGCGCACGGCCTCTCTCGGGACTGGAGGCGCTTCCGGCGGTGACCAGATCCGCCCTGGTCAACTTGGTGACACCGTCCACGAGCCGGGCGATCTCGGACCCGAAACGGTTTCCAATGTCTGAAACATGGATGTCGTCGTTGTCTTCGACGACGTCATGCAGGAGGGCGGCCGCAAGCGCGTTGGCGTCCAGCTTCAGATCGGCCAGAACCAACGCGGTCTCGAGCGGGTGGACGATGAACGGCCCTCCAGACGCCCGTTCCTGCCCGTTGTGGGCAAATTCGGCGAATTCGTAGGCCTGTTTGATGACCTCGAGCCTGTCTTTTGGGACGTATTCGCTTGCTTTTGCAAGCAAGACGTCGAACATGGGGACCGCCTCGAACGGATGACGTCGAACCTCTGTCCAGTATACATTACGTCCCAAGGCCGAGTGTTTGGGGGCGCCTCGGGCCATTCGAGCCTTCGTTGTGCATCGATGACCGACGACCAACCTGGGCATAGGCTCGGTCCCATCTGCTAAACTGGATTTCCCTATCGCGATTGACGCCCAAACCAAGGAGCGTGTGTGTGACTTTTCAGGCGTCCAGAGGCACTGTCGACATCTTGCCCGAAGACCAAGGGCATTGGCGCTTCGTCCAAGACAAAGCCCGCGAGATAGCCAGGCAATTCGGGTACGAGCGCATCGACACGCCGGTCTTCGAGGACGCTCTGCTATTCGAACGCGGCGTCGGGGACACGACGGACATCGTCGAGAAGGAAACCTACACGTTTGAGGACCGTGGCGGCGACATGCTGACCCTGAGGGCCGAGGGCACGGCGCCTGTCTGCCGGGCGTACCTTCAACATGGGATGCACAACCTGCCCCAACCCGTCCGGCTCTACTACGTCTGCCCCGTATTCCGTTACGAGCGGCCGCAGGCGGGCCGATACAGGCAGCACAACCAGTTTGGCATTGAAGTCATCGGCGACGCGGATGCAAACGTGGACGCGGAAGTGATCGAGTTAGGTTGGCGGTTCTTGGAGTCGGTCGGGTTATCGGGTCTCACGCTGACCATTAACTCGATCGGCGATTACCAGTGCAGGCCCGCTTATCTGGAGAAGTTGGTCGACTATTACGGCAGTCGTCGAGATCGGCTGTGCGAAGATTGCAAACGGAGGCTCGAACGGAACCCGTTGAGACTGCTGGACTGCAAGCAAGAGAGCTGCCAGCCACACGTCCACGACGCACCGCACAGTGCGGACCACTTGTGCGTGGAGTGCAGCGAGCATTGGGCCGAATTGCGAGGATATCTAGGTGAGATCGGTCTCGGATTCGAAGTGGACCACCGCTTGGTCCGAGGATTGGATTACTACACGCGAACCGTGTTCGAAATATCGCCACCCGACGAAGGACGGATGGTCACGATCGTCGGCGGAGGGCGCTACGACGGGCTGATGGAACAGCTTGGCGGACGGCCCACTCCCGGCATCGGTTTCGGAATGGGGTTGGAGCGGGTCGTGGAGAATCTCAAACGCCAGGAGGCGCCAGTGACTGTTGAGACTCGGAACAAGGTCTTGACAGCGCACATGGGCGAGGCTGCAAAGCTGATGGCTGTCCGAATCGCGTCGGAGCTTCGGGCTTCAGGCGTCGCTGCGATACTGGGACCGCCAAATCGCGGCCTACGGAGTCAACTCCGGTATGCTAACGCTTCGAACTGCACGCACGCGGTCATCATCGGTGATGACGAGTTGGCTCGCGATGTGGTGTTGATCCGAGACCTGGGCCAAGGCGAACAGCGTGAAGTCTCCTTGACGTCGGTCGTCACAGAGTTGGCCGCTCCGAACTGACATCCAAGACTGTCGCCTCGGGGACGCATTATGTCGCCGAACCGACATTGCTGTCAAAGAGAAGGTGTGACCCGATGCCGAGCGACGCCATCTGTCGCTGATCCGACACCTCCTGTCGCCAGAGCGACGCCTCTTGTCGTTAGTTCGACATCAGTCGTCGTTTACAGGAACTGACACTTGCTGATTCGAGCCAAGGCTTTGACATTGCTCAGGTGTGCGGTAGTATGAACTAATCACCGCCTCACGTGGCAGCGGCATCTCCGATCAAAACATTCTCACGTCGAGGCTAGGCTGATCAGGTGTTACAAAAACTCGAAGAAATAGAGAGTCGATACGACGATCTCGAAAAGGATATGGCGGACCCAGAGGTTGCCGCGGATTACAGCCGCGTTCAGAATCTGGCGAAAGAGCAGGCGGCGATCAGGAAGTTGGTGACGTTGTCTCGCGAGCGGCGCCGTCTCGTCACCGAGATCGACGAAGTGGGCGCATTGATTCGGAACGAGGCCGACGAAGAAATGACCGCGATGGCGAAGGAGGAGTTGGCCGAACTCGAAATTCAACTGGACCGCGTCGATCGCGACTTGCACGTTGAATTGATCCCGAAAGACCCAAACGACAACAAGAACGTGATCGTCGAGATTCGGGCGGCCGCCGGTGGGGATGAAGCCGGGCTATTCGCCGCCGTGCTGTTCCGGATGTACAGCCGGTACGCACAGCGCCGCGACTGGGGCACGGAGGTCATCGACGCCAACGAGACGGGTTTGGGCGCAATCAAGGAGATTGTCTTCCAGGTGAAAGGGAACGGCGCATACTCGCGGCTCAAGCATGAGAGCGGCACGCATCGTGTCCAGAGGGTGCCCGTAACTGAGTCGACCGGCAGAATACACACGTCCACGGCCACCGTGGCCGTCCTGCCGGAGGCGGAGGAAGTGGACGTCGCCGTCAACGCCGGCGATCTGGACATCGACATCTTCCATGCGTCCGGCCACGGCGGACAGAACGTACAAAAAGTCGCCACGGCCGTAAGAATCACACATCGTCCGACAGGGATCATGGCCATATGCCAGGACGAAAGGTCGCAATTCAAGAACAAAGAAAAGGCGATGGCGGTACTCCGATCCAGGATTTTGGCGCTGGAGACCGAACGCGCGCAACGCGAGCGCGCCGACGCTCGGAGATCCCAAGTCGGGACCGGTGATAGATCCGAGCGGGTGCGTACATACAACTTCCCTCAAAGTCGCATCACGGACCATCGCATAGGCCTCACGCTGCACAACCTGGAACAGGCCGTTGACGGTGACATCGACGCGATAATCGACGGACTCACCGAGTACGAACAAACCCAGAAGCTGGCGGCAGTCGCAACTTGAAGACGCCGACTGAACATGCTCTCTTCCCGCCGACGTGCGATTATCATGCGGACTGAATCACCGCTAGCAAATTCGGTCATTCTGGAAGCCTTCGCCCGTACCCGGTTGTTGCTGGAGCGGAGCAGGATCACTGACGCCGCCATCGAGGCTGAAGTGTTGGTGAGACTCGCTGTCCGTAAGGACCGGGCCCGGTATTTCGCAAGTCTTCAAGAACCGCTTGGCGCCGAGCAATCGACTGCTCTGGACGAACTCGTTCAACGCCGGTTGGGAGGCGAGCCGCTCGGGTACATAGTTGGATCCCGCGAGTTCTACGGCATGGATTTTCAGGTTGACTCCCGCGTATTGATTCCCAGGCCTGAGACCGAACTGTTGGTTGACCTGGCGCTGGGATTTCTCGCGGAAAGGAAGGCGGCCTTGAGGTCTGAATGCGGAACCGGCGGGAGATCACCGGTCACGGTGGCAGATGTATGCACCGGGAGCGGGGCGGTCGGGATAGCAATTGCCGCGAGCGCTCAGGATGTCCGAGTGATCGCCACGGATATCAGCGCCGATGCCATCGACGTTGCGGCTGCAAACGCAACGGCGCATTCGGTCCTTGACCGGGTAGAGCTTCGACTAGGCGACCTGCTTGGTCCGATTCCCGAGGCTCTCGACTTGATCGTGGTCAACCCCCCGTACATTCCCTCCGCGAACTGGGAAGCGCTTCCTTCGGATGTGAAAATGGAGCCACGCATGGCTTTGGATGGCGGCGACGACGGCCTTGACATATTCAGAAATCTCTTGAAACAAGGAGCAAATCGACTTGCGCCGAATGGCGCCATGTTCGTGGAGCTAATGCCTGAACAGATCGAAAACGCGGATCGTGCGGCGCGTAAGCTGTTTGAAAAAGCCGCCGTTGGGTCGATGCAAGACCTTTCAGGGAACCCCCGTGTTCTCACGATACAAAGAGGAGGCAAGTGATGACTGAGTCAGACGCCCATGACATCAATGCAGTCGGCAGTCCCGGCGACGAGAATCTGCGTATGGCCTACGAGGTGTTGTTGAGACAGTACAGGGAGTCGTTGAACCGGGTTCACGTATTGGAGACGGAGGTCAGGAATCTGACGAACGCGTTTATGCAGTCGGCATCCCAAATGTCTGGTCCGGTTGGTCCGGCGAATACGCCCTCGTTGGATATCTACGCCATCATCGAGCGGCTACAAGCCCTCGAAGATCGCTCGGTGCAACAGCAGCATCTGATTCAACCTGAGACTGATGCCATGAACGGGGAGGGCCCGCCACCCACCCTGAATGGGACCAACTCGCCCAACTCCGCGTCCAAAACCACTCGTTAGAATCCAAGCTTGCCAAGGTTACAGAGCAACTCGACGAAACCAGGCAGGGCAGAAGCGGGGGCCGTCGCAACGGCAATGGCCGTCACCGAGGTTCCGGCAAACCGAACCAATTGAGACGAATGTTGGGCATGTAGGGTTTGGACCAAACCTTCGCGCTAGTTCAGCATCCCTAGCTGATAGTGCTTGCCTTCCGTTTTGATCGCCGGTGCGACGATTAGTTCTGCGACCTCGTGCATGTCTTTGATCGTCGCCGCCCCAATCATCCCCATGCATATTCGCAGGGCGCCGATCAGGTTCTGAGTCCCGTCGGTCTTGGACGTCGGGCCGAACAGAATCTGTCTGAGCGAACCTTTGACTCCAACGTTGACGCGGGTGCCTCTGGGGAGATCGGGGTGTGGATTGGCCATTCCCCAGTTGTGTCCGCCGCCGGGCGCTTCTTCGGCCTGCGCCAGAGGCGTCCCGAGCATCACGGCGTCAGCGCCGCTGGCGAATGCCTTGCAGAGGTCTCCGCCGGTGCGAATCCCGCCATCGGTGATGATCGGAACATACCGTCCGCTTCGGTTCATGTACTCGTTGCGAGCCGCAGAGCAGTCCAAGGTTGCAGTGACCTGCGGGACACCAACGCCGGTGACGTCGCGTGTGGTGCAGGCCGCGCCCGGACCAACTCCGACCAGCACGCCGTGGATGCCAGTCTCCATCAACTCCAGCGCGACGTCGTATGACACGCAGTTGCCGACTATCACGGGGACGGGGACCATTTCGAGCAATTCGGGAAACCGCAGACCCCTGGCGCTGTGTGAAACGTGCCTGGCGGTTGTCACGGTGGATTGGACGACGATAATGTCTGCTCCGGCCTCGGCGGCGATAGGCGCCAGCCGCTTGGTGCTTGCCGGCGTAACGGAAACGGCGCACTTGGCGCCGTTGTTTCGTATCTCTTCTACTCGCTTGCCCACCAAGTCATCTTGTATCGGGGCGGAGTAGACTTTCTGAAGCAGTGCGGTGACTTGGTCCGGCGAAGTGTCGACGATCTCGGCGAGAACTTCGTCGGGGTCCGTGTAGCGAGTTTGGACTCCCTCGATGTTGATGACCGCCATGCCGCCCAGTTCGTCTACGGTCGAGGCGAATCGTGGCGACGCTACAGCATCCATTGCGGCGCCAAGCACCGGCGTGGACAGGGTGATGCCGTCGATCGAAAAGTCCGTGCTGATCATTTCCGGGTTGATCGTGACTGAGCCCGGAACGATCGCGACTTCGTCGAATCCGTATGCTCGGCGTAGCTCCTTGAGCTGAGGAATCCCCATCGACACTGCACCCCACTGATGAGATTTTGGTGACTATAGCAAAACGATTCGTTGGCGGTCAAGGTAGACAATTGACGGGTGAGAACGTATCTTCGCCGGGTGGTATTTGATCGTAGCAGAAAGCAGGATCGAGACCAACCTTACGGCCTGTTCGGGATGATATCCTGCCATCCTAATTGGTGTGGCGGAACGGGTCAACGGCGCTTTCGTGATAATCGACATGTTTGGCTACAATAATCGGGAGACCTTCCAGGGAGCGGCGTGCCCTTGCGAGACGAGAAGCCTTCGGTTGAGCTGACGATCAAACAATGCGCGCTCGAACTCGGCTTCGATCTGGTCGGGATTACGACGGCAGAGCGATTCGAACGAGACGAACGCGTCGCGGCTGAACGCGTTCGTCTCGGACTGATGGACGGCCTAGCCTGGTACACCGAAGAGCGGGTCGCGCGAATGAATCGACCGCGAGAGCTGATGCCAGAGGCCCGATCCGTCATCTCCATGGCGGTCAGCTATAGCAGCGAGACCGCGAGCCGTGCGCAAGACAGTCAGAACCGGACCTACGCCGATCACGACGACCCGGCGGCCTCAGGCGTCGGGCCCGCCGGTCGCATTGCGCGCTATGCTCGGGGCGACGACTACCACGCCGTCATCAAGAAACGGCTGAAGTCGTTCGCGGACCGGCTTCCGAGTGTGGTCGGCCGTCCAGTGCGGACGAGGGTGTTCGTCGACGACGGGCCGATGAACGATCGCGCCGCGGCCGAACGTGCGGGAGTGGGGTGGTTCGGCAAGAGCACCAACATCCTCACGCCGACCCACGGCTCGTGGGTGTTCCTTTGTCAGGTGATAACCGACATCGATCTCCAACCAGATTCGGCGCTCAAGAAGACCTGTGGCACGTGTGTTCGCTGCATCATAGACTGCCCCACCGGCGCCATCGTCGCTCCGTACACGGTGGACAACGGTAAATGCATCTCGTACCTGACAATCGAACTGCGAGGACCGATACCGAGAGAGTTGAGGGCGATGATCGGAAGCTGGGTGTTCGGGTGTGACGTTTGCCAGGATGTGTGCCCAGTCAACCGCAAGGCGCGGCTCGGCCGCCAACCGGAATTCGCATGGCGATCGGGATTCGCGGCGCCCGAGCTGACGCCGCTGTTGGAACTGGACGACGAGTCGTTTCGCGAGAAATTCCGCAACAGCCCTGTCAAACGCGCCAAACGGACTGGGTTGCAGAGGAACGTGTGCGTCGCGTTGGGCAACATTGGCGACCCGGCGGCGGCGCCCGCTCTGATCGCGACCCTCGAAGGGGCGGAGCCGTTGGTGAAGCGGCACGCGGCGTGGGCTCTGGGCCGCATCGGCGGTGAGGACGCGGCGCGAGCGTTGCGTGACGCGTTGGATGGCGAACGAGACGCTGAGGTTCGGCTCGAGGTCGAACAATCGCTGGCGGATCTCCGCGATGGCGAGTTATGACGGGCCGCATCTTCCTAGCGAACGTTGGGGTGAACGCGAGCCATCGCTTCACGAGCCCGGTCTTCGGCGACGGCGCCTTCGAATTCCTGCCGATCCCGGAGGATCGCGGACTTGACGGCGACCATCTCGTGAGGTATCGCGGCCTGCGCTCGCACCACGATGGAACCCAAGACCTACTGCGTTATGTCCCGCGAAGGGCGTGGGATTGGCCGACCCACAACGACCCTGAGTTCGACACTTTCACGTACGGCGACAACTGCGATTCCGCGCCCAGGGCGGCTGGATTGAAGGCTTTGCGTCCCGGAGACTTTCTGTTCTTCCTGGCTCGTTTGGAGGACTGGGACGCGAGCGGCGGGAATGGCAGCTTCGGATTTTATCTCGTCGGGTTCCTGCACATCGCCGAAACGAACTGGTTGTTCAGAGGCGTGCCGTCAAAACGGTCAGAGGACGATTCGTCTTGGTTCCGAAGGAATGCCCACGTGTTGCGGGCCAAGAGCGATGAGTCGTATTGGGACGGATTCTGGGTGTTTCGAGGCGACGAGCGTTCGATTCGGTTTCGGACGGCTGTGCCGGTCACCCGCGAATTGTGTTTGCAGGTCTTCACATCCGCGGACGGCTCCCCCTGGAAGTGGGACGGCGGGAGGACCGATCTACAGGTGATAGGATCCTACACACGGAGCTGCCGGCAGGTAATCGACCCTGGTACGCGACGCGGCGCAGAGCGGGCCGATGCGCTGTGGGATTGGATCGAGCGATACTCGGACGGGTGGCCTGTGACGCCGAGCATGCCTTGACGCCAGTTCTACGTTTTGGGCGACGCCCAGATCTTTGACGCGACGTCGTAGCTGAAGACGACGGGATTCCCTTCGCATTCGAGTGTGACGACACCCCTGGCGATTGCCGCTTCCACGATTATTATCGAGCGACCGGGGATGAGGCCGTTTTCGACCATGTACCGCAAAAGAGTCTGGTTGTCCTCGGGGATCGTGTCGATCACGAATGCCGCGTCCGAGGGCGCATGGTCGAGCGTCACGGACCGTCGGTCGCGTGTGTGGCCGCTACCGGGTATGGGGTGGCCGAAGGGACACGTGGTGGGATTGCTCAGAGCGGCGACGATCTTCGCTTCCAACGCGGCGGATATCGCGTGTTCCAAACGGTGGGCTTCGATATGGGCCAGGTGGAGCTCGAGGCCGAGAAGATCGACGACGAGCCGTTCGGCCAACCGGTGCCGGCGCACCATAATCTCCGCCGACCGGCGACCGCTTGGCGTCAGGAGCACCTCTTTGTCTTTAGTTGTTTCAACAAGACCTTCGCGCACCATCCGGCGTATCATGCCGCCGACGGACGGCAGCGACGTGCCCACTCGTTCGTCTTCGGGCACCAACTTCAACTGTTCGGCGAGCACGGTGGCCGTTACCCGGCGATCTTGCTCGGCCAGGCGAAAGATCGACAAAAGGTAATTCTCGGCGCCCCGCGAGAGGCGAGCCGACGGGTCGTTTTCGGTGTTGTTCGTGCGTGAAGATGTCATAGTGCGTGGTCAGGTAAGATTATATCAGGCGCCCGCGGCACGGAGCCGACGAGCAAGAAGAGAACCCGCAGTCATAACAACGATCAACTCTCTCGCGACGGTTGAGCAATTGCCAAACTTAGGACAGCCCCGTCATCGCAGACGAGTAGAGGGGGGAGCCACGATGCCCGAGATGAGCGCACCGGAGCAGATTGAACCAAAGAGCCTCGGCGACTACCTGGAGGTGATGAGCAAGGCCGTGTTCCAGTCCGGCATGTAGATATCGAGGCCGACAGCGAGCACAGGACTGTAGACCGTCAGCGAAAGT
>DCWO01000162.1 GCA_002328865.1 Dehalococcoidia bacterium UBA2160 | reverse complement strand
TTATCCGAAGCGTTTGGTATTATCGCCCGATGGCTACCCTCCATCCGATCCCAACTGCGCGGTAAACAAGGCGTCGTGGACCGCTCCTTGCGGCGTGAACGTCGTGCGCATCAGGCTTGCGTGGTCTCCGTCAATGTGCAACTCGGAAGCCAGCGCCAGGCTCGAAAAGACGTCTGCGGCCTGCCGTCGATCGTCGGGAGATGCGTTGTCGCGGATGCGCGCCAGCGTCAGGTGGGGCTGGTAGACCCTGGTGTCCGGCTCGAACCCAACCGATGCGATCTCGCTCTCGACTGCTCCGTGAAGTCTGCCCAAGGCCTCCAATTCGCCTTCAAGCCCGAGCCAGAACACACGCGGCGCCCGCCAGTTCGGAAACACACCCGCTTCGCCGATCTGCAGCTCAAACGGGTCCACGACAGACGCCGCGCGGCCAATCGCTTCCGACACATCGGCCACCCGCTCACGCTCGATGTCGCCGAGAAACTTCAGCGTCAGGTGGATGCCGTCCGATCTCACTGTCCGCACCCCGCGGATGCCGGCTGCATCTATCGCGTGAACCGCCCCACCGAGAGCAACATTGATCGCGTCAGGCATCCGGATCGCGATAAAGGCTCGGATCTTCTCGGTCATGCCCCGGACTCCATTTCATGTTTGAACGCCCTGAGGCGCCTATACCAACCTACGAGGTCTGCCATCGAGTACACCGCATTGGCCGGGCTGGGGTTCGGGACCAAGTACACGCGCGATCGGCCGATGCTTCTCGACTGGAGGCCCAACTCCGGTTTTTCGTCGACGCCCTCTGCCCGCTTCAGGTAGTTGCGATAGGCGACGTTTCCGTGGAAGCACACGATACGCGGCGAGCATCGGAGCAAGTTTTGTTTCAGCACCGGCGCCCAGTGTTTGTAATCCGCCGCCCGAAGCCCGGATGACCCGGACGTCGGACGCTTGACCACGTCGGTGAACCCGATGCCTTGCTCCAGTGCAAGGAGGTCCGTCGTCGCGTCCAGGGGCGGATCGAATATGCCCGCCCGGTTCGCCGCGGTCCAGAATCGATTGCGGGGCGACGCGAAGTAGTGGCCGGCCCTGACCGACTCGAGGCCCGGGTTCAGCCCGACGAACACCACGCTTAAGCCGTCGGCTAAATAGTCGGGCAACGTGTCCATGCCTTAAGCCATGTCCTCGACTGCCATTCGCGCGACCTGCCTGCCCATGCGAACACTGTAGTTGGTGCCCCGGTCCTCGGGATAGATCTGAGTCGTGTTCGCCAGGTAAGCGCCCTTCACAGGGGTCCGGTGGTCTGGCATGCGCTGCGAGTAATCCGTGCCTATGATCGGTTGTGCGTAGTCCACTCGATGATGATAGCTGGCTTCGATCCACGAACGGTCGAACGCCGGATTTACCTTTTGAAGATGTGGCAGATACGTGTCGAGCAACTCATCGTGTCCCATCCGGTACAGCGGGTCTTCGGTAGTCACGTAGTTGGACAGGTACACCACGTGCTTCCCGCCGTAGTGTTCCGGCCCTATCAGATTGGTGTGTTCGATGACTCCGACAAACGGAACAGAACGATCCGCCACGTTCAGCCAGTAAACGTCCGACATCGGATTCTTCAGGACCAGGACGATCAGCACGGCCGACATGTACCGCGCCGCCGACAATCGAGACATGTAGTCATGAGGAAGTTCCGGCAGGATGGCCGGGAGCACCGGAGACGGAGTCGTCGCGATGACAGCGTCAAACTCCTCGAGCCTGGCTTCGGCGTCGCTCGGCGCTGCCTCCAATCCCACCAAGCGACCGTCCCGAACAACGATTTGCTCCACTGAGGTTGAGGTGTGTATCTCGCCGCCCTTGGCCTGTATGTGCTCCGACAGCACGTCGAAGACCTGGCCAAAACTGCCCATCGGGTAGCCCAGCATCTCGCGAACCATGCTCTTGCCGCGGGACTTCACACGGGTGTTGATCTTCCCCCAAACCCAGGCCATGGACACCCTGTCGTAGTTGTCCTCGCCGAACTTGCCCCGAAGCATCGGTCCCCAGAAGACGTCGTAAGGCCGCCCCCCGCCGTGACTGCGCAGCCAGGCGTCCGCCGTCACGCTCTCGTACTTGCGCCAGTCCTTTTGCCTCTGAAGGTAGACGGTCGTTAGTCCCAGCCGAAGCCGATCAACGAGGCTCAGTGGCTTGAATCTCAGCAGATCCATCGGTGTGACGAAATCGTAGATCGTCCCATCGTACAGCGTGCCGACGGTGGAGGTTATCCAGCGGACCGTGTCCCCCAAACCGATCTCCGCAACGAGGTCGACGATGTCCGTGTCGTGGGTAAACCAGTGGTGATACCCGCGCTCTAGTCTCGTGCCGCCGACATCGAAGGTCGAGGCGTGGCCGCCGAGAAACGGCGACCGCTCGTAGACAGCTACAGCGTGGCCCTGTTGGGTCAACTCGTAGGCGGCCGCTAGGCCGGTGGCCCCAGCCCCGATGATCCCAACCCTCATGCCGCTGCTCGCGTCATTCTAGGCATCGCCCGCAGGTTCGGTTCGGCCAGTCGAAACGACCTCTCCCGCCTGTCCTTTGCTTGACAGCTTGCCCAATGAGATGTTGCCAACCCACAGGAACACCTGACCCAGAACGATCATCGGCGCCAGGATCACGGCATGAAGCACCACCGCGTACCCTGCCGCCACAGACCTGTCCACC
>DCWO01000151.1 GCA_002328865.1 Dehalococcoidia bacterium UBA2160 | reverse complement strand
GAACTGCAGAGGTAGGCTCCACCGCCATTCTCATTTACACACCTTTTGAGGGTCCCTCCTCGGTGGACCCGCAGTGGTGATATAATCCGAGCCACTCTTCGGACCCATTCAGCCGGGCATCACGCCGCGTCCGCCACGCCAACGTTCATACTTGGGAGGCAAAAAATGGTCACTAACGTCAAACTCGGAAGCGGACAGTTCACCTATGAGCTCGTCGTCGACTGGGAGAAGCTGCCTCCGGGATATCGCTGGCGGGAAGTCGCCGGGGTCATCACCGACTCGAAGAACAACGTCTACGTTTTCAATCGCGGCGACCATCCGATGATGGTGTTCGACAGCGACGGAAACTTCATCAAGTCGTGGGGCGAGGGCGTGTTCACTCGGGCGCACGGAGTGACGCTGGGGCCGGACGAGACCCTGTACTGCACCGATGACGGCGACCACACGGTTCGCCAGTGCACGCTGGACGGCGAAGTGCTGATGACGATCGGGGTTCCAGGGCAACCCGCGGGATTGTTCAGCGGAGAACCGTTCAACCGGTGCACCCATGTCGCGCTGGACCCGGACAACGGCGACCTGTTCGTCTCGGACGGCTACGGCAACTCCCGCGTTCACAAGTACACGCCGGACGGCAAGCTCATCAAGTCGTGGGGCGAGCCGGGCGCCGACGCCGGACAGTTCAACATCGCCCACAACATCGCGACCGACCGGGACGGATACGTTTACGTGGCCGACCGCGAGAACCACCGCATCCAGGTGTTCGACAGGAACGGCAACTTCGAGACGATGTGGGCGAACGTCCACCGCCCATGCGGCATATACATCTCCGACGACCAACGAGTCTACGTCGGCGAACTCGGCTGGGGAATGGCCGTCAACCGTGAGTTGCCGAACATCGGCCCGCGGATCAGCGTGCTGAACACGTCAGGGAAGGTCTTGGCCCGCCTGGGCAATGGGTACGGCCTCGAGCCCGGCCAGTTTATCGCGCCCCACGGGATCTGCTTGGCGCCCGACAAGAGCATCTACGTCGGAGAGGTCGCCCACACCAACATCAGCCACAACTCGACGCCGCCTGACAACGTCCGCAGCTTCCAGAAGCTCGCCAAAGTGGACTGAGCGTCCTTTCGGGGTGGTTTGCGGCAAATCATTGTCCAGGCATTGGGGCATTACTCGATAAATGAGAGATTGAAGTCTAGACTGAAGTCGTAGTCTGATGAAGTGAGGACAGAGGAGGAGGCCAGGATGGCGACGACACTATCGACACATGCAACGGCAACGGCGATGACGAAAGCGGCGAGCGGATTCGTCGGGAGCCTGAGCACGGACCAACGAGCGAGGACCGTTTATCAGTTCGAGGACGGAGAGCGCGTCTTCTGGTACTACCCGCCAATGAACCGGCACGGGATCCCGTTGCGCGATCTCGACGCCGCTCAACGAGAGAAAGCGTTCGCACTGTTGGAGAGCGGCCTTACCCCGAGGTCATACCAACAGGCCAGAGACATCATCGAGCTCGAGACGGTCTTGGGCCCGCTGGAGAAGGAACAGGGCGTCGTCTCGTTCGTCCGGGACCCGGAGCTGTACTACTTCACCGTCTTCGGCGATCCCGACGGCGACGGAATCTGGGGGTGGCGCGCCGAGGGGCACCACATCTCGATCCACTTCAGCGTCCAGGGCGATCGGGTCCTGTCGATGACGCCGTTCTTCTTCGGGACCAACCCAGCGGAGGTTAGGTCCGGGCCGAAGAAAGGGATGCGTGTGCTCACCCGCAGAGAGGACCTCGCTTTCGAGTTGATGAACAGCTTGGACGAAGGTCAAACCTCGCGGGCAGTGATCTACCGAGAGGCTCCCAAGGACATCTTGACGTACAACGCGTCCGCCGTATCCCTGCCCGCGGAGGAAGGATTGCCGGCCTCCGCGATGAACGCGACCCAGCAGGGCATTCTCAGGTCTCTGGTGCAGGTGTACGTCGACCAGGTCGCCCCCGATCTGGCCCAGGAGAGACTGGCGAAGGTGGACAAGGAGGGGTTCGACAAGCTGTATTGGGCCTGGGGAGGTCCGACTCAGATGGGCGAACCTCATTACTATCGAATCCACGGAGTCGACTACTTGGCCGAGTTCGACAACCGCCAGAACGGCGCCAACCACATCCACTCTGTCTGGCGCGATGCAAGCAACGATTTCGCGAACGACGTGCTGCGGGAGCATTTGATCTTGTATCACGTGATCTAGGACGGCGGGCTGCGACATCTGCCATTCGGGATCGTCCGTACCGCGTCTGCCACGACGACGTGCACCTAGAGGAGGCAAACTAAGGCCAGCACCGCAAAGCCAGGCGGCGGGCGTCTCACGTATGAGTTCGCCGCTGACTGGGAGGCGCTGCCGCCAGGCTATCGCCGGCGAAAGGGCGCCGCAAGAAGATCGCCACGAGGAAGAGGCGAGCCGTTTTGGGGACAAGCAAGAAAAGGAAGCACGTCTTGGCTCGCCTTCTCCGGCACGACCCCGTGCCATGGCTACTTTCCTCCGACGACCGGGCCATCACGACATTCGTTGAGCGCGACCTGCTCGGCGAAGAGGTAGATACGAAGAAACTCGGGGAGGCACCGGAAGCCCAGCGGGTCCTGAGGCGACAACAAACAGATGGCGCTTGGCGCTACCCGAGGGAAAAACCTTCGCCGTACAACTACGATCTCTACGAGACGCTCAACGCGCTCGGCGTCCTCGTCAGTAAGTACGGATTCGATCGCCGTCATCCGGCCGTCGCCCAGGGCGCGGCCTATGTCTTCTCTTGTCAAGCCCCCGAGGGCGACTACCGGGGCATCTTTGGAAATCAGCCGGATCCTACCCACACCCCGATCCTGATGGAAGTTCTGATCGAGGCCGGTTTTCAGCAGCACGAATCTATCGAACGAGCTTTCCGGTGGCTCCTCGAAACACGCCAAGACGATGGGGGTTGGGCTATCCCGGCCCGCACTCGCGGAAAGAAGCTCGCCGGCGATTGGGAAGGGGCAGCTTTTGGCGATCCGATCGAGCCCGATCGCAGCAAGCCCTTCTCTCACGTGGTGACCGGCATGGTGCTGCGCGCTTTTGCGGCGCACCCTCGCTATCGGGGGTCCCAACCGGCCAATGATGCAGCGACCATGCTCAAGACGAGGTTCTTCAAGTCCGATAAGTATCCGGATCGACGCGGGCGCGAGTATTGGACCAAGTTCACGTTCCCTTTCACGTATCCGGACATTCTGACGTCGCTCGATACGCTCGGGCGGATGGGTCTCTCGGCGGACGATCCAGACATCGGGAGCGCGATCGCCTGGTTCGAGAAGAAGCAGAAACCGGACGGATCCTTTGATTTGGATATGCGACGAGGCACAAGCGACAAGCGGCTGCCCTACTGGCTCGGGCTCGCAATCTGCAGGGCGCTCCGGCGATTCGAGCCGACACGATGAGGGGTCGAAGCTGGCGGTCGGCCCTTATGTCAAGCGTCGCCGCCACAGGATCCGGATCGCTAGGCCGCTAGCCGGGCAACTCGAAGGTCTTCTTCCAGATGCCGGGGGAGTCGGGCAGATGGACCATCGCGTCGCGCATGCCGGGATTACGCGGATCGATGTTCTGCTGGGTCAGCCATTCGGGCCCGCTCGACACTTTTTCGTGCTCGAACTCGTACACGGTCAGATACTTCGGCTCGCCGGTCACCGCGATGTAGCGGCGTCCTCGGATGACGCCGGGGACCTTCTCGTAGTTCGGCACGTACACATTGTCGTACCAGTCGTTCCATTCGTCTTCCCTATCGGCGGGGATGTCCATGCGGCCTATCTGAAGCGCCGGGGCCATGCCGTCTTGTGCGGCATCATCGCTCAAGCCCGCGGGGTGGATCATGCGGTACACGTTGCGGATGAACACCGTGCCGATGACGTTGGGCGACATGCGTCGAGACCATTCGGAGGGCTCGCTCAAGAGCTTCAGATACTCCGGCGTCTCCAGAACCTCTGGGCTTTCAAGCTCGTACATCGCCAGGTGCTTCGGGCCTGTGGTCACGACTTCGTAGCGCGCCGCGTTCAGGACACCGGCAACCGACAGCCGTTCGGCGACATGCTCTTCGTTGTACCAGCGGTTGTACTCTTCTTCCAGATCAGCCGGGACCTCAGTCCAAACCATCAGCAGTCCGGTCCCCTTCTTTGCAGCCATATGTCGATCCTCCGGGTGTGGGTTGGGGCCATTGTGCTGGATGGGCTGGCATTGCACAAGTCGGCGGGTTCAGACAACAGGTCTCGGCTAACCTTCGACAAGCTCGCGGTCCTCCATCCGTTCGCCCTGAGCCTGTCGAAGGGTCCCCACCTTCCATGCAATGCCGACCATGCAATGCCGAGCGACTATTGGAGGCGCCACTGTCGTGCAGTGAGTTGTCGATCGGTCGCATTGATCGAACGACAGGGTGATCTGTCGAGGTGGTTCGACACGCTCACCACGAACGAAATGACTTGGCTCAACTGCGGGCCATAACCAATTCCTCGGTTCGCTCCTCCGGCCAGTTCAAGGTTGGCTCTGAGCCTGTCGAAGGGCCGTTCAGAGTTCGTGGCATCGAGGCGTGGGCCTCAGCCTGGGAACGCCTCTCGCTAATCGTCGGAGGCGACCACTGCGGCGCTTTCCTTGAACGCGGGCATCACCTCTTCGGAGAAGCGCTGGAGCTGCTCCACGATTACGGCCTCCGGAGTGCCGACGGGTTGACTCACCATAATCCGACTCAGGCCGGGATACCAACCTTCGACGGCTTTGAGCTGCTCGATGATCTGATCGGGCGGACCCGCGAGGAAGCCGCCCGTCTCGACGGCGTCTTCGATGTGCGGCAGGTCCGCTGTCGGAGCTTGTTTCGGATCGGACATGATCTCGATCTGCTCTTCGGACAGGGCCCGGATCAACCTCAGCGGGCCGAACATCTTCAGGTTTTCTTCGTAGTACTTGCCGGCCGCCGTCATCGCCTCCTCCTGGGAGTCGGCGATGTAGAACTGGAATCCGAAGCTAAGCGCCCCGCCGACCTCGGTTTGCCGTCCGGCGCGGATCCGCGCCTCGGTGAACGCTTCGACGACACGCCGGGTTGCTCCGCCCTCGGCGACGCCGCCGCCGATGACGCCGTGGATGTCGTGCTTTGCCATGAAATCGAGCCCGCGAGGCGTCGCACTCTGGACGGGCTGCCAGCACTCGACGGGACGGTTAATGGGACGAGGCACGACCGTGAGTTCCTTGAGGTCGTAACCTCGATACGGGACTTCGGCGGGGATCGTGTAGTAGTTTCCTTTGTGTGAGAAGGACTCATCGTGGAACGCCTTGAACACGATGTCGACCTGCTCTTCGAACAGGTCGCGGTTCGCGGGCTGATCGAGCAGCGGTGAGTCGAACGTCTCGACCTCACGCGTGTGGTAGCCGCGCCCGACGCCGAAGACGACTCGTCCGCCGGTCAGAACGTCGACCGTCGCGAAGTCCTCGGCCAGCCTGAGCGGGTGCCACATGGGCGTGATGTTGAACCCGCAGCCGTACTTGAGGTTGTCGGTTACGTGGGACAGGTGCAGGGCCAGCATCATGATGTTTGGGATGCACTCGTACCCCTCGTGCTGGAAATGGTGCTCGGCCATCCAAAACGTGTCGTAGCCGGATCGGTCCATTAGCTGCGCGATCGACCGCGCCTTGTCGTACGCGGTAACCAGGCGCTCGTTCGGGAAGCGGCGGTCGTTCACCGCGGCGCCGGCGTAGCCGACGTTTTCCATGTCCACATGCCCTGCGAATAAACTGTCGAACTTCGATATCATGCTGAGACTCCTTCTAGACACGTTCTAATGTTGCTTATTCCATTGTAATCGCATCGTTCGGGGTGTCAACCGGCGGCGTGCTGGCGCTCTCAAACGCGCGCCGAGGCGGAGCAGGCATGCCGTCGGCGAGGCGCAGCACGATATTAGGATCGACGAGCCCGATGACTCAACCCTGGCGGTTGGGAAGGCCTGTGCGTCCATGCACTCGACGGCGAGTAGCAATTTCATACGGAACGAGAACACCCCACCGTCAAGGAACGGGAATTGCAATGTTCCATGTGGAGATGTCGAGATCTGCCAGCGATGCAGCTGCCAATCGAATCGGTTAACGGAAGCTGATGCGACCCCAATGTTGCCGTCTAGGACGAGCGGCTTGAGCCGGGCCATTCGACGTGGGCAATCCGTCTACGGCTCAACTCGTTCGATCCCCGTGATTCGATCGAAATCCCTGTCGCAACTAACGATCTGCGTCACGCCCAATTGCTCCATGTGGGTAACTGCGAGAGTATCCTCGAAGTCAAGATGAGCGGAGGAGGCGTAGAGGTCCAGGGCACGGAGATACAACCGTTTCTGGGGGAGTTTCAGCCCTTCTGCAGTTCTCGAACAGTGTCCTCGGCCTTGCCGTCTTTGGCAGCGTCAACGATCTTATCGAAGTCCTCGGGCGTCGCGGATGGCGTTACCGAGCCGTAGGCCGACTCCAGAGTGTACGAGTCCGGTTCAAGGCTTTTCTTTTTGTCAACCATCGCAAAAGTCACCCTATTTCTACCTACGTGTCCCAACGGAGAAAGGACCCACCTAAACGACCGTCACCGAGAAATGACCATCCAGGCACCACCGGGATTCTTCCAGCCCACGAACGGCTTGTTCCATCCTCGGGATGTGCTCAACTGCTGGGATCAGAAAATAGGTCCTGGTCTGAACTCCGTGCCACCGCACGGCCCAAACCCGCTGGCATCTGAGTGCAGCTTTCAACTCACCGGCCCGCCGTTTGATGGCTTCATCAGCTCCGCCTTTATCCCGATTGCCGTGCTGGTACACAACAAGGCTCTTCCCGCAGAGAAAGAAGGGCTCGAGTTCGTCATACCAAACGTATTCCGGTCCGTGAGCTGTGTGCCGGCTCGTGGACGGGGTTTCCAGGCCAGTACCTGGGTCGAAGAACACTAAATCGGTGACCTGTAGAGTATTCAGCGCTCTCTCGAACCATTCCTTCCGGTACGACAGCCGGTCACATCATGCCGTGTTGCCAATCGCAGGAATGCCTTCAAAGTCCAACAATTTGTCGAAGTACATCGTGCTTGCTGGAAGAGCATTTGAAGCTTCGAGGCGGGCGATTGTCCGGTAGTCGCCATCGACCAAGGATCGGAGGATTCGATAAAGCTTAGTATCACAGGCGGACAGCGACTCACTCCGCTTCACGGATGCATTAAGGTACTCAACGGTCCTACGACCGGGCACAGCAACGGGCTTGGTTTTCATCCAGACGATGCCCAATCGAAAGCCACCCACCTGATTCAAGGCTCGAAGCAGGCCGTACTTGCTGTAGTCTCCGATGTCGCCGATGAAGCCGTCCTTCATATAGGTGTCAGAGCGCTCCTCTCGGAAAAGAGATTCAAGCCAACTCCAAGGGATCGATGACACGGTACGCTAACACCAAGGTCATCGCGGCAAGTTGACGATTAGCCGACAGAAAAGTTGGCTCCGCAGGTAGGATTCGA
>DCWO01000146.1:51605-52421 GCA_002328865.1 Dehalococcoidia bacterium UBA2160 | reverse complement strand
TGACAGCCAACACCATAATCATCATATACGAAAGTTAGGCGCTATCAGCAAATTCGTTCGATCTTATGCAGCATTAGTGCTCCCAGGGCCGCCAATCCGTGGAATCTGAATGGCAATCGAATCGGGTCTTCAAGGGTTGGTTATCAAGGAATTTTCCGCGGTTGCCATCTTCCCGCAACGCCATACGATACACTGATCCTCCAAGCTGATCGGAGGAGAAAAGCCATGATCTACGAAGAACGACGGATATCTCTGAAACGCGGTCGACTCGACGCATTCTCCGAACACTTGACGGGAATCGTCAAACCGGTCCTGGCTGAAAGCGGCGGCGAAGTCCTCTGCACGCTCACGGCCGTCATAGGCGACCCGACCGAGGAACTGCTTCAGGTTTCGCGGTATCCGGACTTCGAGCACTGGGAGCAAGCCCAGCGGGCTTACGACGAGTCTCGAATGACACTCGTGGACTCCGAGGACGTGCGGCTATTGAGGTCGGTGTCGTCGCGCCCGAAGTCCGTCATCGCGCCCGAAGACCTCCGGCCATTCTACGGGCACCGCCGCTTCTTCATCTCGCCAGCGGACGTCGACGAGTTCGTGGAGCATTCGCAGAACGGCATCTGGCCGCGAATCGAGGCCCAGGGGGCGTGCATCCTCGGATTGTGGACGCCTGTCGCCGGAACCACACCTCTGGAGATCGTGCTTCTCACCGGATACCATGGTCCCGCTCACTGGGAGGAGACGAGGGAGAAACCAGCCGCTCCGGAGGGCGTCAGCGAAGAGGTGTGGGCGCACGCCCGACGAGCGCGAACCGGCAGGTCG
>DCWO01000146.1:0-51204 GCA_002328865.1 Dehalococcoidia bacterium UBA2160 | reverse complement strand
TTGGCCGGCTCTGTAAAGCGCTCTGAATCGGGGAGTGGGTTCAGGAAGCTTTCGGGCCATCTCCGTTGGAGCGATAGGATCGGACAAAGCCCAAGCCCGCTAGATGCTCCACGATGGTCCCGGCATTTGCCTCGGCGGTGTTGGCGACGGTGTCCAATGCGATTTCGGGATTCAGCGGTTCCTCGTATGGGTCGTCGATGCCCGTGAACCCGGTGATCTCGCCGCGTCGGGCCTTGGCGTACATGCCTTTGGAGTCCCTGGACTCACAGACTTCTAGCGGCGTGTCCATGAAAACTTCGATGAATTGCTCGGGTCCGACCATGTTCCGAACATCGTCTCTCGTGGCACGATACGGACTAATCGCCGCGCAGATGACGATCCCGCCGTGCCGCACGATTTCCGCGGCCACGTATCCGATCCGGCGGATGTTGGTGTCGCGGTCTTCAGGGGAGAAGCCCAGGCCTTTGGATAGGTGCGTTCGAACGACGTCGCCGTCCAACACCGTTACCTGCCTGCCTTGCTCCATCAGTTGCACGACCAGCATCTCGGCCGTGGTGGACTTGCCCGAGCCGCTCAGGCCCGTGAACCAGATGCATGCCCCCTGTCGGGTCTTTGGCGGGTAGGTCTCGGCAAGTATCTCTGCAACCTCGGGCCGCGTGAACCATGACGGCAACGGCTTGCCGGCGTTGAGGAACTGTTCCCTTACCTGAGTGCCAGAGATCGAGGCGGTGTTCGCGCCTTCCTTGAGGTCGGAAACCTGTTCGTAGCGGTCTTCGTCCGGCAGGTAGACAAGCTCTGTGAACGGGACCATGCCCACGCCCAACTCGTCGGCGTGCTTCTCCATAGCCTCCTGAGCATCGTAGGGGCCGTAGAACGGCTCGCCCTTGGAGTCGACTCCGGGTCCGGCGTGGTCCCGGCCGATGATGAGGTGGTTGGCGCCGAAGTTGCGGCGGATGATCGCATGCCACAAAGCTTCCCTCGGACCGCCCATTCGCATCGCCAGCGGCAGAAGCGACAGGAGGACGCGATCGGCGTCGTAGTATCGCTCTGTCAGAGCCTGGTATGTGCGGACACGGGTGAAGTGGTCCACGTCGCCCGGCCTGGTGAGCCCGACGACCGGGTGCAGAAGCAAGACGCCGTCCACCTGGTCGGCCGCTCGCTTCGTCAACTCTTCGTGGACGCGATGCAGCGGGTTTCGTGTCTGGAAGGCTACGACGTTCGCCCTGCCGGTTCGCGCCAAGGCCGCTCGGGTTTGGGCTGGGGTGTGCCGGATCTCACGGTAATCGGGATGCCCGGGAAGTTGGAGGACTGTGATCGCTCCGGAGATGTTGCGGGCGCCCCATCGGTGCATCTCCGCCACCAGGGGGTGCCTCACGTCCGTCGTGCCGAAGACTTTGAGGGAAGTTTCGTTGAGGTCCCAATCAAAGATCTCTTCGACATCCATGACCGCGAGGATGTTGTTCCTGGAGTCGCGCAACGCGATGCGCTGGTCCAGCGACACTTCGGCGTCGTCGCCCACCGGCAACGTAATGGGGATCGGGAACAGGGCGCCTTCGGTAAGTCGCATGCTGTCCAGCACGCTTTGATAATCGTCTTTGGACATGAACCGGTCGAGAGGCGAAAACCCTCCGACGGCCATCAACTCAAGATCACATGCCACCCGCTCCGAGATTTGGATCGAGGGCAGCTTATTCGCTTCAGACCTGAGATCCTCCGCCTGGTTTGCAGGCGCCATGAGATCGATGAGCGCGCCCCCGTACGGGGCCACCAATGAGGTTTCCGTGGATTCCAACACCTTTGCGATTTCCTCTCTATTCTTCCGGGCCTTGGCCTCGGTAACTTTGATAACCTATCAGGCAATCCTTGATGCCGGTTAAGACGTGGCTTTGACTTCTTCAGCCCACCCTTGGCTCATGTGAATGCCGCATTCTTTCGGCACGCTTTCATCCTCCCACCACCATCGTCCGGCGCGGGCGTCCTCTCCGGAAGAGATCGGTCGCGTGCAAGGAGCGCATCCGATGCTGGTGTAGCCCATGTCGTACAGTTTGTTGTAAGGCACGTCGTTGGCTTTGATGTACGCCCACACCTCTTCGTCGGTCCAGTCGGCCAGAGGATTTACTTTGACGATTCCGCCATGCGCATCGTCGATCTCGATCTTGCCGACATCCCGACGAGTAGCGGAGTGCGACCGTCGGACGCCCGCGATCCAGGCATCCAACCCTTCAAGAAGTTTTTCCATCGGGTGGGTCTTGCGGATCTGGCAACATAAGAGCCTGAGCGAAACGCTGTTGTAGAAAGCGTTTGCGCCGAACTGCGTCAAGAAATCGGAGACCTCGTTGTGGTCCGGCAAATAGGTCTCGATTGGGATATCGTATCGCTCGCGAATCTCGTCGATCAAATTGTAGGTCTCGGGCGGCATGCGGCCGGTGTCGATAGTCGCGACCCTGAGATCGACGCCCATGCGCTGCGCCATATCGAGAATGACCATTCCGTCGGCCTGGAAGCTGGTGCTCAACGCCACCTGGCTTCCGAATGAGTTTGCCGTCCATTCGATCACTTGCTGTGCGGTCCAGCCCTCGGCCTGGGACCTCGCGTTCTCCACATCCACCTTCGCCGCTGTCAACAGTTCGGTCATCTACTCGTCCTCTGGGTCTAAATTTCGCAATAAAAAACCCCCGACGCTTCAAGCAATCGGGGGTTCACGAATCCGTATTTCACACTAGCGTGTCACACGTGGGCGCCTCAGCACGCGCACGACGCCACAATGAGCGCATCCCCCCTTGAGGGCATACAACAACACGTACACGCCTGAATGCTAATGACTTGTTTCACAACCACAAAGTAATACTAACGCCGTATCCGGTTCCTGTCAATCCGTTCATGAAACTGCTCGCTCGATGTCGTCTAGGGTAAGCTCTATGCCGAATCCGGGAGCGTCGTTGGGCACAAGGAAGCCGTCCTCGGGCACAGCCATGCCCGGAGTCCATCTGTAACCTTCATTGAGCGGAATACCAGGTGCCGTGTTGACAAAGAATTCGCCCATCGGCACGTTGGGCATTGCGATGCACGTATGCTGTCCGTAGGCGTCGTTCACGCCACAATGAGGGAGTACGCCAATGCCGGCCGCCTCGGCGATGTGGCAGATCTTTACCATTGCGGTGAGACCCCCAACAAATTGGATGTCTGGCTGAAGATAGTCAACGACCCTGCCGCTAACGGCGGAAAGGAACGGCAACGGCGTGTACCAGTGCTCGCCGGTGGCCAAAGTCTGCCATGGAACTCGTTTCCGCATCTCGGCGAATCCTTGGAAGTCTTCAGGCACAAGGCAGTCTTCCAGCCATTTCAGGCTGTACGGGCGCAACCGCTCGGTCAACCTGACCGCGAATTCCAGGTCCAACGACATCCAGCAATCAAGCATCAACTCCACGTGCGGGCCGATCAGTTCTCGCGTCTTGGCCACGAGTTCTTCGTTTCCTTCCAGTCCCCTGAGGCCGTCCGCCGGTCCGTATGGGCAGGAGAGCTTGGTTGCCTCGAAACCAAGTCCATATTCCAGTCGGTGTCGTTTCCGGTGGCGTAACACGTCACCCTGTCTCTCGCGGGACCGCCCAACAGTTCGTAAACGGGTCGCCCGAGCAGCTTTCCTTTAAGATCCCACAAAGCCAAGTCGACGGCGCTGATCGCGTAGCTGGCCAATCCGGCGGAGCTGTACGGCGCCGTGAGTCGAAACATTATGTCCCAAAGTTTCTCGGTCGCCATACAATTCTCGCCGACCAAGACCGGGCCCAGATGGTCGTTGATAATCGACGCGACCGGCGCGCCGTTGTCGGTCATCCCGAACCCCCACGTGCCGTCGTCTGCGACGACTACGCAACCGACTTGTTCCCACGGCGGAGCTCCTTCGCTCCTGAGCACTCTGTATTTAGGGTATCTCGACGCTGGGTTGGCCACTTCGGCGCCGTTCGTCCAGGCGGGTCTGCGCGCCTGGGTGGGAGGCATCGTCTTGGGCAGTCGCAACGTCGCGGCTCGGATTTCTTTGATCTTCATTGCAATTCCTCCACGATCCGTTCCGGCCATTACAGGGATGTGTCGCAGCGGATTATATTCCGAAACGAGGTTAGCCGGAAGCAGAGCCAACGATCGGCGCTGCCTACAGTCGTTGCAGGATCAACGGCTTTACCGACCTCACATCCGGTTTTCGGATCGCTTCCGACTTCGGTGGACCGTGTGCTGATCTCCCTCAGTCAGCCTAGGCGGAAATTCGGCCACCGGTGCTATAATGGAAACGATGTGGGGACGCGTGGGTTCGACAGGGGATGTCTTTGCGGGATTGCAGGCCGAGGCGCCATCTACCTCGTAAAAAGGTGGCAAACAATTAACTGGCGATAACCAGCTAGCACTAGCCGCTTAAGGCGGTTACGTCCACCGCCGCCTATCTCCGAGGGGGGCGAATGGGCGACATAAATCGGAGTGCTGTCACGCCGATGCCGATGAGCGTGGCCTAAGACCATCGGCTGGCTCCAGTGCATCCCCACGCCGGTAAGGGCGCGCCGGAGCGAGAACAAAATACTGGCTAAGCTTGTAGTATATCTCGATCGAGGAGTCTTCTGGACGGGGAGTTCGACCCTCCCCCGTCTCCACCACGAACGCGGAACGTCAGCCTCTTGCCCTCCGGGCGGAAGCTGATTTGGCGTCCCAAGCTCGACACCGCCGCCTTGGCCGGTGTCGTCGCTGCGTATGAGCACATCATCGGGGCCCTCCGTGGTGGTAGCGCTCTCCAGCACCAGGCGGAACGCCGGATTCGGTCGGATCGATTCGACCGATTTCTCATCTACCGCAAAGGGCGCCGTCCAATCTTGATGGGCACGCGGCGGATGATTGGACCGAGATCGTTGGCCGTGGGCGGCGATCTGGCTGCCTCGGGTTTGCGCCCACTGAGTCCAGAGCATCCGGAAGAACCGAGAGAGCTGGCGGCTCAAGCGGAGCCTGTACACACGTCGCTCTCCTCGCCGATTCCAAAAACACGAGGCTGGCAGATCGATATCCATGGCGTCCGGACTCTGTCGCTGCCCGGTTGGCATCCGGCTCGCCACGATGTTCCATCCAGCGCTCCTCGATTGGGTTGGCGCCACAACTACGCCCACGAAACCGCGGCCATCCTCTCAAGCTGGACTGCCTCCGTTGCGGCGTGGGCAACCCCCGAAGAGATTCGTCCGACGAGAATTTGAAAAATGCTCCTTCAGGCTAATCTTCACATAATCCTCACACTGTAGGCACTGAGTCTCTTGCATTCCCTATGGCGAAGATAAGACACTAGACGTCACAAACTGCACAAACTCGATGATGCGCACAAATCGCGCAAATAGCGCTCCGGTCAACCCATGGCCCGCGCGTTCAAGCACGGGTCACATGAATAATCATCTGCCGCAACATATCAATCGGACTCATCACTTCAAGTAAGAGCACCCGAAGGGCGGACAAGCATGATGAAGCGGTCGCCGATTCTTCCTGAGCCGCAGCCAACGCTCGGTGAGGTCCACATCGACATCGAGCGATGCAAGGGCTGCGAACTGTGCATCGACTATTGCCCGGTCGATGTGCTGGTAATGGCCGCCGAGTACAACGTCAAAGGCTACCATTACCCCGAAACCACCAATGAAGACTGCATAACTTGCCAGTCCTGCTTCGTAATCTGCCCCGAATTCGCCATCTTTGCGACACCCATCAAATCGACGCAAACGTCACCAGCGGTCGGCGCGCCGGCCTGAGATCCGGAGAACTCATGACTTCATCTGCTGCCTTGACCGGAAAACACTTCATGTTGGGCGACGCCGCCATAGCCGAAGGCGCGATTGCTGCCGGGTGCCGCTTCTTCGGAGGCTATCCCATCACTCCGTCCACGGAGACCGCCGAGAGAATGGCAACCCGTCTCCCTCAGGTGGGCGGGACATTCATGCAGATGGAGGACGAGCTAGGCTCGATGGCGGTCATACTCGGGGCCGCGTGGGCTGGCCACAAGACGATGACGGCCACTTCAGGGCCGGGATTCTCGCTCATGGCGGAAAACCTTGGACTGGGGATCATCACCGAAACGCCGACGGTCATCTGCAACGTGCAGAGAGCCGCCCCATCCACAGGTCTCCCCACCCTCGTGGCGCAGGGCGACATGATGCAAGCCCGGTGGGGCTCCCACGGCCATTACGAGATAATCGCCGTCGTCCCATGGTCCGTGCAAGAGTGCTTTGACATCACCATCAGGGCGTTCAATTTGGCGGAGCGCTATCGGACGCCGGTGCTGATCATGGCCGACGCCGAAGTGGGGCACCTCATCGAGAGGTTGGAGATCCCAGATGCGGCCGATATAGAGATCTGGGACCGCAAACGACCCACGGGGCCAAAAGATCAGTACAAGTCTTTCGAAGTCGGTGACGATCTTATCCCCCCCATGGCTTCGGCCGGAGAGGGCTACCGCGTCTTCTGCGAGAGCCTCACACACGATGAGCGCGGCTATCCCGAAACCACGGCCGAAGCCCATCAACAGTTGGTGGGGCGCCTGGTCGAGAAGATCCGCATGCACCGGTTCGACATTTACGACTACGAAGAACAAGACGTGGATGGGGCCGACGTGGTGGTTGTCTCCTACGGAATCTCGGCAAGAATCTCCGTGCGGGCCATTGCCCTCGCCCGGGAGCGTGGCATCAAGGTGGGTTCGCTGCGACTCAAGACCGTGTGGCCGTTTCCGGAAGAGAGGATCAGGGAGCTCTCCAACCGGATCAAAGGTTTCGTCGTTCCGGAGATCAACCTGGGCCAGATGGTTCTGGAAGTCCAAAGATGCTCCCTGGATTCGTGCGGTGTTGTGTCGGTGCCTCACGCCGGAGGAGAGATACATGATCCTGAGCAGATCCTGGAGGCCATCGTTAAGGCCCACGAGGGCAAAGCGCCCACGCGTGCCGAACTGGTGGCGTCAGGCGAGTAGAACAACCAATCCGGAGAGGGTGATGGAATGGCTCGATTAGGCGTATTCGTTTGTCATTGCGGAGCGAACATCCGGCGCACTGTGGACGTGGAGCGGGTGAAAGAGTTTGCGAACGATCTGCCCGGGGTGGTTCTCTCGGAAGACTACCCTTACCTGTGTTCGGCTCCCGGCCAGAGGATGGTCGAAGAGGCTATCAAAGAGAAAGGGCTCACCGGAGTCGTCGTCGCGGCATGTTCTCCCCACCTGCACGAACCCACGTTCCGAGGCGCCTCGGCTGAGGCTGGACTCAACCCCTACCTCTGCGAGATGGCAAACATCAGAGAGCAGTGCTCCTGGGTCCACTCCAATGGCGTCCTTGCCACGGACAAAGCCTGCGACATCGTGGCCACGATGGTGGAGAAGGTCAAACGCAACCAACCTCTCGAACCCATCGAGGTCCCTGTCCAGAGGGGGGCATTGGTTGTCGGGGCCGGTGTCGCCGGAATCAGGGCCGCCCTGGACATTGCAAACGCCGGCTATCCCGTCACCCTTGTAGAGAAACAGTCGAGCATCGGCGGAAACATGGCTCGCCTGTCCGAGACGTTTCCGACGCTGGACTGCTCCCAATGCATCCTGACACCCCTGATGGTGCAGGTGTCGCGCCATCCCAATATCGAGCTGCTCACCTACTCCGAGGTCGAGGAAGTGAGCGGATACGTGGGCAACTTCAAGATCCGCATCAAGAAGAAGCCACGGTACATCATCGAGGACCTGTGCACCGGTTGTGACGACTGTGTGCCGGTCTGCCCGGTCACACTGCCCAATGAGTTCGACATGAACCTGGCGTGGCGAAAGGCGATCCACATCCCCTTCGCCCAAGCCGTCCCCGCCATCTACACACTTGACGCGGAGAACTGCATCAACTCGAACCTCGAGTCCGAAAGCGGCGACTACCGCGTCTTGGCATGCGAGGCATGCGCATTGGCTTGCGGACCGGACGCCATAGATTTCGACCAGCGCCCTGAGATCATCGAGAGGGATGTCGGGGTGGTAGTCGTGGCCAGCGGATTCGAGTTGGTCGGTTCCGACGCCACGAAACAGTACGGCTACGGCACATATCCCGACGTCTTGAACGGGCTGGAATTCGAACGGCTCCTGTCCGCGTCAGGCCCGACTCTGGGCGAGATTCGGCGACCGTCCGACGGGAAAGAGCCCAAATCCGTCGTGTTCATCCAGTGCGTCGGCTCCCGCGATCCTGAGCACGGACTGCCTTACTGCTCGCGAATCTGTTGCATGTACACCGCCAAACATGCCCTCCTCTACAAGCACAAGGTGCCGGACGGCTCCGCCTCGGTGTTCTACATGGACATCCGTGCCGCGGGCAAAGGCTACGAGGAGTTCGTGAACCGTGTGATGGAGGAGGAGCAGGTCCCTTACGTACGCGGCCGAGTGAGCCGCGTGGTGCAGGAGGACGGACAGCTCCGCGTCTACGGCGTCGACACCCTCTCGGGGCAACCGGTCCAAGTCATGGCGGATCTGGTCGTTTTGGCGACGGCGGTGGTCCCTCCAAGCGGCAGCGATCTGGCGCGCCAGCTCCGTGTACCCACTGACGCCTACGGATTTCTCCAGGAAGCGCATCCCAAGCTGCGGCCGGCGGAGACCTTGACGGCCGGCGTATTCCTGGCGGGCTCTGCCCAAGCGCCCAAGGACATTCCGGATTCCGTCTCCCAAGCCTCCGCCGCCGCGAGCAAGGCGCTGGAGATGCTTTCCAAGCCCGTCTTGGACCGGGAGCCGACTGTGGCCCAGGTGAACGAGGCGACTTGCATCGGCTGTTTTGACTGCGAGCAAGTCTGCCCGTACCTCGCCATCGAGCGCAAGGAGATCAGAGATCGGCAGGGCGCCCTGGTGCGGATGGTCGCGCAGGTCAACGAGGCAATGTGCGAAGGTTGCGGCCTGTGCACGTCGGCGTGCCGAGTGCGCAGCGTCGATGTGTTCGGCTTCAACGACGAGCAGGTTTTCGCTCAATTATCGGCTCTGGCGCCCGCCCCCGGTGGTGTTGGAGCCGAGGTACACGTCCCAATCGCTGTTGGTTAGGGAGCTAACTTCATGGTAAGACTCGCTGAGAGCATCACGCCAACCGTGCCGGGTTCAGACGGAACCGGGTGGGAGCCGCGCATCGCGGCGATGGTGTGCAACTGGTGCACATATGCCGGCGCTGACATGGCCGGGACCGCCCGCATGACTTACCCGCCCAACATTCGCACGGTTCGCTTCCTGTGCACGGGGCGCATCGACCCGATGTTCATCGTTAAGGCGTTCGAGCAAGGAGCGGACGGCGTTCTGATCTCCGGCTGCCATCCGGGCGACTGTCACTACGTGCAAGGCAACATGTTGACGCGACGCCGCCACACGATTCACGCGGCGCTGATGGACTTCCTCGGCTTGGACCGGCGGAGGCTTCACTACGCCTGGGTGTCGGCGTCCGAGGGCGTCAAGTGGGCCAAGGTCGTCGGTGAAGTGACCGAGTCCGTTCGCGAGGCTGGCCCGCTGCTGAATTGGGGCAAGCCCGGCGCCTCCGACAGCTTGCGCCTCCCCGATCCCGGCGAGGCGCCCCGCATTGCCCCGCCGCCCGAGGTTTACGAACGGATCTCCGTGAATCTCCGGCAGACCGCGGCCGACCTCCTGACTGAGGAGGAGGGCGGCGTGTCGATGGTAATTGGCTATACCCCTGGCACTCTGCCTGGCCAGATGGTCCCTGCTTTCGTGACCAGTCCGGACGAGGCTCCCACCCTGGCATGGAGCGACGGGTGCGGCAACAACCTCAGCATGTACATCCCTGAAGTGGTCAAGAAGCAGACCGACGGAAAGGTTGGTTTGGTCGTCAAAAAGTGCGATGCCAAGGCGCTCATCGGACTCATGCGCGAGAACCAACTCAATCGCGAACAGGTCTCGGTGCTGGGAATCCCGTGCGCAGGACTCTGGCAAGACGGCAAGCTGGCATCCAAATGCTACGGCTGCGACGGCGAGGCAACTGACCTGTCGGACTGGACCATCACCGCGGAGGGGGCGCAAGAGGGGGCGGCCACAACCGAAGAGCAGCAAGCCACCGCTCCCGATCCTCGCGACATACAGATCGCTGCCTTGGAGGCGGTGACGCCGGAGACACGGTGGGCTTACTGGCAGAACCAATTTGCCCGCTGCATCCGATGCTACGCGTGCAGGGCGGTTTGCCCGCTGTGCTACTGCGAAACGTGTATCGCGGACAAGCATCGTCCTCAGTGGATCCCGAAGTCGTTCGACGGGCCGGGGAACACCTCGTGGAACATTGCCAGAGCGATGCACCTGGCCGGTCGGTGCACCGGATGTGACGAATGCACCCGGGTCTGTCCGGCGGACATTCGGCTCGACCTGCTGAACCGACACCTGTCACAGGAGATCGAGACCCAGTTCGACTACCGAGCGGACGACAGCGCGGACATTCCTCCGCCGCTGACCACGTTCCGCCCCGACGACCCCGATGAGTTCATGTAAGGAGCACTATTCGTGAATGGGGATGGATGGCTTCTAACCAAGGATGAACGCCAGGAGTGGTTGGACGCTCTGCTGCGTGACGGCAAGCGTCTGATCGCGCCCGTGGACGACGAGGGACTGACGTTGTTCCGAGCGGTGTCCACCGCTGCCGAAGCTTCGCTGGAAGACTACGGCAACGCGCGGTGGTCGCCTAAAGAGCACCAGTTTCCGAATACCGAGGCGCTCTTCTCGTACAGCTTCCAGGGCGACGACGTCCTGTTGGAGGACACACCGCCAGACGACCAAGAGCAGGTGCTCTTCGGTGTGCGGCCGTGCGATGCCGCGGGACTTACGCGCCTGGACGACATCTTCCTGGGCGACCAGACGGACCCGTTCTACGCTCGCCGAAAAGAGGCTACGACCACGATCTCGATGGCCTGCGACAAATCCCGACCTGAATGCTTCTGCACGGCTGTTGGCGGTTCGCCAGGAGGCACGGAAGGGAGCGACATCCAGTTGGTCCCTCTGCCGGGTGAAGAGGTCTCGCTGCTGCGGACGATGACGCCCAAGGGCGACGAGCTGGTCGCGGGTCATTCCGATTCCTGGAAGCCCGCAGGTCCCGAGGATCTTGCCAAATCCGAGGACCTGCGGGTCGCTGTCGAGCAACAGATCGAACATGCTCCCCTGGCGCCAGAGTGGTCAGCGGCGCTCGAGGGCACATTCGACCATCCCCTGTGGGAGGCGGTGGGCGAGCGCTGTCTGGGGTGCGGAATCTGCGCCTATGTTTGCCCGTCTTGCTCCTGCTTCGACGTCACCGACCAGGGCAACGCTTATTGCGGGACTCGGTGCCGCTCCTGGGATAGCTGTACGTTCGCTCAGTTCACGCTGCACGCCTCCGGCCACAACCCTCGTCCTGACCAGCCGGCCCGTTATCGCCAGCGCGTCATGCACAAGTTCGCGTACTTCCCGTTGGAGCACGACGATCGCTCGATGTGCGTGGGTTGTGGACGGTGCGTGGCGCTGTGTCCGGTGGGCATCGACATCCATCAGTCCGTCCGGACGGCCGTATCGGCCGGAGCGTCCGGAGAAGGAAGCTCATGAACGATTCGACAGCAAACCCGTTCATGCCGCACCTGATGCGGATAGCGGAGTCACGAGATGAGACCCTCGACGTGAGAACGTTGCGGTTGGAGTTCATCGATCCCGAAGCCGCGTCGGAGATGGAGTGGCAGGCTGGCCAGTTCGGGCAGTTTTCGATCTTCGGCACGGGCGAGTGCGTGTTCACCATAACGAACCCGCCCAACCGCGGCGACCACATCGAATGCACTTTCCGAGACGTCGGCAAGGCGACCAACGCCCTCAGGAGCCGCTCCGTCGGTCAGACGGTGGGCTTTCGCGGGCCGTACGGCAACTGGTTCGACATGGAAGGATGGCAAGGGAAAGACATCTTGTTCGTCGGCGGGGGCATCGGCATGGCCGCGCTTCACGCCCCGCTGCAATTCGTCCTCGACCATAGGGACGATTACGGCGAAATACTGGTGCTAAACGGCGCTCGCACTGTCGCCGACATCGTGTACGGCGACGAGATGAACGAGTGGCAGGAGATGGATCGGGTGAAGGTGGTGCAGACTGTCGATCCGGGCGGCGAGACATCTGAATGGACGGGAGAGGTCGGTCTCATTCCGAATGTCTTCGAGCAACTCGATCCGAAGCCAAACGGAAACATCGTCGTCACCTGCGGGCCGCCGATCATGATCCACTTCATGATGATCACGCTGGACAAACTGGGCTTTCCGCCGGAGCAAGTGATCACAACCCTTGAGAACAAGATGAAATGCGGCATCGGCCATTGCGGCCGTTGCAACGTGGGGCGGTTGTTGGTTTGCCGGGACGGACCGGTGGTCACCGCAGCCCAGCTAAAGGACCTGCCCGCGGAGTTGTGAGGACCGCGCTGGAAGTCTTCGAGCGATGTGACTCCAGCGACAGGCGCCGCCGCGGTTGGCGCACAGACACGAGCGGAGCGAAAGCGTTGAGTCGGGATTTTGGATGGGAGTTGATGGCGACATGCAGATGAATCGGGATTACGAAGAACCCTTCGACGATGAGGAGCATTGGACGGCCGAGATGTTGGAAGAGGCCGTCGAACATCCGATTGAGTGGGGGCTCAGGGTAGACCGCCTCCCCCATATCTGGTGTCCCGGGTGCGGCATCGGGACCGCCGTCGCCTGCTTCGTCGAGGCGTTGAAGGAAGCCGAGATAAACCTCGACAAGCTCTCGGTTGTATCGGGCATCGGCTGCACCGGCAGAGTCGCAGGATACATGAAGTGTGACAGCTTCCACACGACTCACGGTCGTGCTGTTCCCTTCGCCATGGGCCTTCACGCCGGCAACCCCGATCTCGAGGTGGTCGTATTCAGCGGCGACGGAGACCTCGTGGCCATCGGCGGCAATCACCTGATCCACGCCGCCCGTCGCAACGCGGACATGACCGTTTTCTGCGTCAATAACTTCACGTACGGCATGACGGGAGGACAGGGCGGTCCCACAACTCAGGAAGGGGCGCGGACCACCACGACACCCTACCGAGCCGTCGAGCAGCCGTTCAACCTGCCGCTGCTGATGGCGGCGTCAGGCGCCACGTATGTGGCTCGCTGGACCGTGTTGGACCTGGGACGGCTTCGCCGATCGATGGTCGAAGCCCTGGAGCACAGAGGGTTCTCGTTCGTCGAGATCGTCTCTCCATGCCCGGTCTATTACGGCCGGCGAAACCGACTTGGGGAGGCCGTGGACGAGCTCCGTTATTACCGGGAGAACACGATAGTTCGCAATTCCGCGGACCTTGAAGACCTCGATCTCATCCTCAGCGGACAGATAGTGGTTGGGAAATTCGTGGACAAGGATCGACCGACCCTGATCGATTTGTTGCAAGGACGGGTTGTCGAGAGAGCGCAAGAAGCGGCCGCACGGGGGTAGCCTGAATCGGCCAAGCTAACAACGTCGGAAGAGGTGATCGTAAATGGCGACGGCACAAGATATCTCATCCGACCTCCAAGGCAGAGAACACGTTGAAGCGAGGTTCGGCGGCTTTGGGGGCCAGGGCATCATCCTGAGCGGCATGATCTTGGGGCGAGCCGTGACCGTCCACGCGGGGCGCAACGCGGTGATGTCTCAGAGCTATGGACCCGAGTCTCGAGGCGGCGCCTGCATGGCCGAGGTGGTCATTGCAGATGGCGAGATCGCCTACCCACGGGTCCTCGAGCCAGACCTGATCGTGATGATGTCCCAGGAAGCCTACGGGAAGTACGCCGCGGGGCGATCCGCCGAGTCCATCCTGATCGTGGACCAAGACCTTGTCGAGGTCGACGAGGAACGGGAAGCGGGCCGACTGGTGCTGAAGACCCCATCTACCCGGATGGCCGAAGAGCTCGGTCGCCGCATCATCGCCAACATCGTGATGTTGGGGTTCGTGTGCGGGGCCACGAACGTGGTAGACATGGACATCATGCGAGAGGCCGTGCTGGCTTCGGTTCCTCCGGGAACTGAGAAATTGAACCTGAGCGCCGTCGAAGCGGGCTACGAGCACGCGCTCAAATTGCTCGCCGAAATCCGGTCAGGGGGAGGCGCATGAGTTCGACGCTTTCCTTTGGGACCGACAACGGACTGCTGGAGAAGGTCGCTGAGTTGAGCGGTCAGAACCTCTACGCCTGCTATCAGTGCGGCAAGTGCACCGCCGACTGTCCTTTCTCATTCGGCCCTCAGCAGGTCGTGCGATTCCTCCAATTGGGGCAAGTGGAGAAAGCTCTTGCCCACGATACCCTCTGGCAGTGCGCCAGTTGTTACACGTGCGTGGCTGCCTGTCCCAAGGGCGTGGACCCGGTCCGGATCATGAGGGCGCTGAGGACCATAGACACCGATCACGGCAAGGGATTGCGGTCTCGCGTGTTTGGCAAAATCGATGGGCTCTCCAAGATAGGGAGCGGCGCCATGGCGCCCATCAGCAACACGCTGCTCAAGCTCCCCGGCTCCAATCTGGCGGCCCACCAATTCTTGGGCATTCACAAGAACCGCTCCCTGCCTCCCTTTGCCCGGCGCACCTTTCCCTCCTGGCATCGGAACCACACACCTTTGGGCGATGGACATCGCGGCAAGGTCTTGTTGTTCAACGACACCTTCATGGACTACAACCTGCCACAGGTGGGCATCGCGGCGACGGAGCTCCTGGAAATGGCGGGTTTTCGGGTTGAGTTGGCGAAGAAAGTGTGCTGCGGCCGCGCCATGATCTCCAAAGGCTTCTACGACCAGGCCGCGGTTCAGGCCCGAGCAAACGTGGAACACCTCTACGAGCAAACCCGAGAGGGGGCGTTCATCGTGGGATGCGAGCCTTCCTGTCTTCTCACGTTGAGGGACGAGTATCCCGATCTGGTTGAGCCCGAGATGAAGGAGCAGGCGTTGGCCGTGGGACGACAGGCCGTCCTGATCGACGAGTTTTTGGCCATGCTGAGCGACAAGGGGGAATTGGAATTAGATTTCGACCAGGCTCAGACCAACGGCCGGTCGGCCATCTTTCACGCCCACTGCCAGCAGAAAGCGCTGGCTGACCCCGCCAAGAGCATGCAGTTGCTGAACATGGCGGGCTATCAGGCTGAATTGGTCAACGCGGCATGCTGCGGGATGGCCGGTTCCTTCGGATACGAGAAAGAGCACTACGAGGCATCAAGAGCCGCTGGCGAGCGGGGTCTGTTTCCAGCGGTGCGTGGGAGAAACGGGGCTGAAGTTGTGGTCATGGGCATATCCTGCCGCCACCAGATCGAAGACTTTACCGACGCCGAACCCCGTCACTTGACGCAGGTGCTTCGGGACGCCGTAACTCGATCAACGGGAAACTGACAGCACCGTCACGCGCGGACGCAGACGGACATAGAGCTGCAACTGGATGGGAGGAGGTCAACCGGGTAGTCGTCTACCAAGGAGAACTGGAAATGCCTGTCCTAGACATAAGTAGACCCCTGGGCGCCTCGGCGCGGTTGTGGGAAGGCGGTTGCCCCAACCCCGGGTGCACGAAGCGGTTCCAGATCGAAGCAGACCCTGATCAACCTAAGATTGACGTATTGAGTGCCTTCAAGGCCGTGAGACCGAAAGGTCGACACGTACACGGGTCGTTCTGGGTGATGCAACACCGTGAGTCCGGGGGCCAATGAATCCAGGGGCGCCGCCGGTAGGGTTTTGCGACGCATCTCAGTTTCGCAGTTCTCAACATCGGCGATCCGCAGCGCGCCAATCGACCGTCGCCGAGCACCGGTGACCTTCATTCATTGCGCCCCGAGCTCGACGAAGTAGCGGCGTTCGCGAGTTGACATGCCGTGTCAGTTTCGACGCTGCAGACTTGTCGTGAGCCCCACGGCTGCCCATGAGTTCCCCGCACACGCCATTTTGGGCATCGACGCCGCCACCTGACCACGCTGGTTGCGCCTCCTGCAGGACCTCCAGGCGGACGCTTATCTAGTTGCGGCCCTACTCCTCGGTCACCTTCACCTACCTCGTCGTCACGTATCGCCACGACTCCTGAGCCATCCGAGTCGTGGCGATATTCGCCGGGTTGAGTACCAGTTTCCTCTTGGCGCCTCAATTTGGAGAAAGTTAGTATTTGTCCGAATATCGGAGACCATCTTGAAGAGGATGGAGGTCCGACGCCTCAATCAATCTGCGCACGCCACGGCATAACCCAATCCGCGTGTGCAAGATGACTGAGGATGAAATTGGAACATCTGGTTTCGAACGCAAACCTGCAACGGTCATCAGGCCCACAGCAATCTCTTGAGAGGCGCCGATGGATTCAAACCACAAGATTCTGATAGTTGAAGATCAGTCGTCGCTGCGGACCCTCGCCCGCCTGTGGTTGGAACTCGAAGGCTACGAAGTCGTTCTGGCATCCGACGGCGTCGAGGGCCTCAGACGCTTCGCCGAGTCGGCGCCCGACTTGATTGTCACGGACATGGACATGCCCCGGATGAACGGCGTCGAGTTCAGCAGATCTGTTCGAATCACATCGAGCATCCCGATTGTCATGTGGAGCGCGAACCCCAACCGTTCGAACTTGACGATCGAATCAAGACCACTCATCGACGACTACGCCGACAAGACGGGCGATTCCAGAGACCTGGTCGCGCGAGTAGCCAAGCTGCTCCCAGTGCGCGCCAAGGTCACGGCTTGAACCGCGCGATCCCACTAGTACTTGCTTGCGACAATCGGCGTTAACAACACCGTTCGTGGTGAGCTTGTCGAACCACCGCCCGCAAGCCCTTCGACAGGCTCAGGACGAACGGAATATCCTTACGGTAATTTCCGACACGAGGCACTGGGACGCTGGCGTCAAGCTGTAGCCCTGACTGGAATACACTGTCTTGCCCGTGAATCGGCTCCGCCGTCGAAAACGGCTTGGTGTCCTCTCATCCCTGGCAAACCAATATCCGGAACTGTCAGGTCGTACATCTCTTCCCACGACGTGCCAAACACATCTTCCCCTTCCGATCTCAGGAGACACTCCACCATCTACTTCACTCTGCGCACAGGTACGATCCCAGATCGCGCCAAGTGGCCCGATCTCCGCCATAGGTCGAAATGCGGCGCTGGCTCGGATGCAGTGTAAAGCCGCGCCTGGAGTTGCGTCTTCTGTGCGGACGGCCACGAGGCACATCTTAGTCGTTGACCGATCCCAAGATCAGAGAAACTCAATCCTCTCACAGATTGTCTTGACGACCGTATCGGCTGGCTTGAGCCACCAATCGAGCGCAGAGAGGATCTCGACTTCCACGGGTCCTTTGTAGCCGGCCTGCTCCATCCAGGAACGGATCAGGGGATTGTCGATCAAGCCATCGCCGGGCATCCCTCGGTCCACGCGAACGTCCCGGGTCTCCGGGAGCCAGTCGGAGACATGGAAGTTGCAGATTCTTGGTCCGGCTCTGAGTATCTCTTCCTTCAGTTTGGGATCCCACCAGAGCGCGTAGGAGTCGACGGCGATGCCCATCACGTCATCGCGGTCCAGCGCATCGAGGATATCGTTGGCTTCGCCGAGGGTGGAGACGACAGACCGAAAGCCACAGACCATGGGGTGCAGAGGTTCCAGGGCCAGTTTCAACCCTGATTCTTCGGCGACGGGTATGAGACGCGCCAGCTCCTCGAGAACGGCCTGGCGTCGTCCGGCGAGGTCGTTGCTTTTCGGGGGAAGCCCTCCGGTGATTACCACCGCGGTCTTCACTCGCAGTTCGGCCGCATCCTCCAGGTATCGTATGTGCTCCTGTTCTCGGGAAGCCCAGTCCAGCAGTTTGTCCGGATCAAGCAGGACCAGCGGGCACATCGAGATCGCCGAAACGCTCGAGTTGTCGAGGATCTTCTTGGCTTGGTTCACCCCTATGTCTTCCACCATCGGCCGCCAGATGGCTGTCTTGGTGATGCCGTGCCTCGCGAAACTGTCGAGCGAGTCGGCAAAGCTGCTCTGCTTCCATACGCACACTTGATGGATGCACAGATCCTCTTTCGTCAATGTTCGAGGCATCAGTAGGTCGCCCTTCCCCCGGTGAGGTCGAACACCTGCCCAGTGGTGAATGAACAACGCGGACTGGCAACCCATGCAGCCATGTCAGCTATTTCGGCGGTGGTGCAGAATCGTCCCATCGGGATGAGGGACTTCTTGTCGCGTATGTATTCCGGGGTCATTTGCTTCATCAGATCGGTCTCGGTAATCGCCGGAGCGAGGCAGTTTACAGTTATGTTCGAAGGAAGCAACTCCCGGGCGAGGCCTTTGGCGAAACCGATCACTCCGGCCTTTGCGGCTCCATAGGCCGCAGCGCCCGGATTGCCTTCCTTTCCGGCCACCGAGGAGACGATCACCAATCTGCCGTAGCCTTCCTGGATCAGGTGACTAAGCACCGCTGTGGTCGAGAGGAACACGCCGGTCAAGTCGACCTTCATCACCTGCTCCCATTCCGCCAAGGTGTACTCCCAGGCCGGCTTCGTCGGTCCGTTTATCCCGGCGCTCGCGATCATGCCGTGGAGCCCGCCGAGCGCCCGAATGCTTGCTTCCGCCGCCGATCGGGCCGCGGCATCATCGGTGACGTCGACTTGTGCGGTGTGCGTGAAGGCTCGATCGGAAGCCATCGTATCCGTCTCAAGGTCCCATCCCGAAACATCGGCGCCGAGTTCGGCGAGCCTCTTGCTGATGGCCAGTCCGATGCCCCTTGCGGCGCCGGTGACGATGAACTTGTGACCCTCGATATCGAATGTCATCGCTTCTCCCCGGATCGCGCTGGAGTGGAATCCCTCTGAGGAGTGTGCTTTCCACCGGCGATCAGTTCCGTTTTGATCTCCTCGACAGTGCAGCCGGCAGGCGCAGTATCGTCCAGAAACAAGGGTTCCGGCGGACTCATAGTCGGACCTCCGCTCTCTTTTCGGAGGCTTCGAAAACCGCCAGCGTCGCCTCCAGGGTCCGGGCGGCGTCGGGCGCGGTGATGCGAGGCAGCTCCGTCCCCGAGATCACCGCGCAGAAATGACGGCACTGAGCGACATAGGCGTCTTCCAAGCCCATCTCTATCGCTTGTGAAGTTATCAGATGGCGCCAATCCGGCGTTGCTCCCGCGTGCCGCCAGAGGACCAGGTTGGGGAAATCCAGCGAAGCCTCGGAGCCGACGAACCGGTAGACATTCTCCGAGGTCCTTGGGTAGATCGGATTCTCGCCGGTCGCCTGCTCCCAGGTCCAGGGCGAGGGAGCCGCGTCCGAGAGAAGGAAAGTGCCGAGGGCGCCTCCTTCAAACTCAATCAAGACTGCCGCGGTCTCTTCCTTGGGATGGTCGCGCAGCCCGCGGCGAGTCCTAGCGGAGATGGAAACGATCTCTCCGCAGACGAACCTGAGGGTGTCGATTTCGTGCACGAGGTTGATGAGCACTGGACCCGCCTCACGCAGTTTTCGCCATTCCGGCTCGAAATATGAGTCTGCTTTCCGGACGGCCCAGATTCCACTGATGCCCACCAGTTCTCCGAGCGTGCCGTCACGGATCAGATCTCTTGTTTTCAGTATGTTCCCGTAATAGCGCCTGTGATGCCCGACGAGAACCTGCCTTGAGGCTGTCGTCGAAGCGTCGATGATCTTTCGCGCTTCGTCCATTGTGGCCGTGATCGGCTTTTCGACGAGGACGTGAGCTCCTGCGCCGAGCGAAGAGAGCACCGGCGCGAGATGAAGATCCGTGGGGGTGCAGACGATTACGCCGTTCGGGTGCTGGTCTTCCAGCATCGCTTCTGTCGTGGAGTAGAACCGCGCGTTCCTCGCCGAGGCAATTTCCTCGACGAGCGGATTTGTATCGACGATCGCGACCAACTCGGCTTCGTCCACGTCATCGATTGCCAAGAGGTGCCGCTTGCCGATGGTCCCGGCGCCGACCAATGCCAGCTTCGTCTTAGCCATGATCCCCGTCCATGAAAATCCGAGCATCCATCATCGTCGGGGGTTTGGGCATCAGCGGTGTGAAATCCATCTGTTCTATCACGTCCTTTTGCAGGTCAATGCCGGGCGCCGTTTCGGTAAGTTCGAGTCCCTGGCCACTGAGGCGGAATACTGCTCGCTCGGTGACATAGAGCACTTCTTGGCCTTGCCGAAGCGCCTGTTTCCCGGAGAAGGTGATCTGGTCGACGGCATCAACGAATTTGCGGACCTTTCCAGGCCGAAGCAATTCCAATTTGCCGCCCCCTGTCTTGATCTCCGTGCCTTTCGCGTCGAAGGCGCCGCAAAAGACCACCTTGCGGCTATTTTGTGCGATGTCGATAAAACCGCCCGGGCCGACGGTGACGCCGTCCAATTTCGATACATTGACGTTGCCCTCAACGTCGATCTGGCCGAAACCGAGGAAAGCAATGTCCAAGCCTCCGCCCGAATAGAAATCGAACTGGGACGGAGCATCTATCATGCTGGTTGGATTCCGAGCGTAGCCGAACAGGTCGCCGGTGAGCAAGGCGCCGCCGTAGGTCCCGTGCTCGATTGTCTGGTAGTAGCGATCCTGCCGGCCTTCCGCGGCGACGATGGACGCCACCTGATCGGGTACGCCGAAACCGAAGTTGATCACGGCGCCGTCGTGAAGTTCAGCTTCGGCTCTCCGCCCGATGATTAGTCGCACGGAAAACTCCGGCGCCGCCGCTTGATACGCCTCATCTATGCTTTCGCCGGAGATGGACGGATCGTAGACGATGTCGTAGCTCTGCCGCTGTTCGGGATCGACCACCACGGCGTCGACGATGGCCGAAGGGACCCGCGCCGAACGGGCCGGAATAGACCCCGTTGGAACTCTCCGCCTGACCTGGAAGATGACTGTGCCCCCGGAGTTGTGAGCGGCTGCAGCCATGGCGTAGACATCCAGGTTGGCCGGTTCTTCGTCCAGACTGATGTTGCCGTCGTTATCGACGATGGACCCCTTCAGAATCGCGATGTCCACTGGGATCGGGAGATAACGCAGGTAGTCTTTGCCGCCGATGGCAATGCGTTCAACCAGGGACTCGGTGGCTGCGTCATTCATCCGTCCGCCATCCAACCGGGGGTCCACGAACGTGCCCAGGCCCACGTGGGTGATCAGTCCCGGTCGCTGAGCTGCCACTTCCCGCATGAGCTGCATGATCACGCCGGCCGGCAGCGCGTAGGCTTCGATCTTGTTTTCATCGGCTAGCTGCTGCATTCTCGGAGACCAAACCCAGTGACCGCCGATCACCCGGCGAACCATGCCCTCGTGGGCGAAGCGGTTCATGCCTCGTGATTCACGATCGCCGATCCCGAGTGCGTGGACGCAGGTCAATCCATTCGGTTTCCCTGTGCTGAGGAAGCGTTTCTCCACGTGCTCGTGCAACAACGTCGGCTCCATCAGTCCGCCTCCGCCTCCGACAAGGCCGACCGTGGCGCCGTCCGGAACCAGCGCGGTCGCCTCTTCCGGCGTGACAAAACGCACGCTCATCGGCGCCTCCTCTCCAGCATGATGCGGAGAACGATACCACCGCGGTCACGTCCATACAAGACACGACTGAGCGCTGGCGCCCAAGGCGGTCTGTAGAAGTCCAGGTTGACATAGTCATAGGCATTTGAATACCGTTGACCAAGTCAAAAAGCTCCTCGCTTTCGAGTACGCTCCCGAATCTGCCAACAATGGAGGGGACATGGTGAAGCAGGGTGTTCTGCCCGATGAGTTCAGCAAGCCATTTTGGGACGCCGCCAACAACGAGCGGCTGATAATTCAGAACTGTACGACTTGTGACAGGCTTCAGCATCCGCCGCTGCCGGATTGTAGCCAATGCGGCTCAGGGGACAGCCTGGAGTGGAAGGAAATGAGCGGGCGAGGCACGATATACAACCACGGAGTGGTGTACGACTGCCCTGTCAGGCTGCTCCAGGACGATCAACCGTTCAACGTGGCGGTGATCATGTTGGACGACGACCCGGGCATCCAGATGTACTCCCACCTGCCCGGGACTCCGATGGACGAAGTCCCCGCGGGAGCCAGCGTCGAAGTGATCTTCGAAGCGAGCGCCAACGGCCAGAAGGTTCCAGAGTGGCGTGTCGCGACCTGAGACTGCATACCGTCAAACATTCGTCAAACCATCGCAGAAACGAGTGAACAATGACCACACAACACGCCCCGGCCTCCATGTATCGATCCACGGAAGGTTTGGGGATATGGGAGCACAGAGGGAAGGTGGCTGCCGTCGGCATCGGCCACTCCCCGACCGCCCGTCGCTGGGACGAAACTCCCGAGACGTCGATGGGCGCCTGGAGCATCCTTGCGCTCAGGCGAGCCATGGAAGACGCCGGCGTCTCTCCGGATCAAGTAGACGGCTTGGTCGTGGTTCCCGAGACCACCACCGGGGCCAACTGGCCTGAAGGCAAGCCCATTCCGATGGATGTGGTCAACGCCTTCAACACCACCAGCGATCCGCTGGACGGGGTCGCCCAATTGAGCACCGAATGGCTCTTGAAAAACATGCCCGAGTTGACGAGCGTCAAGTTCACGATGTACGCCCCGGTGTGCATGTCCGCGGCCCTCGCCGTCGCCGCCCAGGCCGTGGGCGACGGGCTCACCCACACATGCCTGGTGCTCAAGAGCTGGCACAATCTGGAAGGCCGTTACTACCAGGGCGGGGCCAATGCCGAGGACGCAATTCCCGGAACGCCCGCCATTCGCAATCTCTGGGGCGCCCCCGCATCCTACGGCACGGCCCTCCAGTTCGCCGAGTACTGCCGCAAGTACGGCAAGACCCACGACATGATGGCCCCGTTCATGGAGAATTCGAGAAGGAACGGCCTGATGTTCCCCGAAGGATACTGGGCACAGCACCGGCCCGAGCGACTGACGGAGGAGGACTACCTCGTCGCTCGGTGGATAGCAAAGCCAGCAAGCCTTTACGACAACGACATTCCGATCATGGTTTCCGGAGCTTACCTTTTCACGACTGCAGAACGGGCCCAATCGATGAAGCAAAAGCCGGTCTACATCCTCAACCATGCGACCAGCACGACCCAACCCAGGAGCCTCACGCCAACCCTCGACGAGGTCGAAGAAGACACCGCCAGAACGGCGAGGAAGATCTACGAGGGCGCGGGGATCACCGCCAAAGATCTCTCCTTCGAAAACATGTACGACGGATTCTCGCTGTTCCACCAGTTCCATTTGGAAGGCCTCGGCTACCGCGGCATCAAGTTCGGTGAGGCCCTGGACTTCTACCAGACGGACATCAGCATCGAGGGGCCGAATCCAGTGTCACCCAGCGGCGGAAACATCGGGAGCGGTCGAAGCCGATTCTGGATGCACACCGACTGCATCCAGCAGTTGCAGAGGCGCGCCGGAGATCGACAGGTCACCGGAGTGAAGCCTGAAATCGCGGTGTCCGGCGGTCCCATGCCGACAGGCGGCAGCTTCACCGTGTGGAGCGCCACCCCGGACTAATGTCGTGAGTCTCAAATGGGCCACACAAACAGCCCGAAACGTTTGATCGTCGGTGTGGTTCGACAGGTCCCGACAACGCCGGGATCCCGATGCGTCGGGACTCATAACGAACGGACAATCCCTTCAGCCGTTCGGCCTGAGCCCGTCGAAGGCCCTACGTCCGGCGCTGGAACGAGAGAGGAAACTACTTGGCGATTCTGATCAGCTTTGACATAGACGGCACGTTGGAGGTGGGCGACCCACCCGGAGTCCTGACGTTGGACATGATGAGAAGCGCCCAAGACAAAGGTTGCTGGATCGGCAGTTGCTCAGACCGCACATTGAGCGGGCAGCGCGACCTCTGGGAACACCACGACATTCGGGTGGACTTCGTCGCCGCCAAACCGATGCTCCGTGAAATCATGTCGAGATTCAAGGCGGACGGTTACTACCACATAGGCGATCGAGAAGACCTCGATAAGCGGTACGCGCTGGATGCGGGGTTCGAGTTCCTGTGGCCGCATGAAGCCATATTGATGCCGTGGTTTCTATCCGACGACAATCCTGAGCGTCCATGACTCTTGCGACGCCGCCGTTCGCATTTAGCGATTCGGCAGCCAATCGCTAGTTGGATTCTGACCCACCCTCGGTTGCCAGCTAGATCGTCTTCGTCGCCCAGGTCTTGATCAGGTGATGGGCGATGGCGAGGGGTTGGGGCACGGAAAGCCGTTCGCTGCGTCCCTCCAAGGCGAGCAGCAACTCTTCGCGGTCGAACCACTGCACGTCGGCCATCTCCTCGCTGTCGATGCTTATGTCGGTCGTCACCGCTTCGGCGTGGCAACCGATCATGAGCGACGACGGGAACGGCCATGGTTGGGACGAGTGGTATCGAACGTTCTTGACTTCGATGCCTGCCTCCTCCTTGACCTCCCGAGCGACCGCCTCCTCGATTGACTCGCCCTGGTCGATGAAACCCGCCAGCGCGGAGTACATTCGCATCCGGGACAAGCGTCCCCGGGATTGGCCCAGCAGGCAGCGATCCCCGTCGTGGACCAGCATGATGGCGACCGGGTCGGTGCGGGGGAAGTGCTGCGCATTGCACTCGGGACACTGACGGACGTGACCGCCGCGGCCCATCTCGGTGGGAGCGCCGCAGACTGAACAGAAGCCGTGTCGGTTGTGCCAGTCCAACTGCGCACGTGCCTGCGCCACGATGCCCGTCTCCTGCAACGCGAGGATCGTCGCCGCCCTCCTGGCGTCGGAGAAGACGATCGACTTGTCGGAGGTGAGCTCCTCCGCCGCACCGTCCGTCTTGGGGACGTACACGGCAAAGTGCGCCCGTCCGTCCTGAAGCCCAAGGAAGACAGGCGGCCCATCGACGGCGAGTCCGTTCAGGTCGTCGGCGTTCAGCCACCTCAAACTCGGCGCCGTTCCATCGGACAGCGGCACTTCGAGCCCCGGCATCAACAGGAACTTGGTGTCCGGGTCCAGTGTCCGCTCTTCCAGCCACGCCTCGTCACGGCGTTGCTGGTCGCCGCGGTCCAAGGGGTTGTCAGCGAATATGTGAGGTTGGTATGGCATCGTTAGTCGTAGATTGTCCTCGCGTTCGGTTGGCGGCAGACGACAGTGTAGGACTGACGCCTGGCAGTGTCAATAAGATGCATTCACGGCGACGAACCGGTTCTCAAGCATGCGGCGGAATCAGGATTCGGGGAGCTCACAGCGGCACATCCTCGTAGATCGGCGGATCGTGGTTAGTTTGGAGCACGACGCCAGCGTGAAAATGAATCATCTAGGCTCCACGCGGATATCCACGGAATGAATGACACCAGTGAACGCATATGGAGCGTCGTAGAGGTCGGTGATCGGCGCCAGCTCGTCCCGACCGATGCCGACGCCGCCAACCCTCGACGCTCGCATCTCATCGGGAACGTTGGCGCCACCAACCCCCTCGCCGTTGACGGTGAAAGTGAACGCGCCGCCTCGATCGCTTGCGCGCTCGTACGACAGCCCCACGTTTATCCGGCCATCTGGCAACGCCTCAGAGGCACGCCCGATCGTCGCGGCGCCCGATGAGTTGTGAACGAGGCAAAGCCTTCTGGCCTGCACAAACAGCGAGAAGCCGTCCATGAACGAGCCATGCGAATAGATCACGCCCTCGGTGTCAATGCCCGAGATCTCAATGTCCGCCGTCAACGCCCAGTCTCCTCGTCGCAGTTGGGGCGCCAGGGCTGCCGGGATGTGGACGTTTGGCGAAGCGAAGTGATAACTCAAAGTCTCGTGGTAAGCTCCCGGGCGCGTGCTCGGGCCGGATTTTTCAAAGCTGCGGTCGTCCAACGGCAGCACACCGTAGCGACCTGCTTCCGTCCACCACAGGTCGATCATCTTGCGCAGACGTTCCGGCTCGGTTTCGGCCAAGTTGTTAGTCTCGGAGAAATCTTGACCGAGATTGTACAGCTCCCACTCTTCGCTGCTGTACTCGTCGCCGAGCTCATGACGGGTGACGGCCTTCCAGCCGTCGAACCAGAGACCGCGGTTGCCGATCATTTCGAAATACTGGATCGGCTTCTCAGTCAGGCCATCGCCGTCGGCATACGTGTACGCAAGACTCGTGCCGGAAATCGGCATCTGGTCATATCCGCGGTAGCTTGACCGTGGCTTGACGCCGGCCATCTCGAGTATCGTCGGCGCAATGTCGCTCACGTGGTGGAACTGGTTCCTGACACCGCCCGCGTCGCCGATGCCCGAGGGATAATGAACGATCAGCGGCACCCTCACGCCGCCCCCGTGGGTGTCTTGCTTGTACCATCGGAGAGGCGTGTTGCCCACCTGCGACCACCCCCAGGGGATGTCGGCGTAGCTCTTGGGCCCGCCGATATCGTCCAACGTCGTCTGTATCGCGTCGAAGTCCTCTTCCGGGTCAGGCCGGCCGATTGCCTCGCCCAGGGTCTGCCCCTGGTTCGTGGCGTTGCGAGTCGAGCTGGGCCCGGCGTTCGTCACGCCGTAAGGGCCGCCGTTCTGGCTGGTGCCGTTGTCCGCCGTGAGCATGATAACCGTGTTGTCTATCTGGTCGATTTCACGCAGGTGGTTGACGAGACGATCGATCTGGGCGTCGGTGTGGTCCAGGAACCCTGCCCACGTCTCCTGCAACCGACACATGAACCGCTTTTCGTTATGATCGAGTTCGTCCCAAGCCTTCACCCCAGGGTTTCTCGGTGAAAGCTTGGTGTTCGAGGGAATGAGTCCAGATTCGATCTGTCGTTGGAAATACTGCTCACGGATTGCGTCCCATCCGTCATCGAAACGGCCGCGGTACTTGTCGATGTACTCCTTCGGCGCTTGATGAGGGTAGTGCATCGCGCCAGGCGCGAAGTACATGAAGAACGGGCTGTCCGGATAGGTCGACTTCTGATCGTTTACGAACTCGATGGCGTGATCGACTAGGTCTTCTGTGAGGTGGTATCCCTGCTCGGGGGTTTTCGGCGGGTACACGGGGTGATTGTCGTGGGTCAGTTCCGGGTAGAACTGGTCGGTGGAGCCCGGCAGGAAGCCGTAGTAGCGGTCGAATCCGCGCTGGAGGGGCCATCCGTCACGGGGCCCCGCGGCCGAGTTGTGCTCGGAGGGGTTGAGATGCCACTTGCCTAGCGCGAATGTGGCGTAGCCTTCTTCACGCAACATCTCCGCTAGCGTAGCAGCGTGTCTGCTCACGAGTGCCCGCGAGTTCGGGTAACCGGTGTCATGGTAGTTGGCGATGTTGCCCATGCCGACTGAGTGATGGTTGCGGCCCGTCAACAACGATGCCCGGGTCGGCGAACACAGAGGCGTCACGTGAAAGTTGGAATACCGCAGGCCGCCTTCCGCCAACGCGTCGATGTTCGGGGTCTCGATCGTCGAGCCGTAACAGCCCAGGTTGCCGAATCCGGTGTCATCGAGGAGGATTATGAGAACATTCGGCGACTGACCGTCGCACGTCGGAGGGGGCGCCGGCCAGTCAGAGGTCGAATCCTGGTAGGTGACCCCTATCCGTCCCTGGAAAGGTTCCTCTGTTGCCATAGGTGTCTGCTCCGTGTCGGATAGATTCGTCTGCTTGCCGGACTAATTCTCCCTTGTCGAAGAGGGTTGGTCGTTAAGAACGGTAACGCCTTCGGATGCCAGTGCGTCGCAATCTATCTCGGAATAGCCAAGAAGGTTCACCAGGACGTTCCTGCTGTGCTGGCCCAATAGAGGCGACGGTTTCCAATCCGACTTGTCGATGATGTTTCCACGTATGGATTGCCCATCGTATCGTTTTCGTCCGCTGTCGTACTCGTCGAGGTCTACGAAGAAATCTCTGGCCGCCAAGTGCGGATCGCGCAGCAACTCTTGGTTGTTCGCGACCCTGCCCGCCGGAACGCCGGCGCTTTGGAGTTGGGTCATAACGCTGACGGCGTCTCGTCCCGCTGTCCATTCGGATATGACCGCATCGATGTGTTCCTCGGCGCGCTTCCTTCCGTCGAAGTTCGAGAAGCGGCCATCGAGCAGTCTGTCGTCGCCGACGACGGTGCAGAGCGCCTGCCATTCGTCGTCGTTGGTCACGGCGATCGCGACCCAGTTGTCGTCGCCGTCTGCTCGGTAGGCGCCGTGGGGAGAGTAGTCGGAGTGCTTGTTGCCTCGCAGAGGAGGCACGTGGGACGTGGCGGAGTTCGCGACCAGGTACTCGCCGATCATGCAGACGGGGCTGTCCGCGAGCGCCAGATCGATGTACTGACCTCGACCCGAGACTCGGCTTCTCCTCAAATATGTCATGACGACGCCAACGAGGTTCAGGGCCGACACCGGGTCGGCATACGACATTCCGGATTGGAGAGGTCTGCCAGGTTTGTAGCCTATTAATGACGAAACCCCTGACATCGCCTCGGCAGTGGACCCGAAAGCGGGAAACTCCGCGTACGGACCCTCTGCTCCAAAGCCGGGCATGGCGCACATCACGATGCTTGGATTGGCGCGTTTCAAGACCTCGTATCCGAGATCGAGGTTGCGCATGACCCTGGGGCGGAAGTTCTCGATGATGATATCGGACACGGACACGAGATCGAGGAAGATTCTTCGGCCAGCTTCGGTATCCAGGCGCAAACCGAGGCTCGACTTGTTGCGGTTCAGCTTGGTGTAGAGACCGCCCAACCTGTCGCCGGGGAGCCGAGGATCGCCAACCTTGATGACTTCAGCCCCGAAATCTCCAAGCGTCCTCGTGCCTAATGGGCCGGCCCAGACTCTGGTCAAGTCAACTACTCGAACGCCGTTCAGCGCCCCCTTGGATCGGGCCGTCGAGTTCTTGTCTCCGATCATCGACCGAGAACCTCTTTCGTGTGCTCTCCGAGCAGCGGGGCTCTTCCGAGCGTCGGAACGGTTCCCGACGTGACAAACGGCAGCGTTGGATAAGTCGCTATGCCCGCCACGGGGTGGTCGACGTCCTGAAAGAGTCCTCTGTCGTTGAACTGGGGATCGGCAAGCACTTCATCAAGCTCCAAAACCGGCGCCACCGGAAGCATCCAGTCTCTCGAAGCTTCCATGAATACGTCCTTTTTGGTTCGCCCTTTCATCCACGTGATCAAGATTCGTTCCATCTCGTCCGCCAGATCGGCAAAGCCAGCCACGTCGTCGAGATCCGAGTTTGCCACAATGTCTTCGCGACCGAGCATCAAACATACCTGCTCCCATATGGCCACACTGCCTCCACCGAACGTGACGTTCCCGTCTTCAGCGGGCAAGGTTGCCAGACCGGGCGGGAAAGCCCGTGTCGAAAGAGCGGACTGTCTGTGGCCGTTGCGCATCCTCACGTTGCCATCCATCTCCAACGTAGCCTGGTGCAGGTTCGTCAGCGTTTCCAGCATGGACACTTCGACGAACTGCCCGTGGCCGTCCATGGCTCGCTCCCACAACGCCATTTGGACCGCGTTGTACGCGTTGAGGCCGGTCAGGTAGTCTGGCTGGCGGCCAGGGAGCATCAGAGGCTCCTTGAAAGGCGAACCCATTATGTTGAGGTACCCGCCCAAGGCGAGCTGGACGATGGGGGAGGACTTCCACCGCGAGTAAGGTCCCGTCAGTCCGAACGGTGTAACGCAGAGATTGATGGGCCCTCGGTCCTCGGGAATGAGGCGTTCGGCGGAGATGCCGGTTGTTTCGCGATAGCCGCAGTCCCAGTCCTCGATGAAGATGTCGGCTTTCGAGACCAAGGAGACCAGGTCGTCCATTCCGGACTCTGTCTCCCAGTCGAGCAACACGCTCTTCTTGCCCATGTTATTGTACAGGTAGAGCGCGCTGGACTCTGAGGGGCTATCGTCTGACAGCGAAGGACCGATCCGGCGAGACCAGTCGCCCTGAGGCGGCCGTTCGACTTTGACGACCGTCGCCCCGAAGGCGGCCAGCAGTCTCCCGCAATACGGGCCCGCGACCCCTTCGGCGACTTCCACCACCTCGACGCCGGTGAGCGGCAAATCCTCTGTTTGCCGCTCGTTCGTATCCGTTGTGTCTTGCATATGAGTAAGAAAGCCTATGGTCGCACGGCGCGCTTTGGTCGTTGGGCGAGTTTCGCAAGCATGGGTTGAGCCAGTTTCACGAAAGTGCAGGCAAGCCGCCGGGTGTCTCGGGGATCGATCAGGTCCACTACGTCGCCTTTGTGAGCCGCCCTAAAAGGCGATCTCATCTTGAGCAACCTGTTCTCGATCATCTCTCGGTGGGCGTCCGGGTCCGGCGCGTTTTCGATCTCTCTCCGGTACGCCGCGGCCACACCGCCCTCGATGGGTATGCCGCCCCACTCTCCGGCGGGCCAGCCGAACCTTAGGTTCAGTCCATTCGGATGTCCAAGACTGTTGGGCGCATCTGCCGCGACGCCATAGGACTTGCGAACGTTGAACTCGATCTTCGGCACATCCGCCTCGGCGCTGGCGATGAGCGCCCGTATTCCGCGCCTCATTGTCGCTTTGCGTTCGGCGTGGGAGCCGAGCATGAATCCCGGCATGTCCAGGAATATTACCACGGGCAGATTGAAGGCGTCACAGAGGTCCACGAAGTGCGCGTACTTGTCGGCGCCGTCGCCGTCCATCGCGCCCGCTAATTTCGACGGATCGCTGCCGAGGACGCCGACGCTGTAGCCGTCGAGACGAGCGAACCCCGTGATAATTGCGCCGGCCCAATGTCGTCGCATCTCGAAGAACTCGCCGTTGTCCACAACCATCTTGATGAGCTTTCGTGGATCGTAGCTGCGCTTTCGATTGGCAGGGATGATGTTCAACAGCCCTTCCGGTCGGCGATCAGGCGGGTCGCCGGTTTCCACTCGAGGGGCGACGTCGTTTGTCGTGTTGGGCAGGTAGGAGATGAATTTCTTGATCTGGTCCATCGCATCTTCTTCCGAGTCCGCCTCGTTGTCGACCTGTCCGCTTTCGTGGACGTGCATCATGTGGCCGCCGAGTTCCTCCTTGTCGAGCTGCTCGCCGATGGCGCGGCGCACGACCGGCGGTCCGGACGGGAATATCTGCGACTGACCTTTGACCATGACGGTGAAGTGGGACATCAGCGCGTGCGCCGCGGGCCATCCGGCGACCGCGCCCATGATACCGGCCGCGCAGGGCACCCGCCGCAGAACCTCGACATTGCGCCACCACAAACCGCCGTTCGGCAGGCCCATGTGGCCCGACGCCTCGTCGGATTTCGAGCTGTGGCCGACGCCTTCGATGAGCTGAACGTAAGGGATGCCGTACTGGATCGCCAGCGGCTGAACGAAATCTTGTGGACTTTTGTGGACGTTGTGAGGACTGCCGCCTGAGATCGTGAAGTCGTCGCCGCCAACGGCGACGGGTCTGCCGTCGATCTCGCCCAATCCCATCACATAGCCGCCGGGAGAGAATGCCGTGAGGTTCCCTTCCGCGTCGAATTCGGCCGCTCCCACCATGGGTCCGGATTCGACAAAAGTGCCGGGGTCGATCATCTTCTCGATGCGTTCACGAACGGTGTACCGGCCTCCGCGATGTTGTCGTTCGATCCGTTCCGGACCGCCCATCTCACGGCCCAACTCCCGTATGTATTCGATGTCTTCTATCGCCTTCTCCCAAGGCATGCCTGGCTTCCAGGATTCTCTGTTCAAGTCAATTGGCATCTAGCTCTCCTCTGGTTTGTCTGAACGAGTTTGTTGTTGACAGTCGAAATCCGTGCGACTGCAATTCACCGAAAATGACGATCTGATATCGTGCGGGCAGGTCGGAACGCTATCGGCCTTTGAACGTGGGTGATCGTTTCTCGAGCCATGACTGCCGCCCCTCCTGCTGATCGTCGGTGCCCTTGACCCGGAGGGTCGAGACCTCGTATTCGTATGCGAGCGAGTCGCGCAGAGTGTGTGTCAGAGAATATTCCATCGCGTCCTTGTAGCCGCCAGCCGCCACCGTCGCGAGACCCGCGAGCATTTCGACATACTCCGCAGCTCGGTCTTGGAACTCGTCCAACGGCCAGACTCGGTTGGCCCATCCCCAATCCAACGCCTCTTGAGCGTTTAAATGGCTGCCTGTCATCAGCATTTCGAGCGCCCTGCCCTGCCCGATAATTCGAGGTAGGAACCATGACGACCCGCCGATCATGCCGATGGACCTGGTCACCCTGTGGTCGCCCACCTCGATGTTGTCCGCGCACAGCCGAAAGTCGCATGCGCAGGCCAGTTCGAAGCCGTGCCCGAGCGCCCAACCGTACACGAGGGCCACGACGGGCTTGGGAAGCTCGCGCAATGATCTGATGAGGCGACGATGAACGTGGAAATCATCGACGCCCGGTTCCGGGTCCATCCCCTTCATGTCGTCGCCGGAGCAGAAGGACCGTGTTCCTTGCCCTCGGATGGTGACTACGCGGACATCCGGATTGGCGCCGGCGTGGTCGACGAGCCACTGCACTTCGTGCAACGTTCGGAAACTGACGGCGTTTAGCCGCTCGGGCCGGTTGAGCGTGATCGAGAGCACGCCCGAATCCGAGAGGTCCCACAAAACTCGCTTCCACTCTATCTCATTAAGATTCGTCACATTAGCCTCCTCATCATAATCACGGCGGATCGGCCGGCATCTGCCGCCCGACCATAATATCGATCATTGATCGCGATGACGCGAACGCCGCCAAGGTCATCGGCAAGTCATCTATGGCCGGAAAGGGCAATTTTCGGCCGAGTCCTGCGGCACGTAACCAATCACTTCCTTTGAGTGCGTGAGGTCTCGGTAGTTCCAACGGTTGTCGGAAATCGCGTTGAAGATGTCGTACTGGACGCTAGCCGGGGCGTCTATAGACTTCCGGAGCGCCTGGCCGACGTCTCGATGGCTCAGGTAGACGGAGTTCTCCCTCGTCGTCGTCGGCCTGTCTCCCTGTCGGACGGCCCCGATACGCACGCAGATGATCGACATTCCGTACTCGTCGGAGAAATGCCTGCCCAGTGCCTCGCCCCAAACTTTTGTGGCGCCGTAAAGAGATGCTGGCCGGATCTGCTCGTGAGTAATCATAGGGAAGTCCGCTGGGACCCGATCATACTCGCCGGCGCAGATGTCAGAGTAAGGTGAGACCCGCTCGAAACCTCCGAACGTCTGGTTGCTGCTGGCGAACACGACTCGTTTGACGCCCGCCAAACGCGCCGCTTCGTAGACGTTGTACGTGCCCGTCACGTTGAGAGCGTGATGCCCCTCCCAGTCCGATCCTCCGAGGTAGGCCGCCAGATGCACCACAACATCCTGTCCTTCGAACGCGGGCTTGATGGCCTCCGGATCGGCGATGTCCGCCTGAAAGTTGGTCACCCCGTCGACGTGCCTTCGGTTCAAGGCCGTCAACTCGTATCCCCCTACCTGTTGCAGATTGTCCTTCAAGATGCCCCCGATCAGGCCGCTCATGCCCGTGATCAGGACTCTCTTCGCCAATGTTCCTCTCCTCTGCCACGATTGCCAATCTCCGGAATCGCTCGATTCCCGGCATCATCCTCATGACGGCTGACGGCTGGCGGCTTCTTCGTTGGCGCATACTGTATTCGTCGCCGCTGGTCGTGTCAAAGAACTTGCGCAGCTTGTCTGGCGTTCGGTTCAACCGTTGACAACGCTGCTGACCAGCACTAGAGTTTGGGGCGTCTCAGACTGCTAAGTCACCGAAGAGATTCCGCGCCGACTTAGATATCCGGGTTCAGATGTATCGTGCATCGCTCAACGCCCCGCGTGTGGCGCGAGACACTATGATTGCGAAACAACATAACCCCCGTCGAGGAGGACACCGTGGACATAGGTTTGATGGTTGAAGGCCAGAACGGACTTACATGGGAGCGCTGGAGCCACATCCTGGCGCTGGCGGAGGAGCTCAAATTCCCGTCCGTTTTCCGCTCGGATCACTACGTCATCGGAACCTACAAGCAATCGCTCGAAGCCTACTTGTCCTTCGTGGTGGCGGCCAAGGAAACCAGCACTATTCGATTCGGCCCGCTCGTCACTCCGTTGACCTTCCGATCGCCGGTCGACATCGGGCGAATGGCCGCTCAGATCGACGAGCTCAGCGGCGGGCGTTTCGTGATGGGGCTCGGGGCTGGCTGGCACGAGCCTGAGCACCTCGCGTACGGCATTCGCTTCCCTCCGGTTCGGGAGCGATTCGACCGTTTGGACGAAGGAATCAACGTGATCCAGGCGCTGTGGTCCGAAGGTCCCGCCTCGTACAAAGGGAAGTTTTACGAGGTCGATGGCGTCGATTGCCTCCCCAAACCGACCTCCGGCGGCGCTCCGATACTCATCGGAGGTGCGGGAGAAAAGCGGACGTTGGCGCTGGTGGCCAAGTACGCCAGTGAGTGGAATTGCGTGAACGCCACTCCTGAGGTCTATGCACACAAAAAGGCAGTGTTGGAGAAACACTGCGAAACCATCGGACGCGATCCTGCGACGATCAAGCGCTCGATGATGGTCTTCGGGCTGATGGGTCCTACCAAGCAGGTGCTCGACGACGTCACCCGACGATTCAAGGACTCGTCTCCGGCGAACCAGTCGATTTCGATCGAGGAATTCCAGGCGCGATCACGAGAGCGCGGGATGATCGTCGGCCAGACCGAAGAGGTCTTGGATCGCCTCGGCCAATTGGCCGAATTGGGCCTCGAGGAGGTCGAGTTCGAGCACCTGAACTACGACTCGGACGAAGGGCCGCGATACCTCGCCTCCGACATCGCGCCAAAGGTGGCTGCGCTATAGGACGAACGGCGCCGAAGCGGGACGGGCCAGAGAGCGCGGCTGGCTCGGCCCAGCCTGGCCTACGACCAGGGAAGCTCCCTGAGCAGACTACCCTGCCCGAGGCCGCCCTGAACCGTTCGTTGCCAGTGTCCGGATCAAGCTCAGCCAGACTGGGGGAACTTAATCCGCCACGCTTGGTCCCCGGTGATTCATCTGGCTGAGGGCCCGGTGCTCTGGGATGCACGCCATCAAACACCCGAGCGTATTTGGGGATTGCATCCGACACCGCCGTGACGCCCATTCTTGGGTCGTCGGACGCAATGACAGGCGACCAAGCAACCAACGCCTGGTGGGACTGGAAGGCGCCATGGTGCATCCCAAGCGGCGCTTCCATCCGACGAACCGCCAATAGCGGCGTCAGAAGGTAAGCCAAAAGGCGGACAGCGTGTTTGACGACGTTTCGGTGTCGCCGTACAATCGTCGGTGTCAAGGATTGTGGACTCTCTGCACTCCTTAAGTCTGACATAGGAAATGTCGGCTCAACTTGTCGCGAGCGTGTGTGCGGCCCACCAGGCTGTCAGCACGGGTTCGTCAAAACCGCGCTCGTCTTGGAAGCCACAATCTGCCTCCCCACAGTGACTCCCATACACCGAATCAAGGCTCGTAAAGGTTCTCCATGGTGGAAGACGAAGGCAAGAAGGAAGACTCGTTCGACTTCACGCCCGAGGGCGAGGCTCTAGCCTATATCTCGTTGGAGCAGGCTAGAGTGGCGGCGATGCGGGCCGCTAGGGACGATCCCGGTGAATATGGGCGTCGCTTCTCCGGGGCGCGGATGGCATTCGATGTGGTGGAGCAGGAGGAAGGCGAGGACTACTACGTCGTCACCATGTCGTTCCGTCCGGAGGGCGACTTTCGAGGCTCTCCGGGCCAGGAACAGTTTTTCGTTGAAAAGGAAGGCAGGGTTGCCCATCGACAGGTGTTGGCGCTTCCCAAAGCACGGCGGTCCCCGGTGCTTTGGGGGGCCGTCGTGTTCGTGGCTGTCATCACGGTCGCAATAGCCGGAGTAGTGTTTGCAACTGGGGGCACAGACCGCGGAGCGGGCGACGAGGAGACCCTTGCCGCACTCCCGATTCCGACAGCTACGTCCTTTCCAACCCCGACTCTAGAGCCTCCAGTCAGTAGTGCTCAGGCGGAAGCGCCGACACCTCTGTCTCCACCGGCGCCCGCATCCATGCCTACGCCTCTCATGAGACCTACCAACACACCAGTTGCTCAGACACCTGTCCCGAGCCCCACCGACACACCCGTTGCTCAGGCGCCTACTCCGGCGCCCGCGTTCATGCCTACGTCTGTCCCGGACCCTACCGAAACACCCGCGGCTCAGACTCCAACCCCTGTGCCCACGGCGGCTCCCGAGGCGCCGGCAGCCCCCGCGCCAGCGATATGGGCCGAACTGGGGAGAACGAATGCTGACGGCGGTCTTCGACAGCTGGATCAAGCCGGGGACGGCTTGATCCAGCTGTTCGCAACGACCGTGGGTGCCGTCTGACCGTGCCTCGGAACGCTTTTCAACCCGCCGGGTATATGTACTTTGACGTGAATGACGAATTTATCTACCGAGAGCCGACGAAGGTGCTGATAACAATCGAATACTTCGATGCTGGCGCCGGCGAGATGGGCATCGAATACGATTCATCGGACTTTACTTCGCGGGATGAAGGTCGCTGGAAAGACGCGTTCGGGGCTGAACTTCGAAACGCCAACATTTGGAAGACCACATCATTCGAACTCGACGACGCCTATTTCGGCAACCGCCAGCATGACGATCTTAGTGACTTCCGTATCTGGGGACCCGAGGAGAGTCAAGGTCTCTGCGTCGCGCGAGTGACGGTGTCAAAGTAGCGGGCCTGAACCTCAGCCGTGTCCATCCACGCCGGATGAGCACCAGGACTCGCAACTCCCCCACGGTAACATTCAGACCCAGCCGTCTGGACGAATGTTGCCCAACATCAGCTCACGGAGCGGATAGGTTGCCGCGCTCTAGGACGACCGGCGCCGTAGCCGAAGACCAGAGAGCGCGGCTGGCTTGACCCTGTCCAGGTTGGCAGATACTATGACGCCCAGGTGAGTGATTATGGAACTACTGTTTATATGTCGAGACGCGCTGGAAGACTCGCTACTGAGCACTGTGGCGATGGCGACGGAGGCTCGCAAGACATCCGCTGATGTGGGGGTCTTGTTTACCGGCGAAGCCGTTGCCGCCCTCGCGGGACAGTCATTCGACTGGTCGCCCTTGCTTCGCGATTGGAACACGCGGGTGCGGGTGTCTCGGAACGCCACCGAGATGGGGTATCCTCTGGCAAACACCAGAGATCCCCGATGGACCAAGCCCCGCCAGCTTCTCCCGGCCGCCCGGGAGGCGGGAGTCCGTCTCCTCGCCTGCCCCCTCTGGTCGAAGCTGCTAGGCGTTGAGGATAAGTTGCCAGAGGAGTTGGAGCGTCCGGACATGGCTGCGCTCATCCAAGAGTTGAGGCAGTCTGACAGAGTCATCGGCAGTTTCTAAAAGGAGAGCTTCATGGGATGGACCGAATGGACACAGCCTCAGGAATTTCGGCGTCCGGTACACGTCATCTACGAAAAGAAGCACAATGAGGAACTCGGCGGAGGCATCGCCCGCCTGACCCTCAACCGACCCGAGGTGCTCAACGCTTTCACCGGCCAGACGTACTTGGAATACGCACGAGCTTTTAGGGACGCCGAAGAGGACGTCACCATCGGCGCCATTATTCTCGCCGGGTCTGGAGGCCACTTCTCCAGCGGAGGCGACGTGACCTGGGAGGCCGAGGCTGCCTTCGAGGAATCGGCTGGCTCTGAGCCCGGATTGAATCGGCTGGTGCGTCTCTGCCCTAAGGTGGTCATTGCGGCCGTGGAGGGTTACGCCATCGGCGGCGGCAACCATCTGGCCTACACTTGCGACATCACCATCGCCGCCGACACCGCCATCTTCGGGCACAACGGCGTTCGGGTTGGCAGCCCCCACCACGGATATACGGTTGCACTCGCCGCCCTGACGATCGGGATGAAGCGAGCCAAAGAGATGCACTTCTTCTTGCCACGGTACACGGCCCAGGAAGCTTTCCAGATGGGCATGGTCAACAAAGTCGTGCCTGAAGACGCGCTGGGAGATGAGGTGGACAGGTGGTGCGAGCAGCTTCTGACGATGAGCCCCACTTGCGTACAACTCCGCAAGCGGTCCTTCAACGCGTTGATGGAGATGATGAGGGCTTTCACGGGCCCCCACGGGGAGATGCTCCGAACGCATGCGCCCGACTTCATGGGAAGCGCGGAACGCAAGGAGTGCCTCCAGGCCTTCACTGAGATGCGGACGCCCCGTCCGTATGCGGCTTATGCAGCAGAGCACGGCGGATAGGCATACCAGCAAGCGTCGCGGCAGAGGGTACTCAATGGAGCTAACTTTAAGCGGGAAAAACGCCATCGTCACCGGAGGCGGCTCCAATATCGGTCGGAGCATCGCCCTGACCCTGGCGGAAGAAGGGGCCAATATCGCCCTCTTCGACATCGACGAGGTCGCGGCCCTTGGCGTGATCCAGGAGGCCAAAGAGGCGGGAGCGGTCGGTAACCTGGCGGCATTCGCCACCGATCTGACGGACCGGCAGCAAGTGGAGGCTTCGGTCGGTCGGGTCGTGGAAAAGTTCGAACAGATCGACATCCTGATCAACTGCGCGGGCGGCGATCAGGCGGGCCCGTTTCTGGACCAACCGCCCGAACTGCACCGGAAGCTGGTCGACCTCAACTACATGAGCGTCGTCCACTGCATGCACACCGTGTTGCCTCACATGGTGGAGCGAGGCTACGGCCGGGTCGTCAGCCTGGCGTCCGACGCCGGCCGCATGGGCGAATACCACGAAGCGGTCTACTCCGGCGCCAAAGCAGGAGTAATCGCCCTGACCAAGTCCCTGGCGAGGGAGGTCGGCAGGCACGACGTAACCCTCAATGTCGTCTGTCCCGGACTCACAATCCCCGAGGATCCCGAAGCCGTCCCCGAGACCAGCATGTTGTGGGCCGGAGACGCGATCGACTTTTGGACGCCCGAACGTCGCGCAAGCGCCAGCCGTCGTTACGCCCTTCGCCGGCTGGGAACCGCGCAGGACGTGGCCAACGTGGTCGTCTTCCTGGCTTCAGACCGGTGCAACTTCGTCACCGGCCAAACCTGGAGCGTCAGCGGCGGCTACACGATGATGTGACCCTGGCGGGGTTGCCGATGCCGCCGGCATATGCTTCTCAGTCCTGACCATTCTGCAAGATGATTCGAATCCACTCCGGCGAAACAGAACCTCCATTCGCATCGTAGGAACATGGGCACCGCCCTGCCTAAGGGCTCTCAACGTGATCGAAGGAGGGGAGATGCTGCAAACGCCGCAGGAACTGGTGGAGCGCTACCAGCGCGAGGGGTGGTGGCGCGACATCGTGGTCACCGACTATCTGGACCGCTGGGCCGACGAGAAGCCCGATCAGGTGGCGCTTGTCTCCCACTTCTACGCAACTGACCGGACGGCAACCCTGAGCTATCGCCAGCTCCACCGCCTGGTGGATCGCGCTGCTTGGGCGCTGATTGATCTGGGAGTGGGACCCGGAGACCGGGTCGCGGTCCAGCTCCCCAACTGGTGGCATTTCACGCTCATTTACCTGGCCTGCGCGCGCATCGGGGCCGTCATCGTCCCGATCACTCCCATCATGCGCCACCTGCAGATCAAGCATATGCTGGACCGGACGGAGGCGCGCGTCATGGTGATCCCCCCGAATTTCCGGAACTTCGACTACGGGGCCATGATGGAGGAGCTGTCCGACGAACTGCCGTCTCTTCGGGCGGTGATCGTTGTCGGAGACCCTGTACCCGAAGGCATGCTCTCCTTCGAGAGGGATGTTCTGCTCCAGCGGAGAGAGGTGGGGCGTTCGTCGGAGGAACTGCGGATGCTGCGCCCCGACCCCATTCACGACGTGGGTGCGATCTGCTTCACCTCAGGCACAACCGGAGAGCCAAAGGGCGTGATGCACAGCCAGGCCACCATCATGTACCACAGCCGCAGTCCGGGGTCGGTGTTGGGACTCAACCGAGACGACAGAATCCTCATGGGCTCGCCCCTTGGCCATTACACCGGCTTCGCGTTCGGCATCAACATGCCATTGGCGCTGGGAAGCAAGACCGTCCTCATGGACATGTGGGAGCCCGAGACAGCGGTGCGACTCATCGCCGAAGAGGGAGTGACCTGGACCATGGGCGCGACGCCCTTCTTGATGGACCTTACCCGGACCGATGCCCTGGACCGGTACAATGTGTCCACTCTGCGCTACTTCGTTTGTGCCGGGGCCACCATCCCCAACGCGCTGGTGGAGGAGGCGCACCAGCGTCTTCCCTGCCGGGTCATATCTGCCTGGGGCATGACGGAGGACGGCGCGGTCACATTTGTTAGGCCAACCGACCCGCCTTCAAGGGCGGCTGAGAGCGACGGCGGCCCGGTTCCCGGAATGGAGGTCCGCATCGTGAATCCTGTCAGCCGGGAACCCTTGCCCGCAGGCGCCGAAGGGGCATTGGAGGCGCGCGGGCCCGGACAGTTCGTGGGTTACTACAAGCGGCCCGATCTCTGGGAGGAGGCCTACGATGCACAACAGTGGTTCGACACCGGAGATCTGGCGCGTATGGATGAGCAGGGCTACATCCGCATCAGCGGGCGAACCAAGGACATCGTCATCCGTGGTGGGGAGAACATCCCCGTCGTGGAGGTGGAGGAGATCCTCTTCCGGCATCCCAAGGTGAGGGAGGCGGCGGTGGTGGGCACACCGGACCCGCGGATGGGGGAGCGGGCGTGCGCCTGCGTGACGCTGAACGCCGGCGAACAACTCACCTTCGAGGATCTCCAAACGTGGTTCGACCAGAGCCAGACCGCCAAGCAGTATTGGCCCGAGAGGTTGGAGGTCTTCGACGAACTCCCCAAAACGCCCTCGGGGAAGATCCAAAAGTTCCTTCTTCGAGATTGGGTCGCCGACAGGACGGAATGACCATGCGAGGAGAGAGATGCTGGAAGCACTGAGCCTGGAAGGAAAGGCAATCATCGTCACCGGCGGAGGCACCGGCCTCGGCCGCGAGATGGCGCTGCATCTGGCAGCCGCCGGGGCCGACCTGGCGCTGGCGGCCCGTCGTCCGGGCCCCCTGGAGGCCGTGGCGGCAGAGGTCGAGGCTCTGGGACGCCGCGCCGTGGCCATCCCCACCGATATTACCGACTCCGCCCAAGTCAACCACATGGTTGAGTCGGTGCTCCAGTCCCTGGGGCACGTGGACGTTCTGGTGAACAACGCTGGGCAACCCAACGAGCCTCTGAAGCCGATCTGGGAGGTCTCCGACGCCGAGTGGCATGCAGGGATGGATGCCAACCTCACTGGCGCCTTTTACTGCGCTCGGGCAGTGGCCCAGCCCATGATCCAACGAGGGGGCGGGAGGATCATCAATGTCGCGTCCCACTTCGGGCTGCGCGGCGTTCGGGGCGAGTACGTGTACGCAGTGGCTAAGGGCGGCATGGTTCAGCTCACCCGAACGCTGGCCGCAAGCCTCTCCCGCGAGGGCGTAACCTGCGTCACCCTGGCGCCTGGCGCCTTCACGACCGAGGCCACGGCTTCTCTTCGGGAGGCGATGCCCCGAAACGAACACGTGCCAGTGGGATACTTCGGAAACCCCGAGGAGATCGGACCCGCGGTCGTCTTTCTGGCCTCGGACGCGTCTGAGTATATGAATGGGGAGATATTCCCGATCGACGGCGGTGTTCTGGCAAGCGGCGTCGCCCCCACGGGTTACGCGCCCGTTTTGCCTTTTGACCCTCACGGCACTGGAGGCGTGTAATGCCGATTCCGCCGCAGTGGGACTTACACCGAAAGACTGCACTCGTCACCACCAGCGGCCACTTCGCCACGCCCTTCTTGGCGGCGGCGTTGGCCGAAGCGGGCGCTCGCGTGGCCGTTGCGGGCGGTCCACAGGATGCTCTGGACGCCGTCCGTCAGGCTGTCAGCATCCACGACAGTGACATCCCAGTCTTTCCCGCCGATGTGACTGACCCATCCAGTGTAAACCGAGCAGTCCAGCAAACGTTAGAGGCCCATGGACGCCTGGACATACTAGTCAACAACTGCCAGTTGGTGGCCGCGAAACCCTTCCTGGAGACGACTCTCGAGGAGTTCGACCAGGTGCTAAACCAGAACCTGCGCAGCGTCTTCCTTTTCTGTCGGGCCGCCGCGGAGCACATGACGGGCCAGGGCAACGGGCGCATCGTAAACGTGAGCTCGGTGCTGGCCGAGCGCGGCGTTCAGAACATGGCGGCGTATTGCGCCAGCATGGCTGGAATAGCGCAACTCACCCGGGTTTTGGGCCTGGAGTTGAGCCGCACTGATATACGAGTAAACGGAATCGGCCCCGGCTGGTTCATCGAAGAGGACCGTAGCCTGGAGGATCAGCAGCAGGAGCTTCTGGCTCGTTTCCTTCCGTCCCGCCGTTACGGCCACCCGCGGGACCTGGCGGCCCTCCTGGTCTACCTCTGCTCCGACGTCTGCGGCTTTGTTGCCGGCCACACCGTCTACGTGGACGGCGGGGCGCTGGCGCGACTCTAGGGCGCGCCTGTCGGCCCCGCACAAGTGTCTCAGCCTTGACGAGGCAGCCCGATCAACCGATCGCTAATCTGCTGTGGCGCCTACAGGTTCAGCCAGTGCGCCCAGGGCCTCCATCAGCTTCTCGAGTCTGCTCTCCTGCTCCGACGTCAATGGCGTGAACGGGTCACGAGGCACGCCGATATCGACGCCGGCCATGCGGGTTGCAGCCTTCGCCGTCGCTGCGTAGCCTTCGGTTTCGAAGAAGTAATTCAGAGCGTACAGGTCTTGCCAAAGATTCAGGGCGCCGGCGAAGTCTTTTCGCTCGATCACCAGTTCATACAGGTTCACGCACGCCTTGGGCGTGGCGTTTGCCACACCCCAAACGCAGCCTTCGGCGCCATGGATCAACCCCGCAAGAGCGCCAACGTCGGAGCCGTTGAATATGGTCAACTTGTCGCTCAGCTCAGACACGATTCGCTGGAACTGCGTCAGGTCGCTTGTGGAGTCCTTCAACATCGTGACGTTCGGTATCTCGGCCAACCGATGGAGAAGCTCCGGCGTGAGGTTGATCTTGGAGTGGGCGGGGATGCTGTAGACCATTATCGGAAGGGGAATCGCATCGCTGACGGCCGCGTAGTGCGCCACGAGTTGGTCGTCGGTGGGCACTTCGTAATACGGCGGCACGATCATCAGCGACCCGCAGCCGATGCTTTCGGCGTGCTTGCTGAGTTCAATGACCTCTCGGGTGCTGCAAGCTCCCGTGTGAGCCATGACCGGGACGCGCCCGTTGACCTGGTCCACGCAGACCTCGGTCACCCGTTTGCGCTCGTCGAAGCTGAGCGTGGGGAACTCTCCCGTGCCGCCGCAGGGGATGATGCCGTGTACGCCGTTGTCTAACTGAAAATCGATGAGACGCCTGAGTCTGTCCTCGTCGATGCTCTGGTCTCCTGGGCTGAATGGTGTGCAGACAGGGCTGAAGATACCGTGAAACTCGCTCATGGGTGGCCTCCTTCGCTGGCTGAGAAGCTCTTCCGTGGGGGCGGCGGGCTCGAGCCACATACCCCAATTGCGGCAATCGTAACAAATGGGAGGGATGTGTCAAGGGCGGCGAGATCGGCGCCAGCGGGCGTCGTCGAACTCAATTGTTAAGATGGGCAGGTGGCGGTTCTGAAAAGCGCGGACCTTGCATCATCGCCACGGAACGTCAACAATGGGGCACGCACACGGATTCGGCGCCGGATGCTGAGACTTGTTGGCCGGCAAGGCAACGCTCGGTCCAAGCCAATTGCCGACCGGATTGCACGAGGAGGGGACATGGATTTCGAAGGAGCCCGAACCTTTATGGACTTGAACCACCGCGGAGTCGTTACGACATATCAACGCAACGGCGCGATGCATACCAGCATCGTGGTCTGCGGCGCGTACCAAGGGAACGCGGCGTTCGTAATCGTCTACGGCAATTCGGCGAAAACCCGCAACCTCAGGCGCGACCCGCGATGCACCGTGATGGCCGTGGACAACGACTGGCGTCGCTACGCCGTGGTTGAGGGGCAGGCCAAGCTGCTGGACCTCCGAAACACCCCGGCCGAGGAACTTCGGGTGTTGCTTCGGGAGGTGTACCGGGCCTGCGGCGACAAAGATCATCCCGACTGGGAGGAGTACGACCAGGCAATGGTGCGGCAGGACGCGGTGGTGGTCTTGTTGAAACCCGATCGGGTCTATGGGAGGGTCGGCTGACGATCGTTCACGAAGAGAACAATCGGTTTCGCAAACGGCGCTGGAGTTCGCGGGCGCCCAGTGTCCTAAGTCAGAAGTTCGCATGATAATGTTGCGAGCCTTCGATAAGCTCAGGCCGAACGGAGTCACGGTTGTTCCGTTCGTGGCGAGCTTGTCGAACCACCTCGATGTCTCATCTTGATTTGGGGATTATGCACTGAACTTGCGACTCAGGACACTGGATATCGATGGTGAGTCGATCCATCATCTGAGCGAAACAACGATTTCGCTCGTAACGGACTATGAACAATCGAGAACGCGTCTGGGTACGCCCTGAGCGCAGAGGAAAGGATTGAAACATGGCAGCAAGCCTCAACACCGTGGAAACCGATGTCCTGGTAGTGGGCGGCGGAGGGGCCGGAACGCGGGCGGCTTTGGAATCGGCACGGGCGGGCGCAAAGACGGTCCTGGCCGTCAAAGGGAGGTTCAACTCGGTTGGCGTCCACGGAGCGGGCGCCACGGGAGTCGGACTTTCGGAAGCAGGGGCGTTCTTCTACTTCGATCCCAAAACCGGCTACCCTCTAATCGACCCGGATGAGTGGGGTCCGATCAGCCTGGAGGAGATCCTGGAGCTAGACTACCAGGTCATCATCCAGGTGGGACAAGGCATGGCCGACCCCAAGCTGGCCCGCGTAATGGTCCAGGAAGCCGTGCCCCAGCGTCAACAGATCGAGGAGTGGGGCGTCCAGATTCACGGCGATCGTCTGAGGCATCATGGCTTGCCGCTCATGGCCGCCCTGGGCCGCCAGATCCAACAGACCGATGTGGACGTGCGTGAGGAGGTCGCGATCACCGACCTGCTGACGCACGACGGCAAATGCGTAGGCGCAGTGGGCGTGGACTTTCAGGGCAATGCAATCGTCTTCAAGGCCGGCGCAGTTGTCTTGTGCACTGGCGGTGACGCGGGACTGTATCGTCACAACTTCCACCCGCCCGACGTAAACGGCGACGGGCACGCGATGGCGTATCAGGCCGGCGCCACGCTGATGAACATGGAGTTCGGCCAGTTCTTCATATCCACCCTGCCCGCCGTGACGCATCCCAGCGCCGTCTGGCTGTTCCAACCCGGCGCCCGGCTCAAGAATGGTCAGGGCGACGAGTTCCTGCCCGGATACCTGCCGTCCGGAATAACGTCCGAGCAGGTCTTCGCCGCCAGAACTTACCAGCCGATGTTCACGACGGCCAACGTCAGCAAGTACGCGGACATCGCCATGATGAAGGAGACGCTGGCTGGCCGCGCCGGACCCAATGGCGGCGTGTTGCTGGACCTTACCGACCCCAGCGTCGTCACCAGAAGCATCTACGCCGAGGGCTGGCTGGCGAAGCGGGGCATCGATGCAGCCGAACGACCGTTGGAGATCGTCCCGGCTCGTCACTGCTCCCACGGCGGTCCCCGCATCGACGAACACGGTCGCACCGACGTGCCCGGCCTTTACGCCGGAGGAGGCGAGTCGGCGTCGGGACCACAGGGCGCCGACCGCATGGGCGGCCACATGCTCGGCAGCGGCCAGGTGTTCGGGACCAGGGCCGGCAGGGATGCCGCCCGATTTGCGACAGAGAACGCTCGGGACGACCTTCCCGCTGACGTGGTCGAACAGGGGTTGGAGCGAATCAGAAGCCTGGAAGCACTGCGGGGCCAAGTCCGGCCTCGCGACGTCAAGCGCGAGCTCCGCCGGCAAGTGTCGGAGGACCTGAACGTGATCCGCAGCGAAGCCGCGTGCGATCGTGTGCTGCAGACCGTGGCCCGTATCCGCGACGAAACCTTCCCGCGGCTCGCCATCCAAGAGCCCATGGACCGGATGGAGGCCATGGAGCTTCTGAACATGTTGACCGTAACCGAGATGGTCTCGAAGACGGTGGCCATGCGCACCGAAAGCCGCGGCGGCCACTACCGGGAAGACTATCCCGAGCAGGACGACGCCCAGTGGTTGAAGAGCATCACCATCCGCAAGGAACGCGACGGGATGGAGCTGGGCACGCTGGCGCTCGACCCGGAGTGGAAGGACCGCACCGACCTTTTGAAGGGCGTCAGCTTCGCCGGAGGCCGCCAGGAGTAGCTCAGTTCGCGATCCAACGATGGCCTCAGCCTGGGCGCGCCGCCGCCCAGGCTACCGCAGCTCGGTGTCTGCGTGTACGTTGCCGAGAATCTCCTGGTACACGCGGGCGTTGTGTTCGCCGATTGAGGGGTGGCGGGAGGCCTCCGTCGCTTGGCCGTTGACCCGAATCGGCAGCCTGTGGACCATGAATTCGTATCCTGACGGGTGCGTAACATGCTGGAAATGCTCGTTGGCCATGCGCTGGTCGTGCTCCAGCGCGTCCTGCACGTTCTGGACCACACCTGCCGGTATTCCGGCGCTCTGAAGGGTCTCCATGACTTCCCATCGGTCTCGCTTCGACGTCCAGGATTCCACTTCTCGCTCCACCAGGTCTTCGTGAGCTTTGCGTCCCGCCAGAGTCTGAAGCTCTTTGGATGACGCCAAGTCCGGGCGTTCCATGGCGCGGCAGAGGTCTTGCCATTGAGAATCTGACGCCACTTCAATCGCAACCCACCGGTCCTCCCCAAGTGCCCGAAATGCACCGTGCGGACAGGAGTGCGGGCTGCGATTCGCGCTTTGGGTCGGCACTCGGCGGTTGACGGTATAGTCGAGAATCTCGGTGTCGAGAAGGCTGACGCTGGCTTGATACTGCGCCAGGTCGATGAACTGTCCCTTGCCGGTTCGATTCCGATAGTGGATCGCGGAGAACAAGGCCGTGGCGCCCAGAAACGGACCGGTGAAATCAGGGTAGAGAGGACCGATGCCAACCGGCGGTCTGTCAGGGAATCCCATCGCCATGTTGAAGCCCGCTCCCGCGCCCACGCCGTTGCCGTAAGCGCCGAATCGCTTCCACGGACCGGTCGTGCCCATCACCGGCATGGACATCGCGATGACGGACGGGTTGATCTTGACGATGTCCTCGTAACCGAGTCCCCACCGGTCCATGCGATCGCCGGTGAAGTTGTTGGTTACCAAATCGGAGATGGCCGCCAGTTCTTTCGCCGTCTCGATTCCCTCAGCGGAGTTCAGGTCCAGCGTGATGCAAAGCTTGTTCGAATTGCAGTCGGCGAACACGCCGGCGGCGTCGAGGTGGTCGTCATCTTTTCGTCTTGGCCCGCCTTCGCGTATCCTGTCGAGCCGGGACATGGACTCGACCTTGATGACCTCGGCGCCGAAGTCTGCAAGTATCCGCGTCGTCAGCGATCCGGCTATGAGCCAGCAAAAGTCCAAGATCCTGACACCTCGAAGCATGTCGCTGGATGTCGAGCCGGAAACGGTTTGGTCGTCAGATGACACCGCTGCTCCTCAGGTCTTCGATTTCCTTCGCGGACAGACCGAGTTCGCCCGCGAAGACCTCTTCGTTGTGCTCTCCAAGGCTCGGAGCCGCGTGTGCTATCTCGTAAGGGGTCTCGGAGAGCAACATCGGAGCGCCCGGATAGGTCAGCGTGTCCTGCAGCTCGTCGTGCTCGATTTCCACGAAAAACCCTCTGCTGTTCAACTGTTCGTCTTCGTAGAGGTCGTCGATGGTGTTTACGGGCATGCCCAGCAACCGGCGATTCTGCGCTTCACGGAAGAAGTCGTTGCGGTTGTAGAGCGCGGCTAGCTTCCCGGTTGCGTCAGCCACAGGACCTGGGTCTTCCATGCGTCTGACGGGCTCCGACCACTCAGGAGCGATCAGCTCTTCGGCCAGGTCATGTTCCAGCAGCCAGACGATGAAATTGTCCCAGAAATCCGGCGGGACGACGAAACTGACCCAACCGCCGTCTCTGCACTGGTGAATGGAGCGTCCGCTGCCGCCTACGCTGCCCATTCCCGCGCGGTTCGGAGTCTGCCCGAGGTCCGTGTAGAACTTGGCGTTGGCGGTCTGAATGGTGGACATCGACACAGCTTCCTGCATGGAGATGTCCAGGTGCGATCCCATACCTGCGGGGTCCATGTCGCGGGCGCAAATCGCCAGCGTGATCCCGGTGGACGCCGCGATCGAGGCCAGGTGATAGCCCTGCAATCCGGCCGGGTGATTGGGCGGGTCATCCGGAAAGCCGCAGAGCGCCATGAGGCCGCCCATGGCCGCGCCGACGATGTCCGTGCCAACGTAGCCGCTGTAGGCGCCTTGCTGACCGAAGGGCGTGATAGATGCCGTGATCAGGTTGGGGTTGGTTTTCGAGAGTTCTTCGTGACTCAACCCCAGACTCGCGAGATGTCCGGGGGCGTAACTCTCGACCAACACATCGCATCGCTGGGCCAGACGCCGGAGCAACGCGGCGCCGTCCGGTGTCTCGATATCCAAGGTGATGCTTTTCTTGCTGGTGTTGTAGTGAAAGTGCCGTAGGCTTGTCTCGACGCCTACTTGTCCATGGTAGTACGGCCCTTTGTGGCGGAGCGAATCTCCTTCGGGCGGCTCCACGCGAATGACTCGGGCGCCTAGGTCGGCCAGAATCTTCGTGCAGTAGGCGCCTATCTCCAGGGACAGGTCAAGCACCTGAATGTCCGCGAGCGCCTTGTCGGGGACCGGTAATTGTGACTGTTGAGACGGCATGACAACTCGACAATGGGATTGTGCTGACTTCGGCAGCCCTATTGACCGGGTTGCGGTCGTTTTTGCGTGCGTGAAACCATATCAGAGCGACGCTGTCCTGTCAGGTATATCGTCCGGTGAGCACGGCCTCACGTCATGTCTGCGATCCAATCCGCCCTGTGGGTCGTGATGGATCGCAGTCGCCAGTTACCGGATTTGGGCGACACGACGAAGGCGCTGCGGTTACGAACACCAGCAGTCGAACGATCGTCCGGAACAGGCGAGTGCGAGCCTCGGGAACTGGCCAGGCAACATTGTACAACACTGCTGATTAGGCCCGTCGGGTGTCGCCGGCGATTGCCGGCCGGTCGCATGCGGCGCCTGGTTGGGAGAAGGGACATTCTGCCGAGAGAGGAGTTTCAGGGTGTTGGAGGACCAGATTCCGTCCGGATGGACTCAAGAAATCCTTGGCGGCTCAAGACAATCCTCGGAATGGATGCGTGGATCAGAGGGCGCGATTGAAATCGTCGATCCGGTCAGGGGAAAAGGGTCTGGCTTGCGTGGGAGAATCCGCGACGAACGGCTTCCGGACATTCCTGCAAAGCCGTGAGACTGGTCATATGCCTTGGAGTCCCAGCCGGCGCTGTCGGACCGCCACAGCCAGTCGGTGCTGTTTCGGCAGCCGGCAACCAGTCGCCGTTCGCAACGGCCCGCGGTCGATCTGCCAGCCGCGGGTCCGACATGGCTTCTGGTGCAGCGACCTAGATCTCTATCCCTTTGATCGTGACCTCTGCGTTAGCAAACTCGACGATCAAGTCGTACATTCCGGCGGGCACGTCCGGAATGCTGAAATCGCCCAACACATCGACCGGCGTGTCGTTCATGCGGATCCCGTCGGAAACCAGCGCGACTGTCGATTGGGCCAGGTCGCTCAGGTCTCCGCCTCTCACAAGCACCTGACCGTCCAGAGTCGACATCCCATGCGCCTCTTCGTGCTGTTGGATGTCGATGCAGATCCTGCTCTCAGCCTCGTAAACCCTTCGCCGAGACAGGGTCGCGGCGCCGCGCACACCAGCCATCCGCGGTTGCAGCGACTGGGTGTCCAGCAACGGCTGAGCTAGGAGTTGCTCTGTCGCCGCTTCAGCCTCGACGTCGCCCATCGTCCCCTGCACCGACGCCAACCGCTCTAGGCACTTCTCGCAGCCCGCATCGATGTGCGACTGGACGTTCGCCCAATCCGCTCCCTCGAGCTGGTCCATCGCGTAGTCCACTATGAGCGTGAGTTGTATTTCGCATTTTACCGACATTGTCATTTGCCCCTTGTTCTGGCGCCCCGCCTGGCCACCTCGGATCAGGCGGGGCCCATATCATCTATCTGCGTCAGGTGAGCGTGTCCTTCAGTCCCGTTGTCGGCTCCGCCCTTTCCGGTGCCGCTTTTTCTTAGGCTTCTTTTTGCTCACCTTCTCGCTCGACGTGTCGTCCGGCTCGTCGATCAACGTCACCGTCGGTTCGTCATTGTGAGACGTGTAGCTCGGCTCGTCGCTGGACGTGTCATTCAGCTCGGCGTTGGGCTGCACTGCCGCCAAAAGGTTGGCTCGCCCTCCACCCAGCATGTTCACGTACTCGGGATTAAGGCCGTCGATGTTGTCGGCGCTCTGCGAGATCACACTGCTCAGTTCCGACGGCAACAAAGCGTGCTTCGCGCTGAGGATCAGCGCTGCCTCTCCCGCGATCATCGGCGTCGCCTGCGAGGTGCCGCTCCACCATGCGAATTGGCCCTCGCCGTGCGTGCTGTAGATCTCGACGCCAGGCGCACTGACCGTCACTTTGGAATCGTAGTTCGAAAACAGTGCCTTGATGTCATTGTTGTCCACCGCCGCCACTGCCACGGAATGCGTGTAAGCGGCTGGATAGTGGAGATTGTCTTTGTCGGCATTGCCAGCGGCTGCGACGACCGTGACGCCTCTGCTCGCGGCATATTTGACGGCGTATTCCAGAGATTCTGACTTGCACCGAACGCCCATGCTGACGTTGACGACGTCAGCCCCGTGGTCGACCGCATACTCGATGCCTTCAGCCACTATGAAGGACCATGACTCGCCTTCGCTGTTTTGGACGCGGATGGGCAAGATCGTGGCGTCGGGGGCAACTGTCCTGACGATCCCCGCCACGTGGGTCCCGTGACCCCAGCCTTCGTCTCGAAGCCCGTTTCCGTTGTCGTCGAGCCAAGCAAGCTCATCCGTCGGGTCGTTGTCATTGTCGATGAAGTCCCAACCGCCGGGAACGATGCGATCACGGAAATACCAGTGGTTGCTGATTCCGGTGTCGACTACCGCTATCGTTACACCTTTGCCGGTTGCATACTCGTGCGCGCCCAGTGCGTTTATGTTGAGCATCGCCGCCTGATCGCGTGCCCTGGCGCCGTATACGCCGTCCAAGGCGTCGATTGTCAGGTCCAAAAAGTACGCTGTTGAGAACTGGTCTGTAGACCGTCAGCGAAAGTGGGACACATTTGGGCCTGAGAATAAGAGAGACTATTGTAGGTAGAGCGAGCTTCTGACAGAGGGAGAGAATGTCCCCTGAGAGGAGGAGCAGTGACTGAGAACGCAGAAGACAAGAACCG
>DCWO01000134.1 GCA_002328865.1 Dehalococcoidia bacterium UBA2160 | reverse complement strand
TGACAGCCAACACTTCAGACACGCCACTCAAACGGCGTAGGGCCGCGGAGCTCTTGCCCTGTAGGCAGAGGGGCCTCGACGGCGTCACGGAAGTTATCGGCTCAATGCACGATTCGGAGCGTCACGCCGGCCACCGCCACTTGACCGGCAACGCTTATCTGGAGAAGATTTCCGACCGCAACGCAAGACGCAACCGGCGGTCTCAAAGCCTTACACGTCAGCGATAGTCGACGAACACTCGCTCTTTCGCAGCAAACGAGACCGACCGGCTGAAGTCGATGAACTTGGCTTCGTCCTCGACGGCCATTTCGCCGCCTCGAATCGATTCCGGTATCGCGATTTCGGGCGAGCGATAAGTGCGATCGCCCCACAGCTCAGCGTGACCCGTGTATGGCTCGACAACGGTGCCTCGTGCTTCGCGCAACACGGCCTCAAATTCGTCCTCGTAGCGGTGCACTTGAATGTAGCGCTTGATGCGGCCTGTCGCGCCGGGTCCGCCTCTAATTAGGGGACCATGGTTGGTGCGCCAGTAGAGCTGGGCTTCCTCAAGCGACAAGTGTTTGAGATGACGGAGCGGATAGTGGGTCTTCACAAGTGAGCTCATCTCGGTAGCGACCAGGTTCTCCGGCGACGGGTTGATCTGCGGATATTCGTATGCGAACCACATTGGCGAATTTGGCAGGTCGATGAACTTCGCCTCGTCCTCAACCAACTCCTTGCTGGCCGCCTGCCCATTGGCCGAGTTCCTGGCGGAGGCCATGTCGTCGCGCGTCCTCCACCACACCTCGGCGACGCCATCGTAGGGTTCTTCCATCATGCCACGGGGACCCCCAGTCACTCGAACCGCATCCAGCAGCGTGTGGACTTGGACGTATCGCAGCATGTTCAACGAGTGTGCATGGCCGGCCACCAACGGCCCGTGATTCTCGCGCCAGTACTTTTGGAACTCGGCACGGGTCATCTCAGGTTTTCGACGCAACATGTACGTAAGGCGAATCATCTGGCATTCTCCCCAGGGAGCGCTTCCGGCTCCGATGTCTTAGGCGGGCATCCCGCAGTCGCTGGGCGTCTCGCGATGCGGCTACTCTACTACACGATGCCGCGTCGAGCCAATTGCCAGCGAATTGCAGGTTCGCTCAGAACACTCGCCAACCAAGAATCCACTTCCAGGGATCAACCGCGAGATTGGCTCTGGATTAAGTCACCCACGCGGCGTCCAACACGGCTTTGAGCATAGATGCCACACGAGGCCGTTGTGGATTATTGACGGGCGAGGAGAAGGTTGGAAACTGCGCTCAAACAGGATTTCACTTGCGACCGCTGGCCACAGTGTATGTCCGGTCGATGCGCGTCGATGCCCTTGTTCGGATCAGATGGCCCGGGCGTAGGGAGATAGCCGGGCTGGCGAAGCAAAACCGTACCGCTAAACGCCGTATGATGAACCTGAAAGTCTCGCGGTTCTTGTGAAGGTAAGGCCAGATGTCCGTAACTCTGAGTTTGCAGACTGTGGATCGAGTTACTCGACGCGCTCGACATCCACAACTGCTGATTCTATGGCGGCCGATTGCAGCGCCACGACAGCGGCCGTGTTCTGCAGTCCATCCTCGGCCGGAAAATCTGGCGCTTTGCCGGTGAGAACGCACTCAGAGAACTCATCCAACTGGACACGGTACCTGTTCGGTGCAGGCGTAGCTTCGACCCGATTGCCATCGAGGTCGTCGATGATGAGCGGACCGCCATCATCGAACATGTCCGGTATCTCGATGCTGCTTTCCGAGCCGATCGCGATCAACTGACGGTGCGGCGGTTGCTCCATGCTGCTGAGGACGTGAGCAACGACGCCGCCTGGGAATTCGAGCAACCCTGTGAAGGTCGTATCTACGCCGTAGCTCCCGCTGTCTGAAGCGAATCCCGCGGCGCGCAACGGTTCCTCTCCCAGCACGAAACGGCAGGCGTACACGGCGTAGCAGCCCGCGTCGAGCAGGCTGCCGCCTGCAAGCTCGGAGGAGAACCGGACGTTGCCCTTTGGCTGGGCGACGTTGAACGTCAGATCCGAATGAAGGCTGGTAATGTGGCCAATGGCGCCCTCGCGAATCAACGTACGGGCCCTTTGCAAATGTGGGTTCCATCGGTGTGTGAACGCTTCAACCAGCACGACATTGTTGGCTTTCGCAGCACTGATCATGCGTCGCGCCTCACTTGTCGTCACGGCCAATGGCTTCTCGCATAGGATGTGCTTCCCCGCCTCCGCCGCTTTGATCGTCCACTCGCAGTGCATCGAATTGGGAAGAGGGTTGATCACTGCGTCGAGTTCAGCGTCCATGAGCAACTCATCGTAGGACCCGTACCACCTTGGGATTCGGTGCTTCTCCGCGGCTTCTCTCGCCTTCGTCTCATCACGACTGGAAATCGCGACCACCTCGGAGTTGGGCGACTCGATAGCGGCGGGGATGTGCCGGTTCAGGGCAATCTGCGCTGTACTGATGATCCCGTAGCGGACTATGTCCTCTGGCATGATGCTCTCCAATCGATTAGCTTGCGACCGCCCGAGTTGCATGGGTGAACAGTAGAACAGACCCGATTCAGGCGCCTCCCGGCAGCAGGGCGCTCCGAAACCGAGCCACATAAGGACTTCGAAGCCACAAACCCCATTTTCGTATTTCGCGGCGCCGATGGCAATCCGCAAAGAG
>DCWO01000004.1 GCA_002328865.1 Dehalococcoidia bacterium UBA2160 | reverse complement strand
CACTTTCGCTGACGGTCTACAGTGCACCGTACCGCCGTAGCCATCCGACTCTTGGTGATCAATCCGTTCAACCACCGTACCCTCGGAAACAACCGAGTTGGAATCATAGCGAAGCCTGATGCGTACATAACTGACGGGGAACAGGCGGAATGGTATCAACCCGATCGTGGCTCCAGCAAATGCCCACAGCCCGTAAACTTGGCCGATGTCGCCGGGATCGGGGGTATGATCGCATTGAAGGATACCGCACAGTTTGAGCAAGATCCCGCCGGTCGTCGTATCAATCATCAAGACTGTCAGGCCACCAACAATCGCTCCGCCAACTGCACCCAGCATTGCGGTCAGATTCCAAACGACGCTCAAGACTCCCAGGGTTCCAAACAGGAGGATCATTACGGATACGAGACCGATCCAACTGTCACTATAAGTTGCTCCAGAGATTTCGAGTGTACCCCACATGGCGGACAGAAGAAATGCAACAACGAACACGAACCACAGCGACCACTCGACGATCAATCGCCTCTTGGTTGGAATCTTGGCTCTTGATATTTGATCCAAGTGTTGAGTACCGTCTTCTTGGGGCCGACCTAACGAGACCGATAGTCGATCGCGATCTCTATGCCCAGCAAACCACGTTGTGTCCGGCGATCATCTGGACCCGGTCCCTACTTGGTTCCGTATATGATCAGGCCGCGCCTTTTCCGTCGTGGTCGGTAATTCCGATTAGCGCGGGCGAGGTGGTGAGCCAAGTGCTCCATTCTCAACACACGAAAACCGAGATGTTTGGAACGGTTTGATGATAATCAGCATTCTACTACGCCCCGCTGATCTGCGGCGTCATCGGGCGAAGGTCTGTCGGGTTAATTCCTGTACGTACGGAAACCGCCTTGCGGATCAACATCACGACGAAGATGGACAGTGCGGCACGGATCACACGATGCGGAATACGGGATATGCCGTGCCAATGTGGGCGAAGGCGACGGCCAACCGGCAACCGTATTCGAGAACGACCTGTGGATCGTGCGCCAGATTGGACCGGCGCCCTCAGAATCTACACGGCCACGATGAACGAGAGCTTCCCTCACTTCCATTGCCACATGGTTCCCAGGTACGAGAAGATGCCCAACGACGTTGTCGGCGGGGATGTCTTCGATGTGCTCCGGGCGACCGGAGCCGGTGAAGTCGCCGTGGACGACGACGAGATCGGCCGCGTCACCGCCGAGTACCAAGCCGCACTCGCCAACGATCCGCCGCCAGCCTAGGACGACGGGTTGTACCTGGTCTGATCCTGCGTCAACCGGTTACTTCGAACACCCAAACCTGGTGGTAAACATCGGGTTCGCCTTTGGGGAGAATCTGAGTGGGGTCCCCGACTTCAGCCAGCTTCCATTTTCCGGCTGACTCCAGTTCGGCGTGCTTTTCTTTGAAGCCGCCTTCTTCGTACAGATCGGGACGCAGCGTGAAAATGACATGCCCCCCCGGCCGTGTAACCCGCACGAGCTCGTCCAGCGAATGGGCAGGGGCGTGGCCTACCGTGAGCACGCCTACCGTGACGACAGCGCCAAAACTGTCGGTTGGAAAATCCAATGGTTCGCCCATCGTCATCTGATGGTACGCGGAGTACACGTTCTTTTTGCGAGCTTCAGCGAGCATGCCTTCCGACAGATCCATCGCGACGATCTCCGCGTATCCAGCTTCCGTCAGCAGCTTGCCTACAAGCCCAGTGCCGGCGCCCGCATCGAGAATTCGCGCGTCTTTCGGGATGTACCGAGCGCCCGCCTCGACCGCCCACAGAGGGCCGTACCAGCCAAAATCCCGGTCCAAGTCGGACTCGTACGTCTTCGCCCACTCGTCGTATCGTTCCTGTAATTCTTGCTCGTTCTTGGACGCGTAGACCCACTGGATAACGTTCTGCTCTTCGGTCATTCAGTTACTCCTAATTGACACATGGTCGGTTGGCGTAAACATGGTTAGCATCTGATCAATGAGTTGCGTTGGCGCCTCCGGCAATCAATCTCGTGACGCGACGCTGAAGCCGTTATCTTGCGGCGCCCCTCATCCGTCTCGCGACGGCAGGCTGACGATCGCCTGACCAACGGACACCCGTTGTCCGTTTTGATTTTCGACCCATATGTTGCAATCGATGAAGTTCTGACCATCTTCCCGATATTTCCGGGTGACCTCGCCTCGGGTCGTCAGGACGTCGCCTGGCTCGGTGGTTTGGCGGTACTGAGCCGTGAGCTTCCGCAAGAAGCCTCCCGGTGTGTACCAGTCGCTCAGCATCTGGCCCATGTAACCGGCGGTTTGGGCGCCCTGGCCGAACACATCGGGCAGGCCTCGGTCGACGGCTTTTTTGTAGTCGTAATGGCCGTCCGCGAGGTCGTTGCTGCCCCACGCGTACATGACTATGGCCTTCAACGATTGTTCTTTGGTGAGCGAGGGCAGCTCCGCGCCCACCTCGACGTCTTCGTCGTATAGCTGTGTCATTATCGTGTCCTTCCTTGCCGCCGCAGGAGGAGCCGTTTCCGACCGCGGCCTGTCGTCCAGTTTCGCTTCCATCGAGGACATCCCGGATCGAAGGTCACTCGGTGGGTCCTTCGAAGTTCACGGAGGTGTACCGAAGGATGGCGACGACCTCGTTGCGTTGATTCCGGAACGTGTTGTCGTATCTGATGAAGAGCATTCGGCCCACACCTGGCCGTCCCTGTTTTTCGAATAGGTCGCCCAGAACTGTGGTCACTGTGAGCACGTCCCCCGGACGTACCGGCCGGAATGCCTCCCATTCGTCGCCGGCGCTGAAGCCAAGCTTGAAGGGTTTCTCGAACGGCACGGCGGTGAGATCCTCGCTAGGTGAGTGGCCGTTGGGGAGCGTCGCCTGGGGGCTTATCGAGATCACGAACGTAGGCGGCGCCATGCAGCCTCCCATCGGCGTGCCCTTCGCGTACCCTTCGTCCGTCCACAGAGGATTGGGGTCGCCCACGGCGGTCACGAATTTCTGGATGCTCGACCTGTCGACCTCTCCGGCGACATATGAATTGCCCAGCGGTTTGCCGATGATCGCTCTCATCTCGTCGGTGATTACTGACTCGCCCATATTCGCAATGCCTCCTCATTGTCTGTCCAAAGTCAACTGTCTCTGAAGCCTGGTCGATGCGCTTGATCCAACCGTCGACCGACGACTTGACCCGTGGCGTGAATTGGCGATCGTTTGTTGTGGTCGTCGAGTATATTCGCTCAACCTCGACTGGGCGCCATCGAAACACTCGAGTCACGAGCCTTCAACCGCAACTCGTGCCAAGCAGTGGGCAGGACGCAGCCGACGGCCCGAACCGTCCCGGCGGCCCGAAGATGACCACGTTCACCGCTCTAGAGGTTGGCGCAGATAGCGTAAGCGTCGAGGACCCATTCGATGGATGGTCCGATAGCTCGGATGCGCCAGCCGGTCCCGTCTAGGAGGGGGAGGTTGACCGGAACGTTGACATCGTCGATGGACGCGGCGTACCCGCCGGCTATCACGACCTTTCCGAAAGGGCAGGGCACGGATATGAGCTTCTCCGCCGCCGTGCCACTGACGGTTTGACTGACGATGGTCTTCCCCGTGAGTCCCTCCGGCCCTTGCGGCCCTCTCGGCCCTTCTGGCCCAGTATCACCTTTTGGGCCACCGGCGTCGCCTCGAAGGCCCTGAGGACCTTCCGGACCGGTCAGACCAGTCGGACCTTGGGGGCCGGTATCGCCTTGAGGTCCAGTCTCGCCCGGCGGGCCTTGGTCTCCTGGCGGTCCCGGCGGTCCGATAGGCCCAACGTCTCCGGTTGCACCCTGAATGCCCTGATCGCCCGTATTGCCCGTTTCGCCTTGGGGGCCGGGGGGGCCGTCA
>DCWO01000163.1 GCA_002328865.1 Dehalococcoidia bacterium UBA2160 | reverse complement strand
CGTGTCAATCGCATGTCGGTTCAGGTGTCGATCTGCGTTGCTGCGGATGCGCTCGAGGCGCCGATCATCGCCATCAGATGAAACATTAAGTTTACAAGCGCGCAACACTTTTGTAACAACCGGTCGCTACCATGATCCGTGTTGGGCGGACGACGCTGGGCGGTATGACGTGACGCGGCGCGCGTGAAATTGCGAAACCCCGTAAGTGGGGATTGGGAGGGAAACATGGACTCAGGCCACACAGCTTGGATGCTCACGGCATCGGCACTGGTGCTGCTCATGACTCCGGGGCTTGCCTTTTTCTATGGCGGGCTCGTGCGAGCCAGAAACGTTATTAGCACGATAATGTACAGCTTCATATCCATGGCGGTGGTAAGCATCGTCTGGGTCCTGTGGGGGTACAGCCTCGCATTCGGCACGGGAAGCGAAGTCATTGGCGACTTCAGCTTTGTCGGGCTCAAGGACATCGCCATCGACGAGGTTTTCCCTGGCACGGGCATACCGACGTTGTTGTTCGTCATATTCCAGATGATGTTCGCGATCATCACACCCGCCCTGATCACCGGGGCATTCGTGGAACGGTTCAAGTTCACGACATACCTCCTGTTCTTGGTGATCTGGGTAACCATCGTGTACGCGCCAGTGGCCCACTGGGTTTGGGGCGGAGGCTGGCTTGCCGACGTCGGAGACGGGGCGCTCGATTTCGCGGGCGGAACAGTCGTCCACATCAACGCTGGACTCGCAGCCGTAGCAGCCGCGATTCTGGTGGGAAAGAGGCGGTCCCCCGGCGTGGAGCCTCACAACGTGCCTTATGTTGTCCTTGGCGCAGGGTTGCTCTGGTTCGGATGGTTCGGATTCAACGCTGGGTCCGGGCTCGCCGCCAACGCGGTGGACGTCAACGCCTTCCTGGTCACCAATACGGCAGCGGCGACAGCAGCCCTCACGTGGGGATTGCTCTCGCAGATACAGTCCGGCCGGATGAGCGCGGTCGGCGTGGCTTCCGGCGCGGTTGCGGGCCTCGTGGCGATAACGCCCGCATCCGGTTACGTCGGCGTGATGGGCGGTCTGGCTATCGGCTTCGGCGCGGGCGGCCTCTGCTATGGCGCGGTCTATCTCCGCTCCAAGACCGGACTTGACGACGCGCTCGAGGTCTTCGCGGTCCACGGCGTCGGCGGCATCTGGGGCGCGATTGCAACCGGAATCTTCGCGGTCGCGGCCATCGGCGGCACTGCTGGCTGGATTGAAGGCAATGGCGGCCAGATGCTCACTCAGATAATAGCGGTTGTCGCCACTGGCGCTTACTCGTTCGTCGCCACCGTGATAATACTCAAGGTGCTGGACCTCATTCCGGGTCTGGGTCTTCGGGTCGAGGCGAATGAAGAAGACGAGGGTCTGGACCTGTCTGCGCACGGCGAGAGGGCTTTCGTCGGAGACGGAGCCAACTAGGACCGCAAACTGTCCGGGATCATCGGACTGCCTTGTGCGGAACGATGTTCCCGGTTACCATCGAAATTGACTTCTCGGACTACGTGATCAGAATCTGAGGTGAGAAATGATCAAGATCGAGGCGATTGTCAGAACGGAACGAATCACCCAGGTGACGGATGCGCTAGTGGCGGCCGGTTGCGGAGGCTTCCACTACCACAACGTCACCGGCCAGGGGCAACAGAGAGGCGTCGAGGTATTCACAGGCAGAGGCGGAAGCATGGCAAAAGCCGCGGTCGTTAAGACGTTGCTGGTGACCGTGATCCCTGACGCTATGAAGGATGCGGTCGTCGAGGCAATAGTCAGCGCCACCAGAACACCGCCCGACGGCCTGATCGGCGACGGAAAGATACTGATATCACCAGTGACGGACGCAGTCAGGGTGAGGACAGGCGAAACGGGCGAGTCGGCCATCTGACGCCGATCCGCATCGTTTTACTGACCGATCAAGATCGGTAAAACCAGAGGAGGGCGGCGCCACAAATGCGGCGCCAGCCGTTTCCAACGGAAGCCACGTTGGATGTGTTGCACTCGCCCTCCTCGACCCCGCGCCGAAGTGAATAGGCCGCTGATCGTCCCGCCAATCACAGAGCCGAGAGAATCTGCTCCACGGTCGGACGATCCGAGACGTTGTCGCCGATGTGGTTCCAACGGACGCGACCGTCGCTGCCCACGATGAAGACCGATGGCGCGGCCACGTTGTCACCCAGCAGGTTGTACACGCCGTATTCCTTGGTCGTTTTGCCGCCGGGATCCGCGAGCACAGGGAAGGCGGCGCCCGTCAACGCGGCCATGCCTCTGGCGTCGCTCACAGCGTCCATGCTGATCGCGACGACCTGGACATCACGGTCCCGAAACTGCGGATACGCGCTTTGCAACTCAACGAGTTGCTGGCGGCAGACACCTCAAAATATGCCACGATAGAAGACCAGGACAACGGCTTCGTTCGCTTGTCGTACTGTCGTCAGCGCCAACGGCTGGCCGTCGGCGCCGTTCAACTCGAAAGACGGAGCGTCGTCGCCGGGTTGGGGAATCCCGCCGGAACACCCGGCCAGGACCGACATCGCCAAGATCAACATGCCGACCGCGATTATCGGTATGCCGCGGTGAGCCTGCGAACTGGCGTGGCGGTCTTCCCGCCAGCGGATTGCTCGCGTGAACCTCATAGTTATCGACTCCTGTGACTGGCGCCCATGCGCGGTTGCGTATGTGTTTGCCCGCTCCCATGATCCCGCATAGGCTGCTTCCCAGTCAACGAAGTCGCGTGAGGCAACCGTGTTGGGATGGGGGTGTGTCGCGCATGAGTGCACCACGGTTTGCTGTGCTCCGAAGCTGCATCCCGGCGTGGGGACGACGGGGTCGGCCTGAAGACCGAGCCCACATCTGCCCACGGTTGGACCTGCGCCGGATATGTCCTGTTCGACCCCTATGGACGCAGGACTACCTCCTCGATATACTGCTCGCATCGTCACGGAGGTGCATCCTTGATCGACATGGCCCTTGCCGACGTGCGGGTGCTCGACCTGACCCACCATCTCGCCGGTCCATTCTGCACGAAGCTCCTAGCCGACTATGGGGCCGACGTGATCAAAATCGAGCGACCCAACATCGGCGATCCGACCCGCGGTTCAGGACCGTTCCTCGACGACGACCCTCATCAAGAGAAGAGCGGCACGTTCTTCCATCTCAACATGAACAAACGGGGCGTGACGCTGGATTTGAAGTCCTCGGCGGCCAGGGAGATCGTCAAGGAGTTGGTCCGCGACGTCGACATCCTCGCCGAGAGCTTCCGACCTCACGTCATGCCTGATCTCGGGTTGTCGTATGAGGAGCTGCGAAAGGTCAATCCGACGCTGGTGATGACCTCGATCAGCAGCTTCGGCCAATCCGGGCCCTACGCCGAGTACAAGGCCAACGAGCTGGTGGCCTACGGCATGGGCGGCGCGATGCACAACACCGGCCTGGCGGATCGGGAGCCTCTCGGCTACGGCGTCCCGACCGCCGTGCACCAGGCCGGCGCCATTGCGGCCGCGGGCACGATGGGGGCGTTTTTCGGCGCGCGGTACAAAGGCATCGGGCAACACGTGGACGTGTCGATCATCGAGTGCCTGCTTGGCAGCGTGGACCGGCGGATCAGAGAGCTGCTGTCGTACCAGTACTCCGGCGAGATGGGTGACCGGGAGTCGCTGTCCGGCGGATTCGCCAACGGCTACTTCCCATGCAGGGACGGGTTCTTCGTCATGGCGGCGAGCGGTCCGATTATGTTTCCGCGCTTGGTGGAGATGATGGGCAGCCCGCCCGAGCTAACCAACCCGCGGTTCATCACGCCGCAGGGCATGCGCGACCCCGAATTGCGCGACGCTTTCGAGACTGCGGTGCTCGTGTGGAGCATGGACCGGACCAAGAGTGAGATAGTAGCTTTGGCCGAGGAGAACGGTCTGATCTGCGCCGCCGTCAACACAATGGCGGAGGTCTCCGCCGACCGACACTTCAACGAGCGAGGCGTCTTCGTAGACGTCGACCATCCCGTGATGGGTACGGTTCGCTCCATCGGCCGGCCGTTCGTAATGGGCAAGACGCCGTGGCGACTGCGGCGTCCGGCGCCTCTCCTCGGGCAGCACAACGAAGAGGTTTTCGGCGAATTGGGCTACACCGGGGATCGTCTGACGAATCTCGAAAAGGCTGGGGTGATCTGACCGATGACCGACCGCGCCGAAGCGCCCGATCTGCCGTTGTCTGGAATCCGAGTGCTGGACCTCACCGTCGTCATCGCCGGGCCGATCGCCGCGGCCAAACTCGGCGACATGGGCGCGGAGGTCATCCGTGTCGAGTCCATTCAGGACCTAGGCACCGGAGGCAGGGTCCCACTTGCCAAGACGACGCGTGAGCAGGTCCAGGGTCACCCAGCCCAGCGGCGGACCTTTCCGGACGGCGATCCCGGCGCCCGCCCCTGGAACCGATCCGCGATGTTCAACTCCCACGCGCGCAACAAGCTGTCGATGACCGTCGATCTCCGCCGCCCGGAAGGTATGGAAGTGCTCTCACGGTTGGTGAAGAAGAGCGACGTTCTGATCGAGAACCATGCCACCGACTTCGTCGACCGGCGCGGTTTCTCCTACGACTGGCTTTGCGAACAGAAGCCGGACATCATCATGGTCCGCATGCCGGGCTTCGGACTCGACGGACCGTACGCCTACTGGCGCACCTTCGGCTCGACGGCCGAAGGCCATGCGGGGCGGTCGATCCTGTTCGGGTACTCAGATCTGGCCCCGTCTGAGATCCCTTGGGTCTACCCCGCCGACCCGACCGCCGGAGCGGTGGCGACCTTCGCGACGATTATGGCGCTGCACCATCGCAACCGCACTGGGGAAGGTCAGGTCATCGACCTTGCTCTGGCGGAAAATGTCTTGCACTTGTTGGGACCGTCGTTCCTGGACTACTCGATGAACGACCGTGTGAGTGGAAGCCTCGGCAATCGACACCCCGGGGCCGCGCCTCACGGCTGCTACCGCGCCGCCGGCGACGACCGCTGGGTCAACATCGCGATCACGACCGACGACGAGTGGACCGGGTTCCGAGAAGCTCTCGGCGATCCGGATTGGGCCAAGGACGCGCAATTCGCTGCCGCCGCGGGTCGCCTGGAGAATCAAGACGAACTCGACCGTCACATCGAAGCCTGGACGAGCGAACTCGACAGATATGAGGTCACGCGACGGCTGCAGGAGCACGGCGTCCCGTCAGGACCGGTGATGAACGAGGCCGACGCCTACGACGACCCTCACCTGCAAAGCCGAGGCTACTTCGAAGAGGTCACGCATCCCGAAACAGGAACTCACCGATACCCGGGCATGTTCTTCAAGTTTTCGGAGACGCCACTTGGCATCCGACGACCCGCCCCGCTGTTGGGCGAGCACAACGAATACGTCTACAAAGATCTGCTCGAGTACACCGACGAGGAGTACGCCGAGTTCGAGCGCACCGGCCACATCGGCATGGACTTCGCGCCCCACGTGCCGTGAGGGGCGGGCCCTAGATGCGACAATTGACGGCACACGGGAGAAAACCCCACGCTCCGTTCGGCCTGAGTCTGTCGAAGGCCCCGACCTGGACAGGGCACTTCCGCTCCGAGATGGCGCCAGGCGTCGACCATCAGGTTGGCCATGCGGCGGGCCGGTCTCCGGCGATTTCTCGATTCTTTATTGATAGGACTCCAGCTTGGGGCAGATAAGTCAATCTCAGGGCAAACTCTGACAGGCAACTCCGTCATTGTCTCCATCGAGCTTGTGGCTGTTGCGGGCGGGACCGCCGGCTGCCTCGTAGAACGCTTGAGCCTCCCGCTGAGTTCGGAAATCTCCGCAATTCCGGTCGGGACCGAATGGGTCGTAGCGAAGCGCCGGCGGCGTCGGGGGAGATGCGGCGGTTGGAGCTCGCGCAGGTGTGGGCGATTCGGTCGGACTCGGTGGGATCGTAGGCGACTCCGCCGGAGTTTGTGTTTCCGCTGGAGTTGGTGTGACTGTAAGTCGGTCCATCGATTTGGTCGTGGGCGTCGGCGTTCGCGTTTGGGTAAGCTTCGGCGTTGGCGGAGTCCGGTCGGGAGCCGGCGCAATGCGTCCGGTGGACGGGGTAATCGAGGGGAGTGTCGATTCGTCTGCGTTGCCACCACACGCTACAGCCAATCCAACTGCCATACACACCAGCGCCGCGGCCTTGAACATCATGAATCCCCAAGAATTGAGCTATCCTTATAGGCCATGGCTCACAGTCTAGCTCAACATGGGCCTGACGGCAACTGGCAGCAAGCATGTCGCCGAGGGAAGAGCCAAGATCGCCTCGGACGCCCGTAGATGCGAGCTCCGCCTTGAGGGCTGTCCGTACCTAAGAAGGGGCTGCGTTCCGCCCACACGGCAAGTCCCACTCGCCGCACGTGTGTTTGTGAGAGGGCGAGCGGGACTTACGCTTGGATTCGTCATTGGCTGCTACGCGTCCGACATCAGCTCCGCCATGCGGCGGCGGTGGTGGACCGCGTCGCCGAGGTAGTGCTGGAGCGTTCGCGCCTTTTGCGTGTAGAACGCGAGGCCGTAATCCATGTCGACCCCGACTCCGGCGTGAACGTGGTGAGCTGCCTCGCATGCCTTGAAGTAGCCGTCGCTGGCGACCGCCTTGGCCATCGAGATCGCGACGGCCGCGTCCGGCATGCCTTCGTCCAGCTTCCACAGTGCTTCGTAGGTCGTCCAGCGGGTCGCCTGCTCCATGTTGAGGGCGTCGATAACGTGGTCCTGGACTCGCTGGAAGTTGCCGATTGGCACACCGAACTGGATGCGGGTCTGGGTGTACTCGACGGTCATTTCGAGGACTTCCCGGCAGCCGCCCACCATGTAGGCGCAAAGCACGCCGGTGGCCGCGTCCAGGGCTTTTTGCACGGCGGACCATGCGCCGCCAACGTCGCCGATGACCGCGCTGTCCGCGACCGTGACGCCGTCGAGCGTGACCTCGTTCATGACCTCGCCGAGCCAGCCGGTCTGCGTGCGAACGGCCAGGCCGGCCGCGTCTTTATCGACCAGGAAGCAGGTGATGCCGTCGCCGTTGTCTCCCGACGAGGTTCTGGCGACGACCATGATGCTGTCGGCGACGTGGGCGTCGGGAATGAACGACTTCGCGCCGTTCAAGACATATGACCCGTTCTGACGACTGGCATCGAGCTGGATCGAATCCGGGCCCCACTTAGTCTCGTCCTCGGTGAACGCGAATGCGACAATCTGGTCGCCGTTGGCGATCGGCGGCAGCAGCGACTGCTTCTGCGCGTCGCTGCCCGCGCTGAGGATCGTGAGCGCGGAAAGGACCGCGGACGACAGGTGCGGGCTCGGGCACAGCCTGGCGCCCATCTCTTCGTACAGGACGCCCGTCGTCGCCAGGTCGGCGCCTTGGCCGCCGTACTCCTCCGGGATGAGCATGCTGGCCCAACCCATCTGGCCTATCTTTTCCCAGAGGTCGGGCGCGAATCCGGTCTCGGAATCGAACAGTTCGCGTGTTCGTTCTTTCGGCAGCTCCGTGCTCAGAAAGTCGGCTGCTGCCGTCTTGAGCATCGTCTGTTCATCGGTGAGTGCAAGGTCCATCGTAAACTCCCTTCCTGACTCTGCGGGATGGCTCGCTCGCTATTTCGACTTAGCGGTGGAAGGGGTTGGCGCCGCGCGCTCCCGCGTCCGGCTGATGCCGAGCCTTCGAGCGACGATCACCTTCTGGACCTCTATCGTCCCGCCCGGATGCGCGGCGGTAAGCGACTCGCGCTGGTGGACCTCCATCTCGCCTGCCAACGGCGCCCCGGGATCTTCGAAGTCGAGCAATGCCTTGAGGCCGGCGACCTCTCTGATCACGTCGCCGATGCGAATGCCGGACTCGCGTCGCCACGCGGACTGCTGCGAGCCGTGCCAGGTCATCTCCTGGCCGGAGCTGTACATCCAGAAGTTGCGCATCCCGAGCAGGCGCAGGACCTCGTTGTCGATGTAAGCCTGCATCATCGCCTGCTGGTTATGCGAGTCTTTGTGGAGGCCCTTCTCTTGGGCGTATTTCAGGAACTTCTCGAGCGTCCTGCTGCGAGGCACTACGTCTCCGCCGCCTCCGTGCTCGATCTCGAGAGTGGTCTGCGCGACCTGCCAGCCCTGGGTCTCGCCGCCGATCAGACGCGTCGCCGGAATCCGAACGCCGTCCATGAAGATCTGACGCTTGCCTTGACCGACCAGGAGGTCTTGCGTGCGCACTGTGATCCCTTCCGCGCCGCCGGGGACCATAAAGTAGCCCATGTTCCGATGCCGTGGGGCGTCAGGGTCGGTCACCGCCAACGTGAACAGCTCGCCCATCTGGTTCGAATCCGGAACCTTGGTCGACTCATCGGCGTAGCCCGCGTCTCCGCCCACGAACACCTTCTGGCCGGTGAGAATCCAATCGTCTCCGTCGCGGACCGCCTGCATCTGCAAGCTGGCCAGGTCGGATCCGGCGCTGCTCTCGGTGAAGAGCTGCCACCCTGCTGTTTCGCCCAGGAGGCGGGGCCGCAGTATCTCCTGCTTCTGCTCCTCGGTGCCCCAGACCATGAGCGCCGGCAAGTCGAGCGTGTTGTCGTAAACCTTGGGCATGTCGACTTTTTCGAGCTCCTCTTGGAGGATGACCTCGTGGTCGGAGGACAAGCCGCCGCCGCCGTACTGGGTCGGATACGTTGGGTGGAGCCAGCCCTTGACTCCCATCGCACGTCGCACCACCTGGACCTTGTCCCAGGTTTCGGGATCAAGGTGGCTGGACTCCAGCGGCCGTTTCAGGTCGGTGGGGACGTTCTCCGCGAGCCACGTCCGCACCTCGTTTCGGAACTCTTCTTGCTCCGGCGTGTAACGCCTCTTGAAGTCCATGGGGCATCCTCTCTGCTTAGCTAGCCGAAATTTGTTGCTGGTGGTGTTGCGTTTCAAGCATGGCCCTGAAGGGCCAGAGCACCGAAGATTTGGTGGGCTTGGCCTTCTTCACAGGCCTACCCTTCACCGCACACTTCTCCAGTGTGGCCCCAAACATAACCCACGCGACATCGCTCGTCAACGTAGGCCGGGACATTGGTCGGTTGTAACGCGATGAGGAGCGAGCAAAGCGTCGTGCGCTTTTGTTGTCTGGCGCAGAGGCAAAGACCGAGCGCGTGCCGGATTTAAACCGGGTGCAACCTCAACCCACTGGATCGGTGGATTTCCTGTGTCTTCGTGACGACCAAACCCTCCACGCCCGGCGACCTGTCGATGAGTTGAAGGCCGTCTGTCGCGCCGAGGACGAATGCGGCGGTCGACATGACGTCGGCTGCCATGGTCGTGGGAGCGACAACGGTCACCGAGCTCGTCGACTCGGGAGGCTTGCCGGACCGCGGGTCCAGAATATGATGGTATCGTTTGTCTGGCGTGAAGTACTGGACGTAGTCGCCCGATGTGGCAACGGATTGACCGCTCAGTCGCACCAAGCCGAGCGCCCCCATGTGCGAACGGGGATGCTGAATAGCGACGGACCAACCCTCGTCGCCAGATCCCGCGCCCAGTGACCCCAAATCGCCTCCGGCGTCCACAAGCACGCGCTCGCTGCCGAGGCTCTTCAACGTCGCCACCGCGCGATCGACGACGAAGCCTTTCGCGATGCCGTCCAAGGTGATCGACATCCCAGGTTGCGTCAATGTGATGCCGCGACCCTCCACTACGACCTCTCGGTAGTCCACGAGTGAGACGGCGTGTTCCACCGCCTGATCGGCGGGAGGTATTCCGGTTTGGGCAAACGAAGACGCATACAAGTCGACCAACGGATGCACCGTAACGTCGAACGCGCCGCCAGTCATCGCCGAGTATTCGATTGCAGTTGTTATCACCTCGATCAGTTCGGCAGGCGCCTCCTCAACGAATCCGTACCTGTTCAGCATGGAGACAGGAGTATCGGGCCTGTGGCGACTCAGGATGCGCTCTAACCGGGTCATCTCGCCGAACGTCTCGGACACGATGCCGCGTGCCGCGGACACGTCGGAGTGCACGACCGTCAACGTGACCGGTGTCGCCATGCGCGTGCGCGTTTCGGTCACCTCTCGGAGGCCCGCGTTACGCAGCAGTTCACGCATCAGTCCTCCGCCGAGCGCCATCGAAATGCCCGCGATCGCCGTGATCCGAAGGAACTGGCGTCGAGGCATTTGGCGCCGCAGAATGTCAGCCAACCGGACCTCCTAATTCGGCGCGCTTTGCCAATTCTTGAGTCGCCCGCGAATTTCTTCGATGCTGTGACGGCACGATCCGGATCGCTCGATCAAGTTTACGTCGCAGACATCGCACCTGATGCACTCTTTGAAGTCGATCTCCGAGCCTCGGATGGCGCTCGTGGGACACCTGAGCTCACAGACTATGCAGATGCTGCATTGGTCCACACGCTTGATGCGCGACAGCGTGACGAATGTGGCGAGACCGAACGCCGCGCCCAGCGGGCATACGTAGCGGCAGTAGAATTGCGGGACGACGGCCGAAGCCAGGAGCGTCAACAACAGGATGGCCATCAACGTAGATGAGGCGCCGGCGAAGAACATCGTGCCGAACGGCTCGACGTATTGGAAGACGCTGACGTCGGACTGCAGCAAAACCGGAACGAGGACTGCCGCCAGAACCGCGTACTTGACGTAGATTGCTCGGTCGTGAATCGCCTGTGGCACGCGTCGTTGATACTGGCGCGGAACCGCTTTGGCGATCAATATCTGGAACGCCCCGAACGGGCATAGTAAGCCGCAAAATATCCTGCCCCAGATCACCGTAGTTGCGACCGTGAAGGCGCCCAACATCAACAGCGGGAGGTCGCGGGCGAACAGCGAAGGGCCTGCGGCAATCGAGTTGGCAACGTGGGATATGGACAAGAAACCGCCGTCGATGAAGCCAAGATAAGCGACCGTTGCAACAAGCGTCGTCCATCGCATGAACCTGTCCTTGCGCCAAAAGGCATACATGGCAAATGCGAACAACATCCCGAGGGCCACGACTCGCATGGGAGGAGTTTCCGAAATGGTTCGGGACAGCAACGACTGGTCGTCTTCAAACGGAGGCGCGCCTTCCTCAAGCGACAGCAAATCTCCCCCAACTGAAGAAGATCGATCCAACGCGGAGTCGCCGATCGCGGGAATCCCGGTCCCGCCGGAGCCGTCAGGTTGGTCGAGGTACTCCTGTGCGACCTGCCAGGCCGAATCGCGGATGCCGCGAGACATGGCGCGCATCGTAATCGTTGCGCGTGTGATGCCGGCGACATCTTCGCCGACGCGAAACGAATCGGTGAAGCGCTTGCCGGTGAACTGCTCTTGCACGCCTGGACGCCGCAGGAAATCGCCCCAAATCCGGATTATCGACTCCCGGTAACGGCCGACTCTGACACCTGTGAGCGTACCGTCCAGGTCCATTCCGACGAGCACTTCGATTGGCGCGCTGTAGCCGTCGTGTTCCGGCGGAATGTCAGAGGTCAAGAATGCGTAGCCGATGAGCTCGCGCTCGCCGCTGCCTACGTCAGTGCGATATCCGCGGAACACCGGCGGGCCTCCCTGCCGTTCGGTGAAGGCGTCGGCATCGGGCATCACGCTTCGCAGCAACAACGTTTCTGACGGCGAAACTCCCTGTGCGAAGACAACGCCGACAGCCAGGACGAGAACGACCGCGGCCGCGATGACGCATAGTTTCAGGAGCCCGACGCGCGCCGGCCTCCACGGTATACGGCGGAAATTCATCCGTCCCGCTATCGGGCTTTAAACGCCGGGGCTCGCTTCTCGATGAACGCTCGGCGGGCCTCGGTTGCGTCCTCGGAGCTGGCCAGGATGTCGGAGCCGTTCGATGTCAGCACCATCGTGGTTTCGAGCGTCGAGTCGAGCGCCGACCGCATTATGCGCTTGCTGACCCACTGGACCAGCGGCGGCGCCTTGATGATGTCGGCGCAGAGCTGCCGCGTCGTCGCCTCGAGCTCGTCGGACGGAACCAACCGGTTGAGCACTCCCCACTCGAAGGCGCGCTGGGCGTCGAGATGGCCGGTGTACACGAACTCCAGCGCCCGGCCGAGTCCAGCGATCTTGGGCAGATAGTAGCTGCCGCCGTTCTCGATGATCTGGCCAACCTGCTGGTAGGTGACGAACCGAGTCCGCTCGCAGCCGATGCGGATGTCGCAGTGCAGCGCCATGTCCATCCCCGAGCCAACCGCGGGGCCGTTGATCATCGCGATGGTCGGCTTCCTTATATGAGAGATGTCTTTGTGGAGCTTGGTGAAACCGTGAAAGAACCGCTGCCGGCTCGCGTCCGTGCCCTCGACGATGTTGCGGTTTCCGACGAAGTTCTCGCCCTTGACGTCGTCGGGCACGCCTCCCTTGAGATCGGCGCCGGCGCAGAAGCCGCGACCGACTCCGGTGAGCACGATCACGCGCACGTTGGGATCGTCGTCGCCGGCGCGCATATACTCGCCGACCTTGGCCACGGTGCCGTTCTCCTCGGACGAGCCCAGGATCGCGTTCATGCGCTCGGGCCGGTTGAACCTGATCCAGAGAATCCCGTTGTCCTCCGGCTCATAAAGCAGATGATCGACAAGTCTCGGTCCCATGTTCACCTCTCGACTGATGGCGGATGTTGCGCGGATTGGACGATATCGGTGATTGTCTCACAGAACCGCCAAAATGGACCGAAGGGACGCCAGGGACGATGATCGATGATAACAAGCGCAGGCGAGAACATCACCGTCTAGCGATCACCGCGTTCGTCGGGGTGGAGGGGCAATGCGAACAACGTTCGGGGCGGGAGGGCGGGCCAACAAACCTTGGGGCGGGGCATCGGATGGCGGCGCACACTTCGACAGGCTCAGTGCGAACGGGCTTGGACCGTGCCCCTAAGGCCCTCGCGGCGGGTTCCCCGTGCACATCACCGCCTCCCACTCGAGCTCAGACACGTCAACCTCGGGGATCGCGGCGAACTCCGCGGGCGTCACGTCGAGCCAGAACGTCTGGCCAGCGCGGATGTTCAGCACCACGCACACGCGCATGTCCGGCACTCCGTTCCACTCGTGCTCCAACTCGGCGTTGATCGGGTAGTGCGGCCTTGGATGGACATCGAACCGCTCTGGCCGGATGTTCTCTCTGCGGCCAGCGTCTCTGCTTCGCTCGTTCAGGGCGACCAGCATGTCGTGGTCGAGCACTTTCAGTTTCATTTGGTTACTCCGTCACGTGTCGATGTGCGTGCCCGCAAGGGACCGAAGGGACAGCAGGGACGCAAGAGCGATTCGACTTGCCGCGTGCATCGGTTGGGTCGGCAGGTGACGATGAATCCGGGACGAACGCCGTTCGGTGGGGCCCTTCGACAAGCTCCGGGCGAACGGAGTGTAGCAAGATCTCGTTCGTGGTGAGTCCCGACGTATCGGGATCCCGGCCATGTCGGAACCTGTTTAGTCCGTTCGTGGTGAGCCTGTCGAACCACCCGCTCCCCTACCCCAAGTACTTCTCGTACCACGCCAGCACCCGCTCCCAACCGTCGACCGCGGCGTGCTGCCGGTAGCTCGGACGGTAGTCGGCGAAGAAGCCGTGCCCTGCGTTCTCGTACATGTGGAACTCGTACGTCTTGCCCTGCCGCTGGAGCTCCTGCTCGATCATCGTCACCTGCTCCGGAGACGGACTCACGTCCTCCTCGCCGAACAAGCCTAGCAGCGGGACCTCCATGTCGCCCGTCATGTCGATCGGCGCCTTGGGCTGGCCCTCGCTCAGACCGTCCGGACCCGCGACCACGCGACCGCCGTAGCAGTCCACCGCCGCGTCGAGGCTCGGGATGTTGCACGCCACGAGATACGTCTGGCGACCGCCCGAGCAGAAGCCGATCACGCCGACCTTGCCGTTCGAGTACGGCAGCGCGCGCAGCAAGTCCGCCGCGGCACCGACGTCGCCGATCGTCCGAGCGTCGGGCACTCCGCCGATGGCGCGAACCGCTGCCGCCACCTCCTCGATGTCGCCCGGACCCTCGCGATGATGCAGGTCCGGAGCGATCGCCGCGAACCCGGCCCCCGCGAACTTGCGCGTCATCTCCTTGAAATGCGTCGTCAGACCGAACACCTCGTGGATCACGATCACCCCCGGAAACGGCCCTTCGCCCAGCGGGCGAGCCAGATACCCGGCGATCAGGTCACCATTGTGTCCCTGAAACTGCACCGTCTCCGCCAGCATGCCTTCATACTCAGCCATGGCAAACCTCCTAGAATGCGATGTTGCCCCGACCCCGCTCGCACCGGGGCCGGTAGGCGTAGCCTATGAAAGCAGGCAGCGGGTGTCAAGTGGAGCAGCGTCAGGGGTGCGCTGTCGCCCGCCCGGGTCTTGCCTTGGGTGATTCCAAGGAATATAATCCGCCATGATAGTCGAAGAACTCCCGATCAGGGTGACAATAGACGTTGAACGTGGATACCCCATCAGTTGAGCGTAGAATGAGTTGAACCCCGTCCGAAAGAGTCGTAAACATAGGCTACAGAGGAATCGGATATTGATCGCTTTTTTGTGCACCGCCGTGTTTTCGTTATAGAAACGCTCAGCCCTGTTGGGCGATGTGATTGAATCGGATGCGCCAAGCCGTGCGTTGCCGGAGCAGTGCTCTCATATCAAGTAGCTTGATCGGGCAGGGCCGACAGGAACTGCCGCCTACGTGTGGGTACGTGAGTGAAACCGAGAAGGGGGATACGGGTGAGTGGACTATCCTGGGTTTTTGAAAAAGTCCCAGTGATGGGAGGCTCTGCGTCCGAAGCCTGGCTCAATCCGTTGAGCGGATCCGGGTTGAGGAAGGAATACGCGCTGGCTAGAGAAGCGGTCCAAAATAGCTGCGACGCTGAGCTCGAAGGAGAGACCGTCCTGGTGCGATTCCGACTCCGAAGTGTGGGCGGGGCAGAATTGCAGGAGCTATCCGAGGGGCTCGGCTTGAAAGAGGGGCCGCTGCCGCGATTGGAGACGCTAGGGTTATCCGAAAGGAACGCTATTGAGATCCTAGGTCAAGGAAAGGGCTCGCAGAAAACCAATGTACTCTATATTGAAGACTTCAATACTTGTGGGCTGGGCGGCAAACTCGAAGGTCGAGTAGACGCTAATGACCACTTCCGACGCCTGTGTTTGTGGCTTGGCCTGCAAGAATCGGCGGTGGGCCATGAGGATAGGGCCGGTTCGTTTGGCTACGGCAAATCGGTATACGCAAATGCTTCAAACGCGCGAACCGTAGCGTTCTACTCATACCAATGCGGTCGGATCACGCCGCAAGAAGCGCGGGAAGGTGCTCGACAGCTTCATCGATCCATTGCCAACCGGCGAGGCTTCGTACCCGATTAGGGTCTGATTCCATCTCAGATAGGAAGTCCTCCACAGCCTTCACCTTGTCGTCAATGCTCCGGTACACTATTCCCTCGATCCACCGGCGCACCTCCTCAAATACCCGCTCCGCCGGATTGAGCTCTGGGCTGTACGGAGGCAGTCCGATCAACGGCAGGCCCACGCCGCGCACAAGCTCACCCCGATGGCTCGACGCTCCGTCCCATACCACCGCCCCCACCTCGGTTTGCTGCTTGAGACCATTCACCGCAGCCCCTACCATCTCAGCCTTCATGGAGTCGATCCAAGACCAATGAAGCGTCCCCTTCTGGCCGTCTACCACCAGAAACAGATATCGCCATTCATAGACCAGTTGGAGACGCTGGCGTATCTTCACGCCCCGGCGCCCCCAGACTCGCCGCACCATACCGCGCAGCCCTACTCGCATCTCATCGGCGAATCCAAGCCGAGTCTGAGGTGTCACTCCGGCCTGTGCGAGAGCCTGTTGGAGCCCCCCTTTTTCCAGGAGGCTTGCTGCTCCTGGTCCGCCTTGGCATGCATCGGACGGGGTACCTTGGGGGCACACTTGAGCCGACTCATCAGACTGTAAATGCTGCTTGTCTTGTATGTTACCCCGTAGAGCTCGGCGATCCAGTCCCTGATCTCTCCCGCCGTTCGAAACCGCCCTGTGGCAACCTCCTCGGCGACCTGCTCTTCGGCCTCGTCGGTTAGGAACGGCTGTTGCCCCTTGCCGCCCATCTTGTGCGAGAGGACTTTCGGCACGCCTCCTTCTCGATACCAACCTACCCACGTCTGTACAGTTCGGTAGTGGACACCAACTGTTGCCGCTACCGAGGAGAGTCGCCGCCCCGACCGTAACAGCCACAGGCCATGCAGCCGCGTTCGCAACTCGATGTCACGCTCTCTTCGATACACTGCCTTCAGCGCCTCGGTCGTATCTTCTCCATGCCAAGCCACTTCAAACGGTCGCCCACGCATTTTTCACCTCACCCAGAAGTTAATCTGGATCAAGAGTGGGCGAAGTCTTGAACAACGTCTAGCTACATTGTGGTCTTATCCGAAGCGTTTGGTATAAGAGCTGGGAGATTTCCTCGGA